>JBJMIQ010000032.1:0-8759 GCA_045806805.1 Nocardioides sp. | reverse complement strand
GCCCGGCTCACCTGTCGTGTCGACGTACCAGGTGTCGGGCACGGCGAGCACGTCGCCGCCCAGATGATCGACCGGGCGGAACGGCCCCTCGGCGCTGTCACCGCGGTGCATCAGATAACCGGCAGCGCCCTCGACCGGTTGCCAGCGCAGCGTCACGTGACCGGCGCCTGGTGATGCCACCAACCCGGCCGGCGGCGGCAGCACCGGTGGAACGGTGCGTGGGCTGGTGTCGGAGCGGCGCGAGATCCGCGCCTCCCAGTCGGTACGGGCCTCGGATTGGCAGTCGCTCACGCGAATCTCCCAGGACGGATGGGCTGTAACCGGTTTGGGGAACCCTACAGCGCAACGACTTCGGCGGCATCCGGAGCCCGGATGCCGCCGAAGCCGGACCGTCAGATGTTCTTGACCGCCGCGAGCAACTTGCCGAGCGAGTCGCGGGCATCACCGAAGAGCAGGGTGGTCTTCGGGTCGTACAGCAGTTCGTTCTCGATTCCGGCGAAGCCCGGCCGCATCGAGCGCTTCATGAAGATGATCTGCTTCCCCTCGTCGGCGTTGAGGATCGGCATCCCGTAGATCGGGGCGCCAGGAGTGGTCTTGGCGGCGGGGTTGACCACGTCGTTGGCGCCCACGACGAGCACGACGTCGGCGTCCTTGAAGTCGCCGTTGATCTCCGACATCTCCTTGAGCTGCTCGTAGGGCACCTGGGCCTCCGCCAGCAGCACGTTCATGTGCCCGGGCATCCGGCCGGCCACCGGGTGGATGGCGTAGTCGACCTGGATGTCGCGCTCTCCGAGGACGTCGACCAGCTCGCGCAGCGCGTGCTGGGCCTGGGCGACGGCGAGACCGTAGCCGGGCACGATGATCACGCGGTCGGCGTACCCCAGCATGATTGCGACGTCGTTCGGCTGGGCCGACTTGACCGGGCGGTCCGACGCCTCGCCGCCGCCGAGCGTCGATCCTCCCTTGAGGGCGCCGAAGAGGATGTTCGTGACCGACCGCCCCATGGCGTTGGCCATGAGCAGGGTAAGGAAGGTACCGCTCGCTCCGACCAGGGTGCCGGCCACCAGCAGCAGCGTGTTCTCGAGGACGTAGCCGCTGGCCGCGACGGTGAGACCGGTGAAGGCGTTGAGCAGCGAGATCACGATCGGTACGTCGGCGCCACCGACCGGCAGCACGAGGAGCACGCCGACGACCAGGCCGACCAGCCCCAGCGCCACCCCCACCCAGAGCACCGGGGCGCCGATGGTGACGGCCGTGAGCCCGATCGTGGCGAGCAGTCCCGCGCCGAAGATGACGGGGAGTCCGGGGAACACCACCGGGGCGGAGGTCATCAGGTCCTGGAGCTTGGCGAAGGTGACGATCGAACCGGCGAACGACACCGAGCCCACCGCGATGGTGAAGGCGGTCGCGAGCAGCACGAACCACCCGACGTCCTCGTCGTGCCCGACGATCTCGGCCAGCTCCAGGAGAGCGACCAGGGCCGCGGCGCCGCCACCGACCCCGTTGAACAGCGCCACCATTTGCGGCATCTGTGTCATCTGGACCTTGCGGGCCCCGAAGACACCGGCGACGGTGCCGACGGCGATCGCGAGCAGGATCAGCACGACGTGGTCGAGCTCGAGGTAGAAGAACGGGATCGTGACCGCGACGACGGCGGCGACGGCCCCGACGAGGTTGCCGTACCGGGCCGTCTTCGGGCCGGACAGACCCTTGAGGGCGAGGATGAAGCAGACCGCGCACGCGAGGTAGGCGAGCTGCACCCAGGTCGGCGTCATGCGGCGCTGCTCTCGGCCGGAGCCTTCTTCTTCCTGCGGGTGAACATCTGCAGCATCCGGTCGGTGACCACGAAGCCACCGACCATGTTGACCGCCGCCAGCACGACCGCGACCAGGCCCACCACCACGGCCGCGGTGCTCTCGGCCTGCCCGGTCACGATGATCGCGCCGAGCAGGATGATGCCGTGGATGGCGTTGGCGCCGGACATCAACGGCGTGTGCAGGGTCGAGGAGACCTTCGAGATCACCTCGATGCCCACGAACACGCTCAGGACGAAGATCGTCAGCCAGACGACCGCTTCACTCACTGCTTTCACCTTCCGTGGTGGTGCTGTCGGCAGGATCGGCACCCTCGATCGCCTCACGGGTGCCCTCGTGAACGATCGCACCCTCGTGGGTGACGCACGCACCGGCGACGACCTCGTCGTCGAAGTCGGGCGCGAAGGAGGCCGGCCGACCTTCGTTCTGCTCGTCCGCCTCCTGGCCCTTGTCGGTCATCAGCTCGACCAGGTTGACGATGTTCTGGGCGTAGAGCCGCGACGCCGGCCCGGGCATCTGGGAAGGCACGTTGCGGCCACCCCAGACCTGGGCGTTGCCGATCCGGACTACCTCACCGGGTTCCGAACCCTCCACGTTGCCGCCGGTCTCGGCGGCCAGGTCGACCACCACGGAGCCCGGCTTCATCTGCTCGACCATCTCGCGGGTCACCAGCATCGGAGCCCGGCGGCCCGGCACGGCGGCGGTGGTGATCAGCGCGTCCGCCGCGGCGATGTACGGCGTCAGCAGCTCGCGCTGCCTGGCCGCCCGATCCTCGGTCATCTCGCGGGCGTAGCCGCCGGCACCTTCGAGCGTCTCGAGCTCGAGGTCGATCGGCTTGGCGCCCATCGAGGCGATCTCCTCCGCGGCGGCGGCGCGGACGTCGTAGGCCTGGACGACCGCCCCGAGCCGCTTGGCGGTGGCGATCGCCTGGAGTCCGGCGACCCCGGCGCCGAGGACGACGACCGTGGCCGGCTGAACGGTGCCGGCCGCGGTCATGTTGAGCGGGAAGAACCGCCGGAGCATGCCGGCGGCGACAATGGCGCATCGGTACCCGGCCACCAGCGCCTGGGACGACAAGGCGTCCATCGACTGCGCCCGGGAGATGCGCGGCACGAACTCCATTGCGAACGAGGTGATGCCGCAGTCGCGCAGGTCGCGGACGACGTCCTCCTCCTGGCTGGTGGGGAGGAAGGAGATCGTCGCGGTGCCCTTGGGGAGCCGACGGATCGTCTCGTTGGGCAGCGGCTGGACCGAGACCACCAGGTCGGCCCCGTCAAGGGCGGACTCCTCGACGGTTGCACCCGCGTCCACGTACTCGTCGTCGGCGAACTGGGCCGCCCGACCGGCGTCGGGCTCGACGGCTACCTCGTAGCCGAGGGCGGTGAGCTTCTCGACCAGCTCGGGCACCATCGCGACGCGGGACTCGCCATCCCTGGTTTCCCTGGCTACAGCGATCTTCACGCGCTGAAACCTAGGGCAAGTCGCGTCCTGGGGACAGTCGTCTCACGGCTCGGCGGCGGATGGGTGACACCCGTCACCCATCCTCGATCCCAGGCGACCTATCGGGAGAGCGGGATCGTGGCGACCGTCTCGTAGCGGGGACGGCGCCCCGGGCCTTCGCCGAGGTGCGAGGCGACGAGCTCGATCCGGTCCGCGGTCCAGGGCGGACCGGAGTAGGCGTCGAGCAGCCGCACCCAGTTCGAGACCTCGGCCGGGCGTCCGAGGCGGGCGACGGTGATGTGCGAGCGAAAGCGCTGACCGTCCACGGGGATGCCGGTGCGCGACGCGGCGGCCCGGGTCCCGGTCGCCAGCCGCTGCAGCTCGGTCGCGCCGTGCTCGTCGAGATCCAGACCGGCCCACACGACGCGGGCGCGGCCGACGTTGGGAAAGGCGCCGCCGCCGGCGATCCGGGTGCCGAACGACGTACGTCGCTTGCCGGCGCGCTCCAGCCGTTCCACCAGCTCATCCAGATGCCGGTCGGCCACCGCGGCCAGGAAAGAGAGCGTGACGTGGAACTGCTCGGGCAACGCCCATCGGAAGGCCGCAGATGCCCGGCGGGGTTCGAGGAAGGCGTCGAGGTCCTCGACGGCCGCGGCCGGCGGAACGAGGGCGACGAACATCCGCGTCCCTCGGGGAGGCGTCACCCGATCTGGGTGCCGAGCAGGACACCGATCCCGTAGGTGACCGCCATGGCCAGGACACCTCCACCCACGTTGCGGACCACGGCCCGGCCGGCGGCGCCGTACCCGAGGCGGGCCGAGGCCCAGCCGGTGCAGGCGAGCGCCACCCCGACGGCCGCCACGGTGGCCCAGATGCGGACCGACGCCGGGGTCAAGGTGATGGTCAGCAACGGCAGGAGGGCCCCGAAGGTGAAGGCCAGCATCGACGCCCACGCGGCATGCCAGGGGTTGGTCAGGTCGTCGGGATCGATGCCGAGCTCGGTCTCGGCGTGGGCGGCCAGCGCGTCGTGGGCGGTGAGCTCCTCGGCGACCTGCAGCGCCAACTCCTCGCTGAGGCCCTTCTCGACATAGAGCCCGGCCAGCTCCGCGAGCTCCTCCTCCGGCTCGTGCTCGAGCTCGGCCCGCTCCTTGGCCAGGAGGGCCTGCTCGGAGTCGCGCTGGGTGCTGACCGAGACGTACTCCCCGGCGGCCATGCTCAGGGCGCCGGCGGCCAGGCCCGCGATCCCTGCGATCAGGATGGTGGTGCGATCACTGGTCGCACCCGCGACACCCATCACGAGACCGGCCGTGGAGACGATGCCGTCGTTGGCACCCAGGACGCCGGCCCGAAGCCAGTTGAGCCGGTTGTTGATGCCGTCGCCGTGCGGCTCGTCCTCGTGGGGGCCGACGGGCGCGTCGAGGGCGCCGGTGTCGATGGTCATGGGTCAATCGTTCGGCGTCGGCCGCCCGGCCGCAAGCAAGGCAAGGCTGGGCTTCGGTGGTTGAGGTGCGAAGGCCGCCTGGCGGCCTGAGCCTCGAAACCCCCGCACAGCCGCAGGGCAGTGACCACCGTGGTCGCCGCCCGGCCCACGGTCACGGGGTTTCGAGGCTCGCTTCGCTCGCACCTCAACCACCGGCGGTGGCTCGCAGCCCTCCTCGGTGGTTGAGGTGCGAAGGCCGTCTGGCGGCCTGAGCCTCGAAACCCCTGCACCCGCGCAGGGGCGGTGACCCACCGACGGGTGCTCAGAGACCCAGGTCGCGGCCGATCAGCATCTTCATGATCTCGTTGGAGCCGGCCCAGATCTTGGTGACGCGGGCGTCACGCCAGGCCCTGGCCACGCGGTACTCGTTCATGTAGCCGTAGCCGCCGTGCAGCTGCACGCAGTGGTCGAGGACATCGTTCTGCACCTGAGAGGTCCACCACTTGGCCTTGGCCGCGTCGACCGGCGTCAGCTCGCCGCGCGTGTGCTTCATGATGCAGACGTCGACGTAGGCCTGGGTGACCTCGACCTGGGTGACCAGCTCGGCCAGCAGGAACTGGTTGGCCTGGAAGGAGCCGATCGCCTGGCCGAACGCCTTGCGCTCCTTGGTGTACTCCACGGTCTCGTCGAGGATCTGCGCGGCGTGGGCGAGGTTGGTGATCGCTGAGCCCAGTCGCTCCTGCGGCAGGAACTGCATCATCGAGATGAAGCCGGTGTCGAGCTCGCCGATCAGGTCGTCGTTGCTGACCCGCACGTCCTCGAACGCGAGCTCGGCGGTGTCGGACTCGTCCTGACCGACCTTGTCCAGCACGCGGCCGACCGAGAACCCCTCGGACTTGGTGTCGACGCCGAACAACGAGATGCCCTTGGCCCGCTTCTCCTTGTCGGTGCTCGCCGCGACCACGACCAGGTCGGCGCTGCCGCCGTTGGTGATGAAGGTCTTCGCACCATTGATCACCCAGTCGTCGCCGTCGCGGACGGCCGTGGTCTTGAGGTTGGCGAGGTCGGAGCCGCCGCCCGGCTCGGTCATGCCGATGGCGGTGAGCAGGTCGCCGGAGCAGAAGTCGGGAAGCCAGCGCTTCTTCTGCTCGTCGTTGGTCAGGTGCACCAGGTACGGCGCCACGATGTCGGCGTGGATGCCGACGCAGCTCGGCAGCGTCATGTTGACCTTGGCGAGCTCCTCGGTCAGCACCGCGTTGAAGCGGTAGTCCTTGGCCTCCATGCCGCCGTACTCCTCGGGCACCTCCAGCCCGAGGAACCCCTGCGCGCCGGCCGCCTTCCAGAACTCCCGGCTCAGACCGTGGTTCTCGGCGTGCTCCTCCAGGTGGGGCGTGACCTCCCGGTCCAGGAACTCCTTGACGGAGCTGCGGAACGCCTCGTGGTCCTCGTCGAAAATCTCGCGCTTCATGCCGCCGAGACTACTGCTCGGTAACGTGCAGCGGGAACTACACCGACGGAGCCTGCACTCGCCGTGGCATCAGGCTCGTGACGACCACGAGCAGCAGCGCGAGTGCTGCCGAGACGGCGAAGACGGCGGTGATCGCCGGGTCGAGGACCGCCGGCGGGAAACCGTCGAGGCGCGAGACGTCGCCACCGAGCTTGGCGGTGATCACGCCATTGGCGACGGCACCGAAGATCGCGACGCCGAGCGCACTGCCCACCGAGCGGGCGAACATGTTGGCCCCGGTCGCGACGCCGCGGCGCTGCCAGCCGACGGCCTGCTGCACCGCGACGACCGACGGGCTGGCGACGTATCCGAAGCCGAGCCCGAGGACGAAGCAGGCGCCGCCGAGCAGGACCAGCGACGAGTCCGGACCGATGAACAGGAGGAGAACACCACCCGCGACCGTGAGCACCGCGCCGAGGGCCGTGGTGAAGCGGAAGCCACGGGAGAGGTAGAAGCGCCCCGACGTCGACGCCGCGATCGGCCAGCCGATGGTGAGGGTGGCCAGGGTCAGACCGGATACCAGCGCACCGTGACCGAGGACGGCCTGGGCGTAGAGAGGGACGTACGACGTCAGCCCCATCAGCAGCACCCCGACCAGCAACGAGTTGGCAGCGGCGACGTTGAGCACGCGGTGCCGGAACACCCAGGCCGGGAGAACCGGCTCGGCAGCACGCCGCTCCACCACGGCGAATGCCAGCAACAGCACCACCGAGACAGCGAGGACGCTGACGCTCGTCGCGGAGGCCCACGGCCACTCGACGCCGCCCTCGAGCAGACCGAGGAGCAGCAGCACGCCGCCGACGGTCAGCAGACTGGCGCCGGCGACGTCGATCTGGTGACGACGGCGCTCGACCTGCTCGGTGAACCGGCGCAGCAGCACCGCCGCGGCCGCGAGGCCGATGGGCAGGTTGACGAAGAAGATCCAGCGCCACGAGAGGAAGTCGGAGAAGACACCGCCGAGGGTCGGCCCGACGACTGCGGCCATCGCCCAGACGCTGGCCAGGTAGCCCTGGACCTTGGCCCGCTCCTCGAGCGAGTAGAGGTCGCCCACCATGGTCATGCTCACAGGCATGATCGCGCCGGCGCCGATCCCCTGCACGGCGCGGAAGATGATCAGGGACGTCATCCCCCACGCGATGCCGCAGAGCAACGAGCCGACGACGAACACCCCGATGCCGAACAGCATCACCGGCTTGCGGCCGACCAGATCGGCGACCTTTCCGTAGAGCGGCACCGTGACCGCCTGCGCGAGCAGGTAGACCGAGAAGAGCCAGGGGAACTCGGTGAACCCGCCCAGGTCGTCGACCACCGAAGGCACCGCGGTGGCCAGGATCGTGGAGTCGATCGCGATCAAGCCGACACTCAGCATGATCGCGAGCAGGACCGGGCCGCGCTCGCTGCGGAGACCGACGCTGGCGCGGGTGATCGGCTCAGACCCGGTCGACGTCACCCTGGGCCAACCTGCACCTCCCGCAGGTCATTCCCCGGCAGTCGCCGCCGATGGTTTGATCGTTCCAATACCGGGGTACTCTCGGCGGGCGCGCCCGTCCGGGCGCCAATGACGAGGAGGAGCCCTGGTGGAGTCCTGGCCCGGAACGCCCTACCCACTGGGGGCGACCTTCGACGGGAGCGGCACGAACTTCGCGCTGTTCAGCGAAGTCGCCGAGCGGGTCGAGCTGTGCCTCATCGACGGCGAGGGCGCCGAGCTCACCGAGGAAAGGGTCGAGCTCACCGAGGTGGACGCGTTCGTCTGGCACTGTTACCTCCCGTCGGTGCAGCCCGGCCAGCGCTACGGCTACCGCGTCCACGGCCCCTGGGATCCCGCCCGCGGGTTGCGCTGCAACCCCCACAAGCTGCTCCTCGACCCCTACGCCAAGGCCACCAGCGGCGAGATCGACTGGGACCAGGCGCTCTTCGGCTACACCTTCGGCGACCCCGACTCCCGCAACGACGACGACTCCGGTCAGCACATGACCTACGGCGTGGTGATCAACCCCTTCTTCGACTGGGAGGGCGACCGGACCCTGCACGTGCCCTACAGCGAGACGGTCATCTACGAGGCGCACGTCAAGGGCCTGACGCAGCTGCACCCCGACGTACCGGAGGAGCTGCGCGGCACGTACGCCGGCCTGGCCCACCCCGCCGTCACCGACCACCTGACCAAGCTGGGCGTGACTGCGATCGAGCTCATGCCGGTCCACCAGTTCGTCCAGGACAGCACGTTGTTGGAGAAGGGGCTGCGCAACTACTGGGGCTACAACACCCTTGGCTTCTTCGCCCCCCACGCCGACTACTCCGCCTCGGCGCGCGAAGCGGGACGGGAAGGTCAGCAGGTCCAGGAGTTCAAGTCACTGGTGAAGTCGATGCACGCGGCGGGCATCGAGGTGATCCTCGATGTCGTCTACAACCACACTGCGGAGGGCAACCACTTCGGCCCGACCTTGAGCTTCAAGGGCATCGACAACCCTGCCTACTACCGCCTGGTCGAGGACGAGCCGCAGTACTACATGGACTACACCGGCACGGGCAACTCCCTCAACGTGCGCCATCCCCACTCGCTGCAGCTGATCATGGACTC
>JBJMIQ010000031.1:0-3946 GCA_045806805.1 Nocardioides sp. | reverse complement strand
GGCGCCGTGGCGGGCCCGGCGGATCGCCCGGGAGACGGTGCAGCTGAACCGTGAGGCGGTGGCCCACGTGGATCGGCACGTCGGGCCGGTCGCACACCGGATCGGACCCGCCCAGACCCAACGTCTCCTCGAGGAGGCGATCGCCCAGCACATGCCCCAGGCCGCCGAGCAGACTCGCCGCGCCGCGGCGGATGGCCGGCACCTGGCCATCGACCACCACCAGATCTCCTTTGCCGGGGAGCCGCCGCGGGGTGAGCTCGCGAACCCCGCGATCAGCGGCGAAGGTTGAGGAGCGTCGAGCCAAACCCGAGCGGAGCGAGGGGATGGGTGACGCGTCTCGAAACCCGGTGAGATGCCCGGCGACCGCGATCCGGCTTCACGATCCGACCTCCCCACCCGTGCCCGGCTCACGGCGAGGTCTCGGCGACAGCAGCAACGATCGGCTGCGCCAGCCAAGCAGGAAGCGACAGGCGTAATCGAGCACCACCACGCCAAGTGTGGACGGCGCCGTCGGTGACGCGGTCACAGCTGGGTGCGGGGGTTTCGACGCGCCCGTCGCGACCTCCCTCGTCGGTCGCGGGGCTTGCTCAACCTTCGCGGACTACGGACCGCGCTCGTGCCTCGCGCGCTCCGGCCCGCTCGACCACGTCCACGTCGAGGCCTACGAGGTCCCCGACCGGATCGCCGAAGCCGTCGCCCTGCGCGACCTCACCTGCGTGTTCCCCTGGTGCACCCGACCCGCCCGACGCCTCAAACCCGACGACCATCCCTGCGACTGCGACCACATCACCCCACACAGCCAAGGCGGCCCGACCTGTACCTGCCAGCTGGCACCCCTGTGTCGGCGACACCACCGGCTCAAGACCCACGGCGGCTGGACCTACACCACCCTCGAACCCGGCACCTACCTCTGGTCGAGCCCGCACCGCTACCAGTACCTGCGCGACCACACCGGCACCCACGACCTCACCCACGACCGTCGTGCCGGCGCGCCGCCACCCGACCAGTAGCCACCACGCCCCACACCCCGCCCAGCAATCACCAAGGCGGGGTCATCGGCATGTCCGAGAACTCGAAAGAAGTCGTGAGCAGCGCACACTCAGCGGCAGAAGAGTGCGTTTCGGATCGGCGCGCAGCGCCCGGGCGGTTCTAGAAGCAGCCCGGCGCGTTTTTGCGTGTGGTGCTGGTGAACGTGACGGTCCCAGCTGAAGAGGTGAAGGTCGCGTGGTGTGGCGACTCGACTGTGAAGACGCCACGCTTGCATTGACGCACAGGTGGGCGTACCGGTTCCGCAAATCGCCGGGGTCGTTCACCCGCTGACGGGCGACCTTCATCGGCGCGACCGCGCTCAACGCGGCATGACCGGGTGGCCGCAGCGACCGGGGACCTAGGAGTGCGCGCGCTCCGCGACGTCCCTGTAGATGCGCAGCATCCCGCCCCAGGCGTCGGGACCCTCGAAGGTCCTCTGCATCTTGGACGCGTCGGCGCCGTACGCCTCGAGGTCACGGTGTACGAGCTCAACGAGGGTGCGCCCGTCCTCCGTGGGCGTGAACGACACGTCGAGGTGCGTGACGAGGTCAGCGTGGTAGGACCAGTCGGCACCGACCTGCCAGGTGACCGTGAAGCCGCGGGGTGCGTCCCACGCCGTGACCACGCCCGTGTCGGTCTCCTCGCCGCCCTCGTGCCTGGCGTACCAACGACCACCCACGAACGGCTCGATGATGATCTCCTTGAGCGGCGTCTCACCAATGTGATGCCCCGCCGGCCACCACGAGATCATCTCGGCGGTGAACACCTCGAAGCAGCGCTGCTGGTCGAGGCCCACCGAGACGCTGACGCGCACCGGGTTGATGGTCTGCTGTTGCTGTGTCATCGGTCCTGCTCCTTGTCCTTCTGGTTGTCGGCGTGGTGGTTCTCTGCGTGCTGGGCGAAGGCGACCATGGCCTTCTGCCAGAACCGCTCCAGGTAGGCGCGGAGCGGGGCAAGCCCGGCCGGGTCCACCCGGTATACCCGGCGGGTTCCTTCCTGGTGGTCCACCACGAGTCCGACCTCCTTGAGCACCTTGAGGTGCTGGGAGACGGCCGGCCGGCTGACCGGCAGCAGCGCGGCGAGCTGCCCCACCGGCTGCGGGCCCTCGAGCAGCAGGTCCAGGATGGCCTGCCGTGTGGGGTCCCCCAGCACCGTGAGAACCGTCTTTGCGTTCGTAGTCACTTACCGTAAGTTAGAACTAACGGTAAGGGGCTGTCAACGGTCACTTCTAGCGCTCCACTCTCTCGGGACCTCGGAACCCGTCCCGCGCGCCGGAGGTGCACGCTCGTCGCATGAGTGCGCGGACCGCGACCGATCCATGCAACGTAGACGGCCCCGAACTTGGTCGGGTTCGGCACGATCAGTCGGAACGAACAGGTCCGCACGATCACGGCTTGGGCAGGGTCACCCGCACGCGCCGAGCCTGAAATCAGCCAGGTTGGCTTCAGTGTCGTATCGCACCCATGCCGTTCGTAGCGAGGGTAGAAGGTGGCCAGGAGAGCTGCCATGAACCGAGACCAAGGAGCATCGCGATGACGACGTACATGATGGCCGTCTACGGCCCGGCGGAGTACCACGAGCACGGCAACTACGCCTCGAAGGAAGAGATGCTGCAGGCGTTCGCCGACACCGGCGCCTTCAACGAGAAGCTGCGGGCGGAGGGCCACTGGGTCTTCGCCGACGGCCTGGAGCAGGCATCCACCGCCACGGTCGTGGACGGCCAGGGAGCCGAGCCGATGATCACGGACGGCCCCTACCTGGAGTCGAAGGAGTACCTGGGCGGTTTCTGGATCATCGAGGCGCCCGACCTCGACGTCGCCCTCGGGCTCGCCGCCGAGGCCTCGAAGGCCTGCCGGGGCAAGGTCGAGGTGCGTCCCTTCCAGGCCCAGCTGCCCGAGTGAAACCCGGCCGCGAGCCGCGCGGAGTGCAAATGACGAAGGCCCGCCACCCAGCTGGGTGACGGGCCTTCGATCGCTCTTGCGCGGTCAGGCGTCCTTGGACTCCTCGTCGGAGCTCGCCTCAGCGGGCTCCTCGGCGGTGTCCTCGGCCTGTGCCTCCTCGGCCTCGGCAACGACGCTCGCCTCGGGCGACGCCTCGTCGGTCATCTCGACCGGGGCCTCGTCGGTCGCGGTGTCCTCAGCAGGAGCCTCGTCGGCGGGAGCCTCCTCGGCAGGGGCCGGGGCGGGCTCCGCCTTCTTGCCTCGCGCGGGCTTGGCGGTCTTCGCCTTCGGCTTGTACTCCTCGGTCACCAGCTCGATCACGGCCATGGGGGCGTTGTCGCCCTTGCGGGGACCGATCTTGGTGATCCGGGTGTAGCCACCCGGGCGCTCCGCAAAGGTCGGCGCGATCTCGGTGAAGAGCGTGTGCACGACCGACTTGTCACGGATGGTCTTGAGGACCTCGCGCCGGTTGTGCAGGTCGCCCTTCTTGGCCTTGGTGATCAGCTTCTCCGCCACCGGACGCAGACGGCGCGCCTTGGTCTCGGTGGTGGTGATCCGACCGTGCTCGAAGAGCGCGGTGGCCAGGTTCGCCAGGATCAGGCGCTGGTGTGCGGGGCTACCGCCGAGGCGGGCGCCCTTGGTGGGAGTAGGCATGCTTCTTCTCGTTTCTCCCCGGCCGTATCAGGTACCGGAGTAGATGGGTTCGATCAGTACTGCTCGTCCTCGACGAAGGCGTCGTCGTCGTCATCGCCGTACGCCGCCAGGGCAGCGTGCGGGTCGAAGCCGGGTGCGCTGTCCTTGAGGGACAGGCCCATCTCGACCAGCTTGGCCTTGACCTCGTCGATCGACTTCGCGCCGAAGTTGCGGATGTCGAGCAGGTCCTGCTCCGAGCGGGAGATGAGCTCACCCACGGTGTGGATGCCCTCGCGCTTGAGGCAGTTGTAGGAGCGGACGGTCAGCTGCAGGTCCTCGACCGG
>JBJMIQ010000030.1:0-4589 GCA_045806805.1 Nocardioides sp. | reverse complement strand
CGCCGACGAGGCGATCCGCCTGGCCCGGGTGATCAGGGAAGTCGCTCCGCCCCACGCCGAGCTCGACTCCCTGCTCGCCCTGATGCTGCTCCAGCACTCACGCCGTGATGCCCGGGTGGACGGCGACGGCGAGCTGGTCCTGCTCGCCGACCAGGACCGTTCCCGATGGCACCGCACCGAGATCGACGAGGCGATCAGCCTGCTCACGCCGCTCACCTCGGCGCCGCCGGCGCCCTACCTCCTGCAGGCACTCATCGCCGCCGAGCACGCCATTGCTCCATCCTCGGCCGACACCGCGTGGACGCGGATCGCGCGGCACTACGCCGAGCTGGAGGAGCTGACCCACTCGCCGGTGGTGCGGCTCAACCGGGCGGTCGCGGTAGCCGAGGCCGAGGGGCCACTGGCCGGGCTCCGCCTCCTCGACGGACTCGACCTCCCCGGCCACCGGCTGCCCGGGGTCCGGGCCGAGCTCCTGGTGCGCGCCGGGAGGTACGACGAGGCGCGCGACGCCTTCGACCTCGCCCTCTCCCGCTGCGACAACGAGGCCGAGCAACGCCACCTCCGTTCACGGCGATCCTCCGTGCCGAACTGAGTCCTCGTACCCATGTGGCGGGGTCGCCCGCTCCCCGACCATGAGGCCATGGACACCGACGTCGCTCCGCGACCCACCACGCGGCCGGCCACCCCGGCCCAGCTCGAATGGCTCGGCAAGGAGCTCCAGCTCTGGCAGTCCGAAGGGCTCCTCCACGAGGAACAGGCCGGCGCCATCCTCCGTCACTACCACGCCACCCGGCGCTTCTCGCTCGCCCGACTGCTGCTCGCCCTGGGCGCCGTGTTCGTGGGGGTCGGGCTGATCTGGCTCGTTGCCGCGAACCTCGACGAGCTCTCCCCGCTGCTCAGGTTCCTCGCCCTCTCGGCCATCTGGCTGGCGCTGCTCGTCGCCGGCGAGGTGCTCCAGTCCCGCCGACGGCTGATCCCCTCCCAGGTGACCGGCTCGGTGCGCCTCCTGGCCGCGCTGGCCTTCGGCGCCGTGGTGTTCCAGGCGGCGCAGTCCCTGCAGGTGCCGGCGTACGAGCCTTTTCTGGTGGGACTGTGGGGCGCCGGTGCCGTCGTCCACGCCTATGCGGTACGCGGAGTCGGTCCCCTGCTGGTCGGCATCCCCGCGCTGGTCGCCTGGTTCGTGTGGCAGGTCCTGTGGGACTCACCCTCTGCGCTCTCCGCGGTCCTGGCTCTCGCCGTCGCTGCGGTGGTCGCCGTCTCGATCGGCACACTCCACGGCCGGGGCCTGCAGCGGTTCGCTCCGCTCTGGCGCGAGGCGGGGGCCGCGCTGGCACTCTCGGCACTGTTTGCTGCGGCGCTGCCGTTCGTCAGCCCGGTCGGCTTCACCTGGAGCACCTGGCTGGTGGCCGGCGCCGTCGCGGCGACACTCGCCACCGGCGCGGCCGTCGTCCTCGCCCGCGGTTATGCCCGACTGGAGCCGCTCGGGGCTGCGGCGGTCCTCGTGGCCTCGGTCCTGCTGGTGCTCTGGGAAGCGGGAGACGACGTCGAGACCGTCGCGCTGGTCGACTGGGCGCACGCGGCCGTCAGCGTGGCGATCTACGTCGTCGTCGCGGTCGGCGTGGCGGTGCTCGGGATCCTGCACAACAGCTGGCGCCTGACCGCCCTGGCCACGCTCGGCCTGGTGGTGTTCACGACGGTTCAGAGCTTCGCGGTGTTCGCGCCGATCATCCAGGGAGCCTGGCTCTTCGTGGCACTGGGCCTGGTCTTCCTCGGGACCGGCTACCTGTTCGACCGGGCTCGTCGCGAGCTCGCAAGCAGCCTCGAAGGAGCCGACCGATGAAGAAGCGCCTGGCCCTGGTGGCCGCCCTCCAGCTCGTCCTCGTCGCGGTCGGGGTCGCACCACAGCTCTCCGCACGCGCCACGGGGGAGGAGTACCGGATGCGGGTCGCTCCCGTCGACCCGGTCGACCCGTTCCGCGGCGCCTACGTGACCCTCGACTATCCCGACCTCTCCCGTGACGACAGCTTCTCCGCCCAAGGTGGGCTCGGGGCGCTGGAGGACGGGGACACCGGCCCGGTCTACGTGTCGCTGGGGCAGCAGCACGGGCTCATGCACGCCACGGCGTTCAGCCGTACCCGTCCCGAGCGCGGGCCGTACCTGGCGTGCGACGACCGGTACTGGCAGATCCGGTGCGGGATCGAGAGCTGGTTCGCCTCCCAGTCCGAGGCACGGCGGCTGGGACGTGAGCTCGCCGAGGAGGGCGCGATCGCCGTCGTGCGGATCGACTCCCGCGGCCACGCGGCCCTGGTCGATCTGGAGACCGGCTGACCCCTGGTCTGGACCCCCCAGACGACCGGTCCGTTGCATTTCACAACCGGTTGATGCCCCGGGCGAACGATCTCTCTTGTAGTTGGGGTGCAGGGGACGGTCAAAAAGGGGATTACCTGCGATGTTCGAGAACTTGAATGATCCGCACTCAGGCGGATCGGCAAACGAAGAGACGGCTGCGGCGGTCACAGAGGCGACTTCAGCCCTGACGGACGGCGTCGAGGGCTTCTCGCGGCGCCTGTTCCTGCAGGCTGGTGCGGTCGGTACGGCGGGTGCCGCAGTCGTGGCCGCCGGGACTTTCGGCAAGCCCTATCTCGCTAAGAAGGGTCTGCTGTCGGCTGACGGCGCCTTCGCTGCGACGTCAACCGCGCTCGGTGACGCGCTGTTCTACCTGGAGAACTTTCCGACCAGCCCGCTGATCCTCAACCCGTTCCAGGACGCGTTGGTGATCCCGAAGGCCCTTCGGCCAGAACCGAAGCTGGACTTCACCCGGTGGCCGGAGCCGCCCGGACCTGGTCTGGGACAGCAAAACTCCAGGCGCAACGACCGCCACCAGATCTGGCCGAGCAAGATCGGCTACCCGGACCCGATCATCTACAAGATCGACATCAAGCTGGCCACCCACCGGTTCACCTCGTCGAAGGTGCTGCCGATCGACAGCCTCGGCAAGCCCACCATCTCCTTCGAGAACGGTCGCCGGGTGGCGGCGGGCGTCCACCGGACGCTCCCGCCGAGCACGATCTACGGCTTCAACGGCCAGTTCCCGGGCCCGATGATCAACGCCGAGTACGGCAAGCCGGCGATCGTCCGCTTCTCCAACCACCTGGGTGCCAACCCGCTGGGGCTGGACCGGCAGGACTTCGGCGCCAACGACGCCACCTTCCTGACCCACCTGCACAACGGGCACACGGCGCCGGAGAGCGACGGCAACCCGCACTACGCCATGACGTTCGGGCCGCGGTTCCGCGGCTACGAGCCCGCCGACTGGGTCGACAACCTGTACCTGAACTGGCCGGCGGGTGGCGACGACCGGGAGAAGCAGAGCTTCTTCTGGTTCCACGACCACACCATGGACCAGACCGGGGCGAACGTCTACAAGGGCATGGTCGGCCTCTACCCGATCTACGACCCCAAGAACGGCATGGACATGGGCGACGAGCGGCGCGGCCTTCGGCTGCCCGGCGTCCGCACCAACCACCGTGACGGCTCGTTCGACGTCGCCTACGACATCCCGCTGGCGCTGTTCGACTGCCGCCTCGACGACGGCGTGACCACCCACGAGGACATGCACGACGGCATGGGCGAGTACCCCAAGGCCAACAACCCCTCGACGCACCCCGAGTGGTGGGGCAAGACGTTCTTCAAGCACTTCCCCAACCACGGGTTCGTCGGTGACATCTTCACCGTCAACGGCACCGCCTACCCCGTGATGCACGTGAAGCGCCGCAAGTACCGCCTCCGCTTCCTGGACTGCTCGATCTCGCGGATCTACGAGCTCAAGTTGATGAGCTCCACGCAGGGTCCCAAGTCGGCCGTCTCCCTCGGCTTCGTGGGTGACGAGCTCGACGGGCAGTACCGGATCCCGGACGGCGAGCAGTGCATGCAGTTCACCCAGATCGCCTCGGACGGCGGGCTGCTGCCGTTCCCGATCAAGCGCGACTCCTTCGAGCTGTGGCCGGCCAAGCGGCGCGAGTTCATCGTGGACTTCTCGAAGTACCAGGACGGCACGCCGACCAGCAAGGGCGACGTGATCTACCTGACCAACATCATGAAGATGCCCGACGGCCGGATGTGGACCCAGTCCTCGCGGTTCGGCCTGGACGCTGAGTACAAGGTCCCGATGATGAAGATCGTGATCGGCGACCGTGCGCCCGACAACAGCCGGATCCCGAAGCAGATGCGCGCACTCCCACCGCTGCCCTCGAACTGGCGGAGCATGATGGACGACCGGAAGATCTTCGAGGTCGAGCGCGGTGCCGGTGGCGGCGAGATCGAGTGGCTCATCAACGGCGTGCCCTTCGATCCAGGCATCGTGGCCCGAAGCCTGAAGAACCCGGCCGGAAACAGCCCCCTGGCGCAGCAGAAGAAGGGCAGCTTCGCGATCTGGGAGATCCGCAACGGTGGCGGTGGCTGGGTGCATCCCGTCCACCTGCACATGGAGGAGCACCGCACCGTGATGCGCAACGGGGTCGACGTCTCGAGACATGTGGAGCCCACGCACGCAGACGACCGTTCCCGTGAGGACGTCGTCGCGCTCGACC
>JBJMIQ010000029.1:0-8636 GCA_045806805.1 Nocardioides sp. | reverse complement strand
CCTACGTCGCCACCCGCGAGGAGAAGGACTCCACCCGCGGGCGCGCACGAGTGCTCCAGGAGGCGCTCGACGGAACCCTGGTGCACGGGCTGGCCGATCCGGCGGTGCACGACGCCCTCGACCTGTGCCTCGCCTGCAAGGGTTGCGCCTCGGACTGCCCCACCGGGGTCGACATGGGCGCCTACAAGGCCGAGGCACTCCACCAGGCCTACTCGGGGAGGAAGCGGCCACGGTCCCACTACACCCTGGGCCGGCTCCCGGCCTGGGTACGGCGCTCGGGCCCCATGGCCGGGCTGGCCAACCGGGCGATGCGCGGACCGGCCGCGAAGGCGGTGAAGGCTGCAGCGGGGATCGACGAGCGACGCTCCCTGCCGGCCCTGGCGCCGGGGACGCTGCGGAGGGGCCTCCGCGACCAGCAACCACCCGACGTGTGGATCTGGGCCGACACGTTCACCGACCACTTCCTGCCGCAGACGGCCGCCGCCGCGAAGGCGGTCCTGGAGACCGCTGGGCACCGAGTTGGTGTGATCCCCGAGGACGCCTGCTGCGGCCTGACCTGGATCACCACCGGACAGCTCGACCAGGCGCGGAGGATCGTCACGAGGACGGTCGCCACCCTGGCGCCGTACGCCGCCTCCGGCGTCCCCATCCTCGGACTCGAGCCCTCGTGCCTGGCCACGCTCCGCACCGACGCGGTCGAGCTGACCGACGACCCCCGGGCCGCCGAGGTGGCGGCGGCGATGAAGACCCTCGCCGAGCTGCTCGAGGTGATCGACTGGCGGCCACCGGACCTCACCGGACTCGAGGTGGTGGCGCAACCGCACTGCCACCACGCCTCCGTCCTCGGCTGGGATGCGGACGAGCGGCTCCTGACCGGCGCCGGCGCCACCGTCACCCGGGTGCCCGGCTGCTGCGGCCTGGCCGGCAACTTCGGCATGGAGCAGGGCCACTACGAGGTCTCCGTCGCGATCGCGGAGTCCCATCTGCTGCCGGCGGTCCGGTCACACCCCGACGCCGTCGTCCTCGCCGACGGCCTCTCCTGCCGACACCAGCTCGCCGACCTCGCCGGCGTGCCTGCGCTGCATCTGGCCGAGCTGTTGTCGTCTCGGCTCACTACGATCGCACCATGAATCCCCGTCAGCGCCGTCTGGTCATCCCGGTGGCGCTGGCAGGGCTGATCCTGATCGTCCTCATCGCCGCCCTCGTGAAGTGAGTCCATGACCGAGCCCCTCCTTCGCGTCCTGACCCGCATGCGCGGGCACCTGCTCGACCCGGACGCACTGGTCCGGGCGGTGGCCTCGGGCCGGCAGAAGGGTCAGCAGCCGCGGTGGAAGCGGGTCGAGCTCCGCTACGTCGACCTCAAGGCCGGCCGCCACCTGCAGGTCACGGCGTACGACGACACCCAGGCGCACACCACCAACCATGCGGCGGGTGCGGACGTACGCGAGGCCGTGGACGGCCTGCTGGACGAGCCGTTCGGCAACTGGCACGTCGAGACCACCCGCGAGGTCCACCAGGTGCGGGTGACCAAGCGGCTCGAGGCGGTGGTGCACACCCGCGAGCGGGCGGCCGAGATCGAGGTCGACCGCGACCATGACCGGGAGAAGGACCGGCTGCTGCCCGAGGACGACCGGGTCCTCGTCGCCCTGGGTCTGTCGGACCGGAGCGGGCGGATCAAGCCGAGCCGACAGGCGAAGTACCGCCAGGTGGAAGAGTTCCTGAGGATCCTCGACACCGGTGTGACCGACGCGATCGACAAGGGACACCTGCGCCGCCCGACGGCCCAGGAGCCACTCCGCGTGGTCGACCTCGGATGTGGCAACGCCTACCTGACCTTCGCCGCCCACCGGTTCCTGACCTCGGTGCGCGGCCTGCCGGTGCGGATGACGGGTGTCGACGTGAAGCCCCAGTCCCGTGACCACAGTGCGGGGCTCGCCGCCGAGCTCGGCATCGACGCCGACTTCGTCGCCGGCACGATCGGTGGCGTGCGGCTCGACCCGGCGCCCGAGGTGGTGCTCGCCCTGCACGCCTGCGACACCGCGACCGACGACGCCCTGGCGCGTGCGGTCGAGTGGGCAGCACCGCTCGTCCTGGCGGCGCCCTGCTGCCACCACGACATCGCCGCCCAGCTGCGCCGGCACCCGACGCCGGAGCCCTACGCGATGCTCACCCGGCACGGCATCCTCCGCGAGCGTTTCGCCGACACCCTCACCGATGCGCTGCGGGCTTCGCTGATGAGGCTCGAGGGCTATCGCGTCGAGGTGATGCAGTTCGTCGAGAGCAAGCACACGCCGCGCAACACCTTGCTGCGCGCCGTCCGCACCGGGGCCCCGGTCAAGGGCGGCGGGGTCCGCAAGGAGTACGACGACCTGGTGTCCACCTGGTCCGTGCGGCCCCGCCTCTCCGAGCTGCTCGCCCGGGGCACCCGGACGTCCTGATGAGGGAACGTCTCGCAGTGGGAGCCGTGGCGCTGCCGTTCCTGCTCGGAGCCGCCGCCGCGCCATCCGGGGACCAGGGACGGGAGGTGTTCCGGTTCCAGGACCCCGACATCGTGGAAGCCAGCGGACTCGTGGTCCAGGACGGGCTCTTCCTGACCACCAACGACTCCGGTGACGCCGGCCGGGTCTTCGCGGTCGACCCGGACACCGGCGAGACGGTCGGGGTGACCACCTGGGCGAGCGAACCGGAGGACGTCGAGGCACTGGCGCCTGCGGGTGCTGGCGAGGTCTGGGTGGGAGACATCGGGGACAACCTCGAGGAGCGTCAGTCGATCCGGGTCACCCGCGTCCCGGTCGGCGCGGATGACCGGGAGGATTCCGGGACGTCGTACGAGCTGGTCTTCCCGGGGCCGCCGCGGGACGCGGAGACCCTGCTCAGCCAACCGGGAACCGGTCGGCTGTTTGTGGCGAGCAAGGAGATCTTCGGTGGCGGCCTGTTCGCCGCCCCGACCGAGCTGTCACCCGACCACCCGAACCGCCTGAGACGCGTCGGCCCGACGCTGACGTTCGCGACCGACGGTGCGTTCTTCCCCGACGGCAGACATCTCGTGGTCCGCAACTACCAGCAGGCCGTCGTCTACACGTTCCCCGGTCTCGAGCAGGTCGGCACCCTCGCGCTGCCCGACCAGCAGCAGGGCGAGGCGATCGCGGTGTCGGCGGACGACCGGGTGTTCGTGACGTCCGAGGGTCGGCACCAGGCAGTGCTCGAGGTGCGCCTGCCCGCGAAGGTGCGCGCGCGGATGACGCCGACCTCGCCGCCATCCGAGGCGACGACCAGCACTCCGGCGGCCCAGCCGCGCCAGGAACTGCCCGAACAGGCGGCGCAGCCCGGTCGCGACCCGTGGCAGTGGGCGCTGGGGGCCGGGCTGTTCCTCGTCGCGGTGCTGGTGGTGCTGCTCGCGGTGCGTCCGAACCCGAGGCATCCCCGCCGCTAGCATTCGCCGCATGCCGCGGCTCCGCAGGACCTCGCCCGACGACCCGGGCTGGACCCGGCGCCGTGCGGGCAAGGGGTTCGTCTACCTCGACGAGTCCGGCCGGCGGCTCTCGGCCCGGCGGGCACAGCGCGTCAAGGACCTGGTGATCCCACCTGCCTGGGAGGACGTCTGGATCACCCCCTACGAGAACGGACACCTGCAGGCGGTCGGGACCGACGAGGCCGGGCGGCGGCAGTACCTCTATCACCCCGAGTGGCGCGCCCGCCGCGATGCGGCCAAGCACGACCGGATGCTCGATTTCGGACGGGCGCTCAGCCGGGCGCGGGAGAGGGTGCTGACCGATCTGGGCACCGACGGGATGTCGCTCGAACGGGCCTGCGCGGTCGCCGTGCGGCTTCTCGACCTCGGCTACTTCCGGATCGGCAACGACGTGTACGCCGACAAGCACGGGAGCTTCGGCCTCACCACCCTGGAGCGGCAGCACGTGCGCAGGCAGGGGAAGCGCCTGGTGTTCTGCTTCGTCGGGAAGTCCGGGGTCGAGCACCGCGTCGAGATCGACGACCCCGCGACCGTCGCGGCCCTGGAGACCATGCGTCGCCGGCGTGGTGGCGAGGACAGGTTGCTGGCCTGGAAGGACGGCCGCACCTGGCGCAGCCTGGACTCCGCGCGGGTCAACGAATACGTGCGTGACACCACGGGCCTGGACGCAACCGCCAAGGACTTCCGCACCTGGCACGCGACGGTCCTGGCCGCGGCCGCGCTCGCCGAGACCGACGAGCCGGGGGAGACCAAGGCCTCACGCAAGCGCGCCATCTCTGGAGCCATGAAGGAGGTTGCGGAGTTCCTCGGCAACACCCCGACCCAGGCGCGGACGTCGTACGTCGACCCGCGGGTGATCGACGCCTACGAGGAGGGTGAGACCATCCGCGGGACCACGCGCCGGCACTACGCCACGGCCGACGACCGCCAGGCCGCCCTGGAACGAGCGGTCCTGCGTCTGCTGAAGTAGACACATGGAGATCACTCTGGTCGAGGGCGACATCACCACCCAGGAGGTCGACGCGGTCGTCAACGCCGCGAACTCGCGGATGCGTGGCGGTGGCGGGGTCGACGGGGCGATCCACACGGCCGGCGGCCCAGCCGTCCTCGAGGACTGCCGGCGACGTTTCCCCGACGGCCTGGCCACGGGCGACGCCGGGTGGACGACCGCCGGCGAGATGCCGGCACAGTGGGTGATCCACGTCGTCGGACCCAACTACCGCGCCGGGCAGACCGACCGCTCCCTGCTGACCTCGTGCTACGCCCGGGCGCTCGAGGTTGCCGACGAGCTCGGGGCCCGGACTGTCGCGTTCCCCCTGGTCAGTGCCGGGATCTACGGCTGGCCGCTGGAGGACGCCGTCGACGCCGCTGTCACGACGCTCCAGGAGGCCTCGACCCAGGTCGAGGAGGCCCGGATCGTGGCCTTCGGCCGGGATACGGCCGAGGCGATCGCGGCCCGGCTGTCGCAGCTTCATCAAGGGATGTAGCCGAACCCGCACTTCCCGTGCCGAACTCGACGGGGGAAGTGTGGGTTGACCTGCATCCCTTGATGAAACCCCCTCAGGCGGGGTTCCTCAGAGGCCGTCCACGACGTAGTCGATGCAGCCGGTGAGTGCCTCCACGTCGGACGGGTCGATCGCCGGGTACATCGCGATCCGCAGCTGGTTGCGGCCCAGCTTGCGGTAGGGCTCGGTGTCGACGATGCCGTTGGTGCGCAGGGTCGCGGCGACGACGGCGGCATCGATCGACTCGTCGAAGTCGATGGTGCCGATCACGAGGGAACGGTGCTCGGGATCTGCGACGTACGGCGTCGTGTACGACGTCTTCTCGGCCCACCCGTAGAGCGCATCCGACGACGCGGTGGTGCGCTCCACCATCGCTGTCAGCCCGCCTTGGGAGTTCATCCAGTCGAGCTGTTCGGCCATGAGGAAGAGGGTCGCGACCGACGGCGTGTTGTAGGTCTGGTTCTTCGCGGAGTTGTCGATCGCGGTGGGCAGGTCGAAGAAGGCCGGGATGTGCCGGTCCGACCCGGCGATCTCCTCCGCCCTCGCCAGTGCGCGGGGCGACATCAGGGCGATCCACAGGCCGCCGTCGGAGGCGAAGCACTTCTGGGGTGCGAAGTAGTAGGCGTCCACCTGGGTCAGGTCCACCGGCAGGCCGCCGGCACCCGACGTGGCGTCGACGAGCACCAGCGCGTCGTCGTCGGCGCCCTGGGGCCGGCGTACCGGAGCCATCACCGCGGTCGAGGTCTCGTTGTGCGCCCACGCGTAGGCGTCGACGCCCTCCTCGGCGACTGGCTCGGGGCGCGTGCCCGGGTCGGACTCGATGACCGAGGGCTTCTCCAGCCAGGGCGCGGCAGCTGAGGCCTTGGCGAACTTCGAGGAGAACTCCCCGAAGGACAGGTGCTGGCTCTTGTTGCGGATCAGGCCGAACGTCGAGATGTCCCAGAACGCCGTGGCGCCGCCATTGCCGAGGACGACCTCGTAGCCGTCCGGCAGCGAGAACAGCTCGGTCACTCCGTCGCGCACGCGCCCCACGGTGTCGCGCACCGGCGCCTGCCGGTGTGAGGTGCCGAGCAGCGACGAGCCGGTCGCGGCCAGTGCATCGACGTGGCTGGTCTGGATCTTGGAGGGCCCGGCGCCGAAGCGTCCGTCGGCAGGCAGCAGGTCTGCGGGAATCTGGAGGTCTGGGGCGTCGGCCATGGTGCACCCTTCGGTTGGGGAGCGGTGGTGTGGTGCGACGACGCTGTCAGCGCCGCCTATTCTGACAGCCGCCGCAGGCCCGCGGAAAATCGGAGCCACATCATGGAGGGTTGGCATGGACATGCAGGTCGTCCGGGTCGGCTTCGGCCACCCTGACGCGATGGCCATGATCGCCGCCGTACAGGGGGAGTACGTCCTCCGCTACGGCGGCCAGGACGAGACCCCGCTGGACCCCGCGATGTTCGACCCGCCCCGCGGCAGCTTCTTCGTCGGCTACCTCGACGGCAGACCGGCGGCCTCGGGCGCATGGCGCCGGCGCGAGGACGTCGAGGCGCTCGGCAGCACGAGCACGGCCGAGATCAAGCGCATGTACGTCGCCCCGGCCGCCCGCGGCCGCGGCCTGGCCCGGGCGATGCTCGCCCACCTCGAACGCACCGCGTTCGAGGCCGGCGCGGCGGTGAGCATCCTGGAGACCGGGACCCGGCAACCGGAGGCGATCGCGCTCTATGAGTCCTCGGGCTACGTCGAGGTCCCGAAGTTCGGGTTCTACTGCCACGCGCCCGAGTCGCGCTGCTACGGCAAGCGCCTCCCCGGCGATTGGGGCTGAGCGCTGCCCGCCGGCGGCCGGAGACTTGCCGTTTGGTACCAAACGGTGACATCCACAGGCCCAGGCTTGCCGTTTGTGCCCAATCGTGGGGGTCTCTGAGCCTTTCCGGACCCGCTTCCAGACCTTGAGGAATTCTTGCGAATCGCCGGACGCGCCGCCGGAGCCCACGTAACCTCCTCCGGCGTGACCAAGATCCTGAGAGCCGGTCTGGCCGGCACGGCCGCCGTGGCGATTCTGCTCGCCCTGGCCGGTCCGGCCGCGGCCCAGGTGGAGGACTACGCCGACTACCAGCCCCAGCAGTACTGCAGCCCCGCGGCGAAGAACGGCACCGAGGCGCTGGCGCGGTGGCTGGTCCGCCGCGGCGGTGGCTACGGCGCGATCTCGCGTGCGTGCAAGTCCGGCGGCGCCTCCGAGCACAAGGAGGGCCGGGCGTTCGACTGGATCCTCGACGCGAGGAGCGACCCGGACCGGCAGCTCGCCAACGACTTCCTTGCGGCGGCGTTCGCGACCGACCCTCGTGGCAACGAGGACGCGCTGGCTCGGCGGATGGGGATGATGTACGTCATCTGGAATGACCACATCTACTCCGCGTGGGACCAGTTCGAGCGGCGCGACTACCTCAGCTCGGGCTGCAGGACCAGGCAGAAGTGCTCCCCGACCCTGCGTCACCGCGACCACATGCACATCTCGCTGAGCCGTCAGGGCGGCAAGGGCCTCACCAGCTGGTATGAGCGCCGGGTCAGCGCCGGCTGACCACGATGTAGCGCTCGTCGTCGGTCTCGCGACCCCAGTAGCTCGCCTCCGGCAGCATCCGCAGCTCGGCCTCGCGCCCGGTCGCCTCGAGCAGCTCGACGGTCCGCGCCGCAGAAAGACCGGCACCGGTCGACCAGTTCCCCTCCACCAGCACCAACCGCCCATCGGGTCCGAGCAGGTGGATCCACCGCCGCAGCGTTGCGGCCGGGTCGGGCATCGCCCAGAGGACGTGGCGGCACAGGACGACGTCGTAGACACCCGGCTCGAGGGGCGGGTCATCGGCATTGGCCTCGGTGAACGTGACCTGGCCGACCGGCTCCTTCGCACGCGCCCGCCGGATCATCTCCGGCGAGAAGTCGACGCCGTCCACGACGTACCCCTCGGCGGCCAGCAGCAGCGCCAGGGTGCCGGTTCCGCAGCCGAGGTCGGCGACCCGCGCGGGCACGGGCGGCAACAGCGAGAGCAGCAGCTCCCGCCACGCCGCCCGCACCGCAGGATCGCGCAGCCCGTGGTCGGCGGCCTCGTCGAAGGTCGCCGCCTCGTCGTCCCAGAGTTCCACGGGGTCGCGGGAAGTCATGAGCACAGCCAACCAGTCGTCACCTACGGGTGACGGAGCGACCCAGGGGGCCTAGCGTGGCCGCATGATCACCGCCCTGCACACGCTCCTGTACGCCGAGGACCCTGAGGCCGCCCGCGACTTCTTCCGGGACGTCCTCCAGTTCCCCGGTGTCGACACCGGCGGCGGCTGGCTGATCTTCCGGACCGGGCCGAGCGAGACCGGGGTGCACCCGTCGTCGTGGGAGTACGAAGGGCAGACCGGCGGCACCGACCAGCGGTTCGACGTGTCCCTGATGTGCGACGACCTGGCCACCACCATGGACGAGCTGCGCGGCCGCGGTGCGTCGTTCGAGGGCGAGGTGTCCGAGCAGCCGTGGGGCTCGACGGTCCAGCTCGTGGTCCCGGGAGCGGGCACGATCACGCTCTACCAGCCGAAGTACGACCCCCCGGCGCTCGAGCCGGACCTCTAGTCAGGCGCACGTCGCAACCGTTCAGCGGAACGCCGACCGGCGGAGCTCGTAAACCACTTCGCCCAGCTCCGATC
>JBJMIQ010000028.1:0-4596 GCA_045806805.1 Nocardioides sp. | reverse complement strand
AACATGCCGAAGGCAGACCCGGTGCGCTCCTTCCCCCGTACCGCTCGCCGACGCTGGGCAGCCGCTGTCGCGGCCTGTGCCGTGGCGGCCGGCGCGCTGACCAGCCCCCTCGCCCACGCCGATGATCTCAAGCACAAGCAGAGGTCGGTCCACCACCAGGTCGAGTCCGCCCACGACGACCTCGAGGACTCCAGTGCCCAGGTGCGCCGCGCCTCCGCCCGGCTCGACGCGGCCGAGGCGGACCTGGCCGGTGCGCGCGACCACCTGGTCCAGGTCCGTGCCCGCCTCGATGCCGCCAAGGCGCGCGACGAGCAGATGCGTCTCAAGCTCGAGGCCGCCGTCGAGCGTCTCCAGCAGGCCGAAGAGGAGCTCGACAGCGGGCAGGTCGCCCTCGACGTTCAGCAGGAAGAAGTCACCGACACAGTCAACTCGCTCTACCAGAACGGCAGCCCCGAGCTGCTCGCCTTCGCGTCGCTCCTCCAGGCGCAGACCCCTTCCGACCTGACCCGTCAGGTCGAGGCCAACCACGTCATGGTCGACAGCGAAACCCGGGTCTATGACGACCTGCGTGCCGCTGAGGTCCTCCTGCAGGTCCGCGAACAGCAGGTCGAGGAGGCCCGGGACGCGGTCGCCGTGCAGCGTCAGGCCGCGGCAGATCACCTCGTGGAGATGAAGGACCTGCGCAACCAGGCGGTCGAGGCCAAGCAAGCCGTCGTGGACCTCGTGCGCGAACGCCGAAGTGCCCGTCAGGACGCCAGCCAGGCGCGCCAGCACGACATGGCGGTACTGCAGAAGCTGCGGCGGGAGGAGAACCGGATCAAGCAGCGGATCCTTGCCCAGGCCCGCAAGGCCGCGCGCGCCCATGGAGGGTTCAACGGCGCCACCGGTGGCTTCCTCGACCGCCCGGTGCCGGGCATCGTCACCTCCCCCTTCGGCTACCGCATTCACCCGATCTACGGCTACTGGGGGCTCCACGACGGCACCGACTTCCGGGTCGCCTGCGGCGAGCCGCTCCACGCGGCGGCGTCCGGTCACGTGATCAGTCGCTACTACTCCTCGGTCTACGGCAATCGCCTCTACATCGGGGTCGGCATGGTCAACGGCAAGTACCTCACCGTGGTCTACAACCACATGTCCGGATATGCCGTGGGTCCGGGCCAGAATGTCTCCCGCGGTCAGGTCGTCGGGTACGCCGGCGACACCGGCTGGTCCACGGCCTGCCACCTGCACTTCACGGTCCTCGCCAATGGCCAGCCCGTGAACCCGATGAACTACATGTGAATTCTCGCCTGACAGACTTGGGGCATGCCGAAGGACCAGGGGCGCAAGCTCGTCGCGCAGAACAAGAAGGCGCGGCACGACTACCACATCGAGGACACCTACGAGGCCGGACTGGTCCTCATGGGGACCGAGGTGAAGTCGCTGCGGATGGGACGCGCCTCCCTGACCGACGGTTTCGTCGACATCGAGAACCACGAGGCGTGGCTGCACGGCGTCCACATCCCGGAGTACACCCAGGGGACCTGGACCAACCACTCCGCGCGGCGCAAGCGCAAGCTCCTGCTCAATCGCCACGAGATCGACAAGATCGAGCGGCGGGTCAACGAGAAGGGACTCACCGTGATCCCGCTGGCGCTCTACTTCCTCGACGGCCGGGCCAAGGCCGAGATCGCCCTCGCGAAGGGCAAGAAGTCGTGGGACAAGCGACACTCCCTGGCGGAGCGGCAGGCCAACCGCGAGAAGGAGCAGGCGCTCGGCCGGCGCCTCAAGGGCATGGACTAGCCGGTGGTTGAGGTGCGAGGTTTCGAGACGCGCGCTGCGCGCGCTCCTCAACCCACGTCTTCGCGCGCCTCGAAACCCCCGCACCCGACCGCTGACCCCGACGTCCCGGCCTTCTGGCAGGGTCTCGGGCTCCCCGGGCTGTTCGACGTCCACGTCCACTTCCTGCCCGACAACATCCAGCGTCGGGTCTACGAGGAGTTCGACCAGGCCGGGCCCAAGATCGGGCGCGAGTGGCCCATCCGCTACCGCGGCGCCCACGACGAGCGGGTCGAGCACCTGCGGAGGATGGGCGTTCGCCGGTTTCCCACGCTGCCCTACGCGCACCGACCCGGAGTCGCCTCCTACCTGAACGACTGGGCACGCGAGTTTGCCCGCGATGTCCCCGAGTCGCTGTGGTCGGCCACGTTCTACCCCGAGCCCGATGCGACGACGTACGTCGAGAAGCTGCTCGCCGACGGCGTCGAGGTGTTCAAGATCCACGTGCAGGTGGGGGAGTTCGACCTCGGCGACCCGTTGCTCGACGACGTGTGGGGACTGCTCCAGGACAGCGGCACCCCGGTGGTGATCCACGCCGGCTCGGGGCCGGTGGGCAACGAGTTCACGGGACCCGATCCCATGCGCCGGGTGCTGGACCGGTTCCCGCGCCTCGCCGCGGTCATCGCCCACATGGGTGCGCCGGAGTACGCCGGGTTCCTCGCGCTGGCCGCGCGCTTCGAGGAGGTCCGGCTCGACACGACCATGGTGTTCACGGACTTCTTCGAGGCGGAGGCGCCGTACCCGCGCGAGCTGCTGACACGGCTCGCCGACCTGCAGCCGAAGGTGCTCCTGGGCAGTGACTTCCCCACCATTCCCTACCCCTACGCACATCAGCTGGAAAGCCTCCAGAGACTTGGGCTCGGCGACGACTGGCTTCGGGCGGTGTGTTGGGAGAACGGCGCGGCGCTCTTTGGGGTCACGTCCGCCGATGGAAGGTGACCCCGCCGGCTCCACATCGGTGGTGGTAGTCGCGGTCGTGGATGCGGCGGTGGTGGAAGCCGCACAGCGGCATGGCCTTGGCCAGGTCTGTCCTGCCACCGGAACTCCACGGATCTCGATGGTGGAGCTCGCACCAGGCGAACGGTCGCTCGCATCCGTCGGCGGCGCAGGTGGTGTGGTGGGCGGCGAGCGCGACCCGCTGGTGTTCGGTGAACAGCCGGCTAGCGCGCCCGAGGTCCACCGGCAGGCTGGCTCCGTTCAGTACGGCGGGGAGGAGGCCGGCACCACACGCGAGGCGCCGCAGGTCGCCAGCGGAAATCACGTCACCGGTATCAAGACCAGCGGCGCCGACCGCACTGGCAAGCTTGTCGTGGTCGAGGGTGATCACCACCGTCGCGGCCGTCTTGATATGGAGGTGGTCGGAGGGAAGGTGCTCGAGCAGCTCGACGAAGGCGAGCCCGGCCTGGTGCGCCCAGTCGCGGCGACTCGCACCGTCGCCGGCCTGGGCCGCGGCGGCGCCCGGTCGTGCTCGTCGGGGCGCTGTCATCGAGTGGATCACCCGGGTGAGTATCGCGCCCGGGACCGCGGGCACGGTGAAGTGCCCGGAGAGGGTGCCGTCGGGGTTCTCGTGGACGGTGAGCCGGGTCTTGGCGAGCGCCTGTCGCTCCTCGTCGCGGACCAGCTCACCCTCGTGGGCATCGACGACGGCCCGGTCGGCCTCGACCTTCGCCAGCGCTCGGCGCGCTTCGCGGCGCAGCTGTCGCGGATCCAGCCGCTCCGCCCGCTCGACCAGGTGACGCTCGATCGTCTCGACGGACTCGGGGTCGAGCCCCTCCGGGAGCGACGAGGTCGCCTGCACGATCACCGCGGCGTGGTCGGGCGAGACCGCCCCGGAGTACAGCGCTTGTGCGGTCGGGCGACTGGACTCGGCTGGCGAGCTGGGCGCGAGCTCGGTAGCCAGCCTGACCGCACGCGCGGATTCAGCGGATCCTGAGCGAGTCTGACGGGACAGCCACGCGGCCGTGTCGGACATCCCGCTCAGGTCCGCGACGCGCGCCCGGTCGGCCGACGCCAGCAGCGCCAGCTTGGCACCCTCGAGACGGCGGATGGCGCGCTCGAGCTCGGCGATCAGGCCCGCGTACTGCTCGACGGGCACCGCACTAGTGACGTCGAAACGGTCGATGGCCGCGTGCAGCTCACCAACATCTGCGGCCGCGCCAGGTGGCGCGGGAGAGAGGTCGAGGAGAGCGGCCATGCGCCATGGTATCGAACGTATGTTCGAGTAGGCAAGGCCGGTTCCACAGGAATGATTTCGGCTCCGGTCGGCGTTCCCCTCTAGACTGAAGACCCAACTCAAGAGGGGCTGATCGGTTTCGACTTGGGACGTTAGTTCCAGGGGAAGCGGGTCGAGGAGCCAGCGTCATCTCGTAAACGATCGCTGGAAACCTATAACTGCCAACGCTAAGCGCAGTTCCTTCGCTCTCGCCGCCTGAGCGGTGATCGAAGCGTCAGACCGGGCATCCGTCTCCGTCCCGGACCCTGGCGTCATCTAGGAGACTTGCTGCTCACTCCGTGTCACGGAGGGTGAGCGGGACTATTCCGTGACTGAGCCTGTCGGGGACGTGTCCGTGCGAGCCCCGAGGCCGAGAAAAGCGACATCACGGACTGCACCCGGAGAAGACCTGGTTCGACGCTCGAGGACCGGGGTTCGATTCCCCGCAGCTCCACTGTGTGATCTCTCAGGAGATCCCGGACTACCCGGACCCTAGTTGGGGTCCGGGTTTTCTGTTTCGGGGGTTTGGGCCGGGGGTTCGGCCGGTGGGTCTCATCGCAGGCCCG
>JBJMIQ010000027.1:0-2873 GCA_045806805.1 Nocardioides sp. | reverse complement strand
GGTCCAGGTGTCGCCGCCACTGATGAGGGCAGCGAGCCGGTCGGTCCGCTCGCCGGGGGCGGCGGCCTGGGCGGTGCTGACCTGGGCGCGAGCCTGGTCGTCGTAGGTCGGCCGCTCGACCTGGCGGAAGATCCCGATCGGCGACTGGTTGAGGTAGCCGGAGTCGGTGAGCCGCGAGATCGCGAACGCCGTCGACGGGTCCGGGTTGTGCGCGTCGTGGACGAGCAGCGCGGCCTCGCCCACGTCGGCGACCTGGACGATCTTCACGCCGCCGGTCGCGGGATCGCGGACGAGCCCCTTGGACCCCTCCCCGGTAGCCGACGGAGCGCCGAAGCGGATCGGCTCGCCGTGGACGAGCGGGATGATCGCGTCGGCCTTGGTGTCGTTGCTCTTGATCGCGTCGAACGCGCCGTCGTTGAAGATCGGGCTGTTCTGGTAGATCTCCACCAGCGACGTGCCCCGGTGCGCGGCGGCCGCCGACAGCACCGACGTGAGGTGCTTGCGGTCGGAGTCGATCGTCCGGGCCACGAACGAGCCCTCGGCGCCGAGTGCCAGCGAGACCGGGTTGAACGGGTGGTCGACCGACCCCATCGGGGTCGACTTGGTGACCTTGCCGGGCTCGGACGTGGGGGAGTACTGGCCCTTGGTGAGTCCGTAGATGCGGTTGTTGAAGAGCAGGATCGTCATGTTGACGTTGCGGCGCAGGGCGTGGATCAGGTGGTTGCCGCCGATGGAGAGCGCGTCTCCGTCGCCGGTCACCACCCACACCGACAGGTCGGCGCGCGAGGTGGCGATGCCCGTCGCGATCGAGGGGGCCCGGCCGTGGATGGAGTGCATCCCGTAGGTGTCGAGGTAGTAGGGGAACCGCGACGAGCACCCGATGCCGGAGACGAAGACGATGTTCTCCCGGCGCAGGCCGAGCTCGGGCAGGAAGCCCTGGACGGCCTTGAGCACGGCGTAGTCGCCGCAGCCGGGGCACCAGCGGACCTCCTGGTCGGAGGTGTACTCCTTGCCGGTCTGCTCGCCCTCGAAGGCGGGTACGCCGTCGGTGCCCGAGGTGAGGCCGGGCAGGCCGAGGTCGACGGTGCTCACTGGTGAACCTCCTGGCTGCTGGTGAAGTCCTTGCCGGTCTGCGGCTCGTCGGTGGTCGGCACCGACTCGACGCCGCTGCGGTGGGAGGGGAAGGGGAGCTGTGTCGTCATTCGGTGTCCCCGTTCGCAGGGGTCCCTGCGGCGTCGCGAGCGCAGCGAGGGACGTCGTGGGGTGGTCTGGCGGAACGAAGTGAGCATTCGAATGGGGTAATCACTTCATCGCCTCCTCGGCGGGTGCCGTCAGGTTTACGTCGATGCCCTCGGCCTGGGAGACGAGCTCACCGATGCACTCGGCCAGCTCGGCGGCCTTCAGCGGCAGTCCCCGCACGTGGTTGTAGCCGATGACGTCGACGAGGTACTTCGCCCGCAGCAGCATGCTGAGCTGGCCGAGGTTCATCTCGGGGACCAGCACCTTCTCGTAGCGGGCGAGGACCTCGCCGAGATCCTTCGGGAAGGGGTTGAGGTGGCGCAGGTGGGCCTGCGCGACGTGGTAGCCCGCCTTGCGGACCCGGCGGCAGCCGGCCCCGATCGGTCCGTACGTCGACCCCCAGCCGAGCACCAGCACCTTCGCCTCGCCGGTGGGGTCGTCGACCTCCATCGGCGGCAGCGAGTCGGCGATCCGATCGACCTTGGCCTGCCGGGTGCGCACCATGAAGTCGTGGTTGGCCGGGTCGTAGGAGATGTTGCCGTGGCCGTCGCCCTTCTCCAGTCCGCCGATCCGGTGCTCCAGCCCAGGAGTTCCGGGGATCGCCCAGGGCCGGGCCAGGGTCGCCTCGTCGCGGACGTAGGGCCAGAAGTCCTTGTCGTCCCCCTCGCCGTGATTGGGATGGGTCGCGAAGGCGGGGTCGATCGGCGGGAGGTCGGCGACCTCGGGGACCCGCCACGGCTCCGACCCGTTGGCGAGCATGCCGTCGGAGAGCAGCATCACCGGCGTCCGGTGGGTGATCGCGATCCGGATGGCCTCGAGGGTGGCGTCGAAGCAGTCGCCCGGCGAGCGCGGCGCGATGATCGGGACGGGCGACTCACCGTTGCGGCCGAACATCGCCTGCAGCAGGTCCGCCTGCTCGGTCTTGGTCGGGAGGCCCGTCGATGGCCCGCCGCGCTGGACGTCGATGACCAGGAGCGGCAGCTCGGTCATCACCGCCAGCCCGATGGTCTCCGACTTCAGGGCGATGCCGGGGCCCGACGTGGTGGTGACCCCGAGGCTGCCGGCGAACGAGGCGCCCAGCGCGGCGCCGATGCCGGCGATCTCGTCCTCGGCCTGGAACGTCGTGACGCCGAAGCGCTTGTGCTTGGAGAGCTCGTGAAGGATGTCCGAGGCAGGGGTGATCGGGTACGAACCGAGGAACAACGGCAGGCCGGACTGCGTCGAGCCGGCGATCAGCCCGTACGCGAGCGCCAGGTTGCCGGTGATGTTCCGGTAGGTGCCGGGCAGCATCGGTGCCGGCTTGATCTCGTACTGAACGACGTACGCCTCGGTGGTCTCACCGAAGTTCCAGCCCGCTCGGAACGCCGTCACGTTGGCGTCGCGGATGTCCGGTGCCTTCGCGAACCGCCGCTCGAGGAACGCAATCGTGGACTCGGTCGGGCGGCCGTACATCCACGACAGCATGCCGAGCGCGAACATGTTCTTCGCGCGCCCCGCGTCCTTGCGGGAGAGCCCGAACTCCCGGACGGCCTCCACCGTCATGTCGGTGAGCTCGAACGCGTGCACGTCGTACTCCGCGAGCGAGTCGTTCTCGAGCGGGTTCTCCGCATAGCCGGCCTTGTTGAGGTTGCGCG
>JBJMIQ010000026.1:0-10479 GCA_045806805.1 Nocardioides sp. | reverse complement strand
CGAATGGCCCGTCGACCACCATGACCGAGTCTCCGACAGCGAAGTCTGCGACCTCGATGGGCTTCTTGGCCGGGGTGGTCGGCGAGCCGGCGGTCGACGTACCGGCGGCGGCGGCCTCGGCCTCCGCGGCGGCGACGACGGCGGGCGCCAGCATGTTCTCGACCTCGCTCATCGAGAGCGGGACCGGCTGGTGGCTGTGACCGACGAAGCCGGTGACCGACGGGGTGTGACGCACAGCGGCCCAGGACTCGTCGGTGAGGTCCATCCGGACCAGGACGTACCCGGGGAGCACGGTGCGCTTGACGAGCTTGCGCTGGCCGTTCTTGATCTCGGCGACCTCCTCGGTGGGGACCACGATCTCGTGGATGTAGTCCTCCATGTTGAGGGAGATGATGCGGTTCTCCAGGTTGGACTTCACCCGGTTCTCCATGCCGGAGTAGGTGTGCACCACGAACCAGTCACCGACCTTGGCCGCCAGCTCGCGACGGAACGCCTCCAGCGGGTCGTCGTCGGCGGGCTCCTCGGCGCTCGGCTCCTCGGCGAACGGCTCCTCGGCGAGGGGCTCCTCGGCGACCGGCTCCTCGGCGACCGGCTCCTCGGCGACCGGCTCCTCGGCGACCCGCTCCTCGGCGACCGGCTCCTCGGCGACCTCGCCCTCGACCGCAGGCTCGGGGGTCACCACGCTCTCGGGCGCCTCAGCCTCGGGGCTGGGCTCGGTGCCTGCCTCGGCGCTCGGGTCCTGGGTCTCCTCGGGCTCGACCGGGTCGTACTGCTCCGACACGTGTTGCTCCGTCACTTGAAGTTCGTCTGATGTCTGCCGCAACCTCGGGGCCGCGGCCTCGCTCACTGGGTGTCCTGGCCGGCGAAGATCTTGAAGACCAGCTTGCCGAAGCCGAGGTCGAGGAGCGAGACCAGCGCCATGAAGAAGACCACGAAGACCATCGTCACCAGGAAGTACGTGACGAGCTGCTCCTGGGTCGGCCACACGACCTTCCGCAGCTCGGCGACGACCTGACGATAGAAGGTGACCGGAGTGGTGCGCTTCTCGGCCTTGCCGTCGCGGCGTACCGCCTTGCTCTCGGTCACCGTCTTCACCTCTCCTCGACCGGACCTGTCGACTCTCACTCTGCCTGCAGGGCACGAGGGACTTGAACCCCCAACCTTCGGTTTTGGAGACCGATGCTCTGCCAGTTGAGCTAGTGCCCTCCGATGCCTCCCCTGCCGCCGTGCCGCTTCCGGGCAGGGCCAAACATGTGGAGAACCACCAATCGTGGAGTCTACGGGCAACGGGCTACGCCCGCCAAAGCGTGGCCTCCTACGATGGGCTCCATGACCACCGGGACCCCTGACCAGCCCGCTTCCTCCCCCAGGACCCAGCGCGTCTCCGGGCGCGTGGGCGGCATCGCCGAGAGCGCGACGCTCAAGGTCGACGCGAAGGCCAAGTCGCTCAAGGCCGAGGGGCGGCCGGTGATCGGCTTCGGCGCCGGCGAACCGGACTTCGCGACCCCTGACTACGTCGTGGAGGCCGCGGTCGAGGCCTGCCGCGACCCGAAGAACCACCGCTACACGCCCGCCGGCGGACTGCCGGAGCTGAAGAAGGCCATCGTCGAGAAGACCCGGCGCGACAGCGGGTACGACGTCGAGCCCGCCCAGGTGCTCGTGACCAACGGGGGAAAGCAGGCCATCTACGCCGCCTTCGCCGCGATGCTCGATCCCGGCGACGAGGTGATCGTGCCGGCGCCGTACTGGACGACGTACCCGGAAGCCATCCGGCTGGCCGGCGGCGTCCCGGTCGAGGTGCTCGCCGACGAGACCCAGGACTACAAGGTGACGCCCGAGCAGCTCGAGGCCGCCCGCACCGAGCGAACCAAGGTGCTGCTGTTCGTCTCGCCCTCCAACCCCACCGGCTCCGTCTACACCGCCGACGAGATCCGGGCGATCGGTGAATGGGTCGAGGACCACCAGCTGTGGGTACTCACCGACGAGATCTACGAGCACCTTGTCTACGACGGGGTCGAGACCGGCTCCATGCCGGTCCTGTGCCCCGACCTGGCCGACAACTGCGTCGTTGTCAACGGCGTCGCCAAGACCTATGCCATGACCGGGTGGCGGGTCGGCTGGATGATCGGCCCGAAGGACCTGGTCAAGGCCGCGACCAACCTTCAGTCCCACGCGACGTCCAACGTGGCCAACGTCAGCCAGCGCGCGGCCCTCGCGGCCGTGTCCGGCGACCTGGCCGCGGTCGAGGAGATGAAGGCGGCCTTCGATCGGCGACGCAAGACGATCGTCTCGATGCTCGGCGAGATCGACGGGGTGGTCTGCCCGACCCCCCAGGGCGCGTTCTACGCCTACCCCTCGGTCAAGGGCCTGCTCGGCAAGGAGTACGGCGGCCGGGTCATCGACTCGTCGGCCGACCTGTCGGAGTACATCCTCGAGCAGGTGGAGGTCGCGGTCGTACCCGGGGAGGCGTTCGGCTCGCCCGGCTACCTCCGGCTGTCCTACGCGCTCGGCGACGACGACCTGGTCGAGGGAATCACCCGGCTCCAGAAGCTCTTCTCCTGACGACGCAAGGAATGCGTCGTGCTCGCCGTAACCATGACGAGGGCGAAGCGCGAGGTGTGGAGTTGAGCCGACAGGCAAGGTCGCTCGCGACCTTGCCCAAGGCTCACCTCCACATACACTTCACCGGCTCGATGCGACACGAGACCTTGCTCGAGCTCGCTGCACGCGATGGCATCCACCTTCCCGACTCCCTGGTCTCGGAGTGGCCGCCGGAGCTGTCGGCGGCCGACGAAAAGGGCTGGTTCCGCTTCCAGCGGCTCTATGACGTCGCGCGCTCGGTGCTGCGGACGCCCGACGACGTACGTCGACTGGTCCGGGAGGCCGCGGAGGACGACGTCCGGGACGGCAGCCGGTGGCTGGAGATCCAGGTGGACCCGAGCGGATACGCCGCCCGCTTCGGGGGGATCACCACCTTCACCGACCTGGTCCTCGACGCGGTGGCCGCCACCTCGCGCGAGACCGGGCTGGGCATGTCCGTGGTCATCGCCGCGAACCGGACCCGACACCCGCTCGACGCGCGAACGCTGGCCCGGCTCGCTGCGCAGTACGCCGGCCGCGGAGTGGTCGGGTTCGGCCTGTCCAACGACGAGCGGCGCGGCAGCACGGCGGAGTTCGACGCGGCGTTCCGGATCGCCGCCCGGGCCGGACTGCGGCTGGTGCCCCACGGGGGCGAGCTGCGCGGAGCCGACCACGTCCGGATCTGTCTCGACGTGCTGCACGCCGACCGGCTCGGCCACGGCATCCGCGCGGTCGAGGACCCAGCCCTGCTGGAGCGGATCGTGGCCTCCGGCGTGGCGCTGGAGGTGTGTCCTGTCTCGAACGTCGCCCTCGGCGTCTACTCCGACCTCACCTCGGTACCCCTCCCCGAACTGCTGGACGCGGGGGCCACGGTCGCGCTCGGTGCCGACGACCCGTTGCTCTTCGGGTCGCGGCTCGAGGGTCAGTACGCCACCATGCGGGCGGCCCACGACCTGACCGACGAGCAGCTGGCCGAGCTCGCCCGGATGTCGATCAGATCGTCCTGCGCGCCCGACGACATACGGAAGGCGGCCCTGGCCGACATCGACACCTGGCTCTCGGAGCCCCGCACGGCGAACTTGTGAGCCGGGCGGAAAGAGCGGAGAGATTGAGGAGCGTCGGCACGGAGCGACGGAGCGGCGGAACCGTGCGACGCGTCTCTAAATCCGTCACTGTCTCGCGAGCCTCAGAGCTCGCAGTTGACGAGGACCGGTTCGTTGACGAGGCGGATGCCGAACCGGGCCTCGACGCCGTCGCGAATCTCGCGGGCCAGGGCGAGCAGCTCGGTGGTGGTTCCGTCCCCCCGGTTGGTCAGGGCGAGGGTGTGTTTCGTGGAGAGGCGGACTCGGCCGGCGCCGTACCCCTTGCGGAAGCCGGCCTGCTCGATCAACCACGCCGCGCTGGTCTTGACCCCGTCCGCCTGCGGCCAGGCGGGAGCGCCCTCGGGTACGTCGGACGCGGCGAGCACCGGGTTGGTGAAGAACGACCCGGTGCTCCAGGTGTCGTGGTCGTCGTCGTCGAGGACCATGCCCTTGCTCCTGCGCAGCCCGAGCACCGCCGCCCGGACATCGGCCAGCGGCGCGCGTTCTCCCTCGGACACCCCCAGCGTCCGGGCGAGCTCGGCGTACCCGACGGGCGCGCCGAGCTTCCCCTGGCGGAACTGGAAGGTGACGTCGAGTACGACGTGACGGCCGGGGTCGGCCTTGAAGCGGCTGGTGCGGTAGCCGAAACCGCACTCGGCGGCGGCGAAGGTGCGGACCCCCTTGAGCCGACGGTCCCAGACCCGGACCCGGGCGAGGGTCTGGGCAACTTCCTGACCGTAGGCGCCAACGTTCTGGATCGGGGTCGCCCCGACCGAGCCGGGGATGCCGGAGAGCGCCTCGATGCCGATCCACCCACGCTCAACCGCCTCCGCGACCACGTCGTCCCACCGCTCACCGGCTGCGACGGTGACCGACGCACCCGAGCAGGTCGGGTCGCCGGAGTCGTCGACGTCGGACCGGAGGCCGCGGGTCGCCACCTTGACCACGGTGCCCGGGAAGCCCTCGTCCGCGACCACGACGTTGGTGCCGCCCGCCAGGACCAGCAGGGGCTCGCTCTTCTCGTCGGCGCCACCGACCGCGGCGATCATTTCGTCCTCGCTCGTGGCCTCGACCCAGCGGCGAGCGGCGCCGCCGAGCCGAAGAGAGGTGTGTCGGCCGAGCAGCTCAGCCACGCACGACTGCCTTGGGCATGCCCAGCACTTTCTGGCCACCACAGGTGACCGTGAGGGACACGGTCGTCAACCCGTCGTCTCCCTCCTTTGCCTCACCTGCGACCTCGACCTCGGTACCGCCCTCGGCCGGGACGACGACGGGGTTGGTGAACTTGCAACCGAAGCTCACGACCTCGGATCCCGGGAACCAGGTCGAGACCGCCCTGGCAGCGAGGGCCATCGTGTACATGCCGTGGGCGATCACCCCGGGCAGACCAACGCTGGTGGCCACGTTCTCGTCCTGGTGGATCGGGTTCTGGTCACCGCTGGCCTTGGCGTACCTCACGAGGTCGGCGCGGGTGACGGTGAAGACCTGGGTCTTCATGCCTCTGCGCCCCGGTGGACGAGCGTCGCGGAGGTGGAGCAGACCAGCGCACCATCGGCGTCGGTGACCTGGCTGGTCGTTCCGATGATGTCGTTGCCGGCAATCTGGCGAAGCGAGGCGACGGTCAGGGTGGCGGTGAGCACGTCGCCGGGCCGGACCGGACGCTCGTAGGTGAACTTCTGGTCGCCGTGGACGATCCGGAAAAGGTCGATGTCCTCGGCCTCGAGGAAGGCGTTCATCGCGTCGAACGACAGCACGATCGGGTACGTCGCCGGTGCCGGGCCGCCGTCGTACTGACCTCCGGTCGCGGCGACGAACTCGCGGACGTGGTCCTCGGTCACTTCGTACGGCGCGGTCGGCGGGAAGACCCGCCCCACGAGCGACTGGTCGACGGGCATGAGCCCAAAATAGGCGTCGACCCGCCGTCAACTCACGGCGGGTCGATGCGACGTCGGTGCGGAATGGCGTCAGCGGGTCTCGCGGTGGGAGGTGTGCTTGCGGCAACGCGGGCAGAACTTCGACAGCTCCATGCGGTCCGGGTCGTTGCGGCGGTTCTTCTTGGTGATGTAGTTGCGCTCCTTGCACTCGACACATGCGAGCGTGATCTTGGGGCGAACGTCGGAGCTCTTGCTGGCCACGGGAAGTCCTTTACGTCGGTGATGCTTCGTCTGCGCAGTAGCGGGGGCGGGACTCGAACCCGCGACACCACGATTATGAGCCGTGTGCTCTAACCACCTGAGCTACCCCGCCACGAGGGCACGGCTGCGCACACCAGACTAACCGGCCTGCGCAACTTCCGCCCCGAGCCCCTTTACGGAATCGAACCGTAGACCTTCTCCTTACCATGGAGACGCTCTGCCGACTGAGCTAAAGGGGCAACGACCGATGAGGATACACACCGGCTGACATGATCGGGAAATCGACTGAAAGGCCCAGTTTCTACCGTTCACAGGGCCCCTCCGCGGACGGTCGGGAGGGCTTCGAGTCCCTCCCCACGACCGCGTCTCCGTGGGGTTCGGACAGCCAGCACGGCGGGCCGCCGGCCGGGTTGCTGGCCCGGGCGATCGAAGGGCTCTCGGACTCGGTCATCGGGCGCTTCACGATGGAGCTGCTCGGCCCGGTCCCGGTCGACGACCTCGCGGTCTCGGCATCGATCCTGCGGCCCGGTCGGTCGGTGCAGCTGGCGGCCGCGGAGCTGTACGACGTCGCGCGCGGCCGCCCGGTCGCGACCGCTCGGGCCTGGCTCTTCCCGGCCTCGGCGGACGGACCCGACCAGGAGCAGGTGGCTCCGGCGCACGGACCCGAGGACGGCACGTCGCGCGAGCGTCCCGCGGGCTGGGGCGGCGGCTACGTCGACGCCGTTGACTGGCGGTGGATCACCGGCGACCTCGCCGCTCCGGGACCTGGGGTGGTGTGGATGCGGCCACCGAACCTCATCGAGGACGAGGAGGCCTCGCCGATCCAGCGGCTGGTGACCTGCGCCGACTCCGCCTCCGGAGTCAGTGCCGTCTTCGACCCGCGTGAGTGGGGGTTCCTCAACACCGAGCTGACCGTCCACGTCCTGCGCCCACCCGATGGCGAGTGGCTCTGCCTGGACGCCGCGACAAGGCTCTCGAGCGGCTCGGTCGGCATGGCCGTGGCCGAGGCCCACGACCAGCGCGGTCTGGTCGCCCGGTCAACGCAGGCCTTACTCGTCCAGCGCCGGTAAGTGGGTTTCGAGACGCGTCGCCCCCTCGCTTCGCGCGGGTGTACGTCCACGCTCCTCAACCTTTTCGCCTTACCAGGCCAGAGCAAGCTCGGGCCTGGGGCTCAAACCTGGATGCGGGCGAAGGGACGGGCGGACTCCAGCTCGTAGGCGAGCTCGAGCAGCAGCGCCTCGCGGCCGGAGGAGGCGGCGAACATCATGCCGTGCGGCATGCCGTCCGCGGTCGTGGCCAGGGGCAGGCTGATCGCGGGGTCGCCGGTGGCGTTCTGCAGCGGGGTGAAGGCGACCCAGGCCAGCATCCGCTCGAGGGTCGTCTCGTAGTCGTTGCTCGCGGCAAGGTGCCCGACCCGAGGGGTCGAGGTGGCGAGCGTGGGGGTCAGCACGACGTCGTACTGCTGGTAGAGGCGGGCCGAGAGCCGCCCGGACAGCCGCAGCCGCGCGATGGCCAGCGGAAGCCGGTGGAGGTTCCGCCGGCAGTGCCGGGCCAACCCGTGGGTCAGGTTGTCGAGCAGCTCCGGGTCCCAGGTGTCGCCGAAGCTGCGGCGGCCGGTCTGGACGAGGAACAGGCTCAGCATCGCCCAGTAGAGGAGGAAGTCGTCGCGGAAGTACGCCGGCACCGGCGGGTCGATCTGCTCGACCCGGTGCCCGAGCTCCTCGAGCAGCGCACCTGTCTTGAGGGTCAGGTCGCTGACCTCGGGCGTGGCCCGGGCGCCGACACCCTCGGTCACCACCGCGACCCGCAGCCGGGCCTTTCCGGGGCGGGTGATGTCGCCGACCGGCGGCAGCCGGAGGTTGCGGTAGACCTTCTCCGACTCGCGGAAGAACGCGGCCGTGTCCCGGACCGACCTGGTCAGCACCCCGTCGGAGATGATCTGCACCGGCATCTGGCGCATCGTCCGGTCCTGGGCGAGCCGCCCGCGCGTCGGCTTGAGTCCCACCAGGCCGTTGACCGCGGCCGGGATCCGGATCGAGCCGCCGCCATCGTTCGCATGGGCGAGCGGTACGACGCCTGCGGCGACCATGGCCGCCGAGCCGGCCGAGGACGCGCCGGCGGTGAACTCGGGGTCCCACGGCGAGCGCACCGGGCCCAGCCGCTCGTGCTCGGCCGACGGGCTGAAGCCGAACTCCGAGAGCTGGGTCTTGCCCAGCGGGATCACCCCGGTGGCCAGGAACATCCGGGCGAAGTCGCCGTCGATCCGGCGCGGGGTCCCCTGGAACGCGTCGACTCCCTGCTGGGTAGGCATTCCGCCCACGTCGACGTTGTCCTTGACGAACGTGGGAACCCCCGCGAAGTAGCCGCCGCGGGGGTCGGCGGCCTCGGCCCGGGCTCGGTCGAAGGCCTCGTGGGCGATGGCGTTGAGCGCGGGGTTGACCCGTTCGGCCCGGGCGATCGCGGCCTCCACTACCTCGCGGATCGAGGCCCGGCGAGACCGGATCCGTTCCACGAGACCGACGGCGTCGAGCTCGCCGAGGACGTCGTCGCCGAAGGCATGCACCGGGGTCTCCATGGCCGAGGACCCTACTCAAGGAGCGCTGGCGCTCCCGCGGCGATGGCACCCTACGAGATGGTCGTCCACGAGGCCGATCGCCTGCATCAGGGCGTACATCGTGGTCGGGCCGACGAACACGAAGCCCTCCTTCTTCAGGGCCTTGGACATGGCCACCGACTCCGGCGAGACGCTCACGATCTGATCCGTGGTTTCCGGTACGGGGTGTTTCTCCGGTGCGAAGGACCGGAGGAACTCTTCGAGCCCTCCGCGCTCGCGCAGCGCCACCGTCGCTCCGGCGTTGGTGATCGCGGCCCGCACCTTGAGCCGGTTGCGCACGATCCGGGCGTCCCCCATCAGTCGGTCGAAGTCGGCGTCGTCGTAGGCCGCCACCACGTCGGCGTCGAAGCCCGCGAAGACCTCCCGGAAGGCCTCGCGCTTGTTGAGGATGGTCAGCCACGACAGTCCGGACTGGAACGCCTCGAGGGTGAGCCGCTCGAGGTGGGCCGCCTCACCGTGCACCGGCAGGCCCCACTCGGTGTCGTGGTAGGCGCGGTAGACCTCGCTGACAGCGCCCCAGGGACATCTCGCAAGCCCGTCGTCGCCGACGACGGGACCCTGTCCGGTCACGCCCGCATCAGGAGAGGTACTCCGGGCTCTCCCAGCCGAACCGCTCCCCCTCGTCCCACCGGGTCCGCTGGTTGCCGTGGCCGGGAACGCCGCCGGCGGATTGCAGCATCGCAGCGAGGTGCATCAGGTTCCACGTCATGAACGTGGCGTTGCGGCTGGTGAAGTCGTTGTGTGGGCCGCCACTGCCCGGGTCGAGGTACGACGGACCCGGCCCCGCCTCGCCGATCCATCCCGCGTCGGCGTTGGGCGGGATCGTGTAGCCGATGTGCTGGAGGCTGTAGAGCACGTTCTGGGCGCAGTGCTTGATGCCGTCCTCGTTGCCGGTGATCAGGCAGCCGGCCACCCGCCCGTAGAAGAGGTACTGGCCCTTGTCGTTGACCTGCCCGCTCAGGGCGTAGAGCCGCTCGATGATCCGCTTGGTCACGCTGGAGTTGTCGCCGAGCCAGATCGGCCCGGCGATGACCAGGATCTGGCTGTCCAGGATGCCGGGATAGATCTCGGGCCATTCGTCCATCTCCCAGCCGTGCTCGCGCATGTCGGGGTAGACGCCGGTGGCGATGTCGTGGTCGACCGCCCGCAGCATGTGGACGTCGACCCCGTGCTCGCGCATGATCGCCGCGCTCGCGTCGACGAGCCCCTGCGTGTGGCTGGGCTCCGGACCGCGCTTGAGCGTGCAGTTGATGTACGTCGCGCGCAAGCCGCTGAAGTCGGCGAAGTCGCTCTCCCCGGTGGTCATGGCCCAACTCTGGCGGGCGCGGGCGCCGCTGCACAACGTTGCCGCGCAGGACGGTTGCCAGATACGTTAGTGGATACTAACGTATTGACTCGTGACCGACGCTCTCTCCGCAGCCGCCGAGCCCACCCGGCGACGCATCCTGCAGCTCCTGGCCCCGCAGCCGCAGACGGTCAGCGAGATCGCGTCGGAGTTCCCGGTGACCCGTTCGGCGATCTCCCAGCACCTCTTGCTGCTGGAGAGTGTCGGCCTGGTCGCCGCCGAGAAGGTCGGACGGCAGCGGATCTACCGCGTCGTCCCGTCCGGGCTGCGTTCGCTCCAGGCCGAGATCGACCGCTTCTGGACCGACGAGCTCGACCAGCTCGTCGCGGATGCCCACGCCCTCAACCAGCGCCGGAACCGTCCGGCCAGATCAGGAGAAGACCGATGACCTACACCAAGAGCACCATCCTGCCCGTCTCGCCCGAGGACGCCTTTGCACTCCTCACCGAGCCCGAACGGCTGCGCCGCTGGCAGACCGTGTCGGCCCGCGTCGACCTGCAGGCCGGCGGTGACTACCGGTGGACGATCGTCCCGGGACACGTCGCCGCCGGCACCTTCCGCGAGGTCGAGCCGGGCAGGCGCCTGGTCTTCGGGTGGGGCTGGGTGGGCAACCCCGATCTGCTGCCCGATACCTCGACCGTCACCGTCACCCTCGAGCCCACCGACGGCGGCACCCGGGTCACCCTCGAGCACGAGGGCCTCACCGAGGAGCAGGCCGCCTCC
>JBJMIQ010000025.1:0-8952 GCA_045806805.1 Nocardioides sp. | reverse complement strand
GACGGCCGGCGGCTGACCCTCGAGCGAGTCGGCGCGGTACGGCGAGAAGCGGGGGTCCTCGGGTGTGATGTCGGCGCCGCCGGGGTAGTGGTCGTGGAACCACAGCATGTCGGCGACCTCGAGGCCGTAGCCGGACTCGTTCTCGTGCCGGGACGGGTAGTCGCCGAAGGCGTCGACCGCGGGATAGATCAGCAGCTGGGCGGTCAGCAGCTCCGGCACGGTCTGGGCGACCACGGCCGCGAAGTTGCCGCCCGCGCTGTCCCCCGCGATCGCCAGGCGGTCATCCCCGCCGAGCTTCCGCTCCGCGGCCCAGCGGGTCGCAGCAATCGCGTCCTGCACCCCGGCGGGAAACGGATGCTCGGGCGCAAGGCGGTAGTCCACCGCCAGCACCACCACGTCCGCATCGAGGCACAGTCGCCGGCAGGTCTGGTCGTGGGTCTCGAGGTCGCCGATCACGTACCCCCCGCCGTGCAGGTAGACGACCGTGGGAAGCGGGCCGTCGGTGACAGGTCGGTAGAGGCGTGCGGGCCGATCGCCGTCGCCCCCCGGCACGGTCAGGTCCTCCACCGCCCCGACCTGGACCACCTGGTCGGGCCGCACGGCGCCGGCCGACATCGCGACGAATCCCTTCCGGGCCGCCTCGGGCGTCGACTCGGAGACCGGGGGGTAGCCCGCGTCCTTGATGAACTGCAGAAAGCCGGCGAGCTGTGGGTCCACGGGCATTCCGGCAATCTAGCGCGGCCGGGACTGACGAGGCCGACTGGTCCGTGGCCCGAACCGGTAGTTGAGGTGCGAGGGCCGGATCGGAGGTTGAGTTGCGCGGCCCGGATCGGAGGTTGAGGTGCGAGGGCCGCCCAGGCCCGAGCCTCGAAACCCCCGCACCCCCGCAGGGCGCTAACCGCGGGACCTCACCGGCGGCTCGAGCTGCCCACCGGAGGTTGAGGTGCGAAGGCGCCCTAGCGCCTGAGCCTCGAAACCCCCGCACCCGTGCAGGGCGGCGACCACCCACGGGTTGTCCACAGGCGGACAACTGCGCGTGTTCGCGCCACTGAGAGCGGGCACCACAGAACCATGCCGTGGACGTACATGCTCGAGTGCGCCGACGGGTCGCTCTATGTCGGCAGTACGACGGACCTCGAACGCCGAGTCAGCGAGCACAACCTCGGACTCGGAGCGATCTACACACGGTTGCGACGCCGACGGCCGGTTCGGCTGGTGTGGTCGGCGGAGTTCGAGCGAGTCGAGGATGCGTTCCACTACGAGAAGCAGATCCAGGGTTGGAGCAGGGCCAAGCGCGAAGCCTTGATCCAGGGACGCTTCGGTGACCTCCCGGACCTCGCAAGCCGCCCACCCCGGCAGCGTCCTGGAGGTTGAGGTGGCCGCCTGACGGCTCGCAGGTCCACGCCGGAGGTTGAGGTGCGAGGTCCGCCCAGGCCCGAGCCTCGAAACCCCCGCACCCACGCAGGGCCACAACCACCGCACCACCGCCCTGCCTCACTTCCGGGGTTTCGAGGCTCGCTCCGCTCGCACCTCAACCACCGGAGAGCCCCGAGTCGGCCAAGCACCGGGGGTTGAGGTGCGAGGTCCGCCCAGGCCCGAGCCTCGAAACCCCCGCACCCACGCAGGGCCACAACCACCCGTGCTCACCGCCCTGCCTCAGTTCCGGGGTTTCGAGGCTCGCTCCGCTCGCACCTCAACCACCGGGGGTCAGCGGAGGTGGGTCACCATGGCACGGGCGAGGGCGCGGGCGTAGGTGGCGCGGCCGCTGCGGGTCGTCATCCGGTGCGCGTCGCTGGGGCTGCGCATGTTGCCGAGCTCGACCATCACCGTGGGGATGTTGGCCAGGTTGAGGGTGCCGAGGTCGGAGCGGAAGTCGATCCCGTCGCCGCCAGCGATGTAGTTGGCCACCGGGACCCCGGCCCGACGCAGCGCGGCCCTGGTCTCCCGAGCCATCCGGCGGGAGGGCCGGAAGATGTCGTGCGTCCACGGCCGGCGGTTGGTGGGCGCGATCACGTGGAACCCGCGGGCACCGCGCGCCGTGGACCCGTCGCCGTGGATGCTGACCTTGAGATCTGCCCCGACCCGGTTGCCGGCACGACCTCGTACGTCGACGCAGGGCCCCCAGCGGTCCTGCCGGTTGCTGTGCCGGGTCATCGTGACGTCCGCACCGAGGCCTCGCAGCCGTGCCGCCAACAGCTGCGACACCCGCCAGGCCATGGTCGCCTCGGGGTAGCCGCCCCGGGTCGCGGTCCCGGTGGTGTTGCAGGGCTTCTTGAACCCACCGGCCGGCACGAGACGTGAGATCTTGCGCGGGAAGTTGTGGTTGCCGAGCTGGTGGCCGGGGTCGATCACGATGGTCCGCCCCACCAGCGGACCGGCAAGCGCCAGGTCCCGGTCCGGGGCCGGCCGAGCCGACGCGGCCCCGCCGCTGCCCACCACGAGCAGCGCCGCCACGATCAGCCAGTGTCGGATCACTCGTACCCCAGGATCTCCTGCCGCTTCTCACCCCAGGCCAGGGCGGAGGCGATGGCGTCGTCGAGGGTCAGCGTCGTCTTCCATCCCAGCAGCTCCGCGGAGCGGTCGACGTTGGCGAACGCACCGACCGCGTCACCGGGCCGCGGTGGCGCCTCGGTCACGGGCACCTCCTGGCCGAAGACCCGCTCGAACGACGCCACCAGCTCGCGCACGGTCACCCCGGAACCGGTGCCGACGTTGATGACCGTGCTCGGCGCGTCGACCGCGGCCAGCACGTCGTCGAACTTCTCCACGGCGCGCACGTGTGCCTGGGCGAGGTCCCAGACGTGGATGGAGTCGCGGATGCCGGTGCCGTCGCGGGTCGGATGGTCGGTGCCGGTGATCGTGAAGCTCGGCTTGATTCCGCGGGCGGCCATCACCAGCTGACCCAGCACGTGCGACGGCTCCTTGTCGTAGATCCCCGACTCGAGGTCGGGGTCGGAGCCGATCGGGTTGAAGTAGCGCAGGATGATCGCCCGCAGCGAGGTCGCACGCGACATGTCCTCCAGCACCATCTCCATCATCCGCTTGGTGCGGGCGTACGGCGACCCGGGCTCGAGGGGGTCGGACTCCACCACCTCGAACTCCGGCTTGAGGGCGTAGAGCGAGGCCGAGGACGAGAACAGCACACGGGGCTTGCCCAGCTTTTCCAGCTCGTCGAACAGCTCGAGGGACTTGGCGACGTTGTCGCGGTAGTACTCGTAGGGCTGCGCCACCGACTCGGGCACGATGATGCGCGCCGCCATGTGGATCGTCGCGTCCAGGTCGGGGTGCTCCTCGACCACCCGGCGCACCAGTGCGCGGTCGGCGATGTCGCCCTCGTAGAAGATCCGGTCCTTCACGAAGACCCGCGGGCCGGTCAGCAGCGAGTCGAGGATCACCGGGGTGTGGCCGGCCTCCTCGAGGGCCTTGGCGGTGATCGAGCCGATGTAGCCGGCGCCGCCCGTCACGAGAACCTTCATGCCCGCCAGCCTAGGCGTTGCGAGGCTCCGCGCCTCAACCACCGGCGCGTCAGCGGGAGTCGAGCAGGTCCAGGAGATAGGCGCCGTACCCGCTGTTGACGAGCTGGCTGGCCTGGTCGGCCAGCTGCTCGTCGGAGATGAACCCCATCCGCCAGGCCACCTCCTCCGGCGAGGCGATCTTGAAGCCCTGCCGCGCCTCGAGGGTGCGCACGAAGTTGCTCGCGTCGTTGAGGCTCTCGAACGTGCCGGTGTCCAGCCATGCGGCGCCCCGCGGCATCTCCACCACCCGGAGCCGGCCGGCCTCGAGGTAGCGCATGTTCAGGTCGGTGATCTCCAGCTCCCCGCGCGGCGAGGGCGTGAGCGACCGAGCCATCGACACCACGTCGTTGTCGTAGAAGTACAGCCCCGGCACGGCGTAGCTGCTGCGCGGCTTCTCCGGCTTCTCCTCCAGCGACAGTGCGCGACCGTCCTTGTCGAACTCCACGACGCCGTACGCCGAGGGGTCGGCCACGCGGTAGCCGAAGACGACCGCGCCGTCGACGTCGGTGTAGCTGCGGAGCATCCGGCCGAAACCGCCGCCGTAGAAGATGTTGTCGCCCAGCACGAGAGCCACCCGGTCGTCAGCGATGTGCTGCTCGCCGATGATGAATGCCTGTGCCAGTCCGTCCGGGCTCGGCTGCACGGCGTAGTCGAGCCGCACGCCCCAGGCCGACCCGTCGCCGAGCAGCCGCTCGAACTGGTCGGCTTCGTGGGGCGTGGTGATCACCAGGATGTCCCGGATCCCCGCGAGCATCAGCGTGGAGAGGGGGTAGTAGATCATCGGCTTGTCGTAGACCGGGACGAGCTGCTTGCTGATCGCTTTGGTGATCGGGTGCAGTCGCGAGCCGGTGCCGCCCGCCAGGATGATGCCGCGCATGGTGCGCATCCTAGAGACACCCCCGAGACCTAGACTGCCCGGCGTGGATCACGTACTCGTCACCGGAGGCGCCGGCTTCGTCGGTGCCAACTTCGTCCATCATCTTCTCGCCCACACCGACGTCCGGGTCACCGTCCTGGACAAGCTGACCTACGCCGCCAGCGAACGATCCCTGTCCGGGCTACCCCAGGAACGGGTCCGGCTCGTCGTGGGCGACGTGGCCGACGCGGCCACGGTCGAGCCACTGGTCGCCCGGCACGACGCGGTCGTGCACTTCGCGGCGGAGTCCCACAACGACAACTCCCTCACCGACCCCGAGCCGTTCGTGCACACCAACCTGGTCGGGACGTTCACCCTCCTGGAGGCGGTCCGCAAGACCGGGACCCGGTTGCACCACATCTCCACCGACGAGGTGTACGGCGACCTCGAGCTCGATGACCCCGACCGGTTCACCGAGGACTCGGCGTACCGACCGAGCAGCCCCTACTCCGCGAGCAAGGCGGGCTCCGACCACCTGGTCCGCGCCTGGGTGCGCAGCTTCGGCGTCCAGGCGACGATCTCGAACTGTTCCAACAACTACGGTCCGTGGCAGCACGTCGAGAAGTTCATCCCCCGCCAGATCACCAACCTCATCGACGGTGTCCGGCCCCGCGTCTACGGCGCCGGCCGCAACGTGCGCGACTGGATCCACGTGAGCGACCACTCCTCTGCGGTGTGGGAGATCCTCCGGAACGGCCGGATCGGCGAGACCTACCTGATCGGGGCCGACGGCGAGCTCGACAACCTCAGCGTGATCGGGATGATCCTGGAGCACTTCGGGCGTCCGGCCGACGACTTCGACCAGGTGACCGACCGGGCGGGTCACGACCTGCGCTACGCGATCGACCCGACCAAGCTGCGCAGCGAGCTCGGCTGGCGACCGCAGTACGCCGACTTCGCGTCCGGCCTGGCCCAGACGATCGAGTGGTACCGCGACCACGAGGACTGGTGGCGCCCCCACAAGGAGCGCACCGAGGCGGCGTACGCCCTCAAGGGCCAGTAACGCTCGACGCGTCCCGCCCGTAGTCGTCGGCGAGCCGGACGATGTCGTCCTCACCGGTGTAGGCGCCGCGCTGGATCTCGATGATGACCAGGACCTCGTCGTGGGCGTTGGCGATGCGGTGGGCCTGACCCACGGCGACGTGCACGCTCTGCCCGGGCTGGGCCACCACCGTCGAGCCGTCGATCAGACAGGTGGCCACTCCGGTCACGACGATCCAGTGCTCCGAGCGGTGTGCATGGGTCTGGTACGACAGGCGATGCCCGGGAAGCACCTCGATCCGCTTCACCTTGTAGCCCGCGCCCTCGTCGAGGACCTGCCAGGTGCCCCAGGGACGGGACACGAACAGCGACTCCTGCCCCATGTTTCCTTCCGGTTTCTGCGTCGTGCCGACTCAGCGGCGGGTGAGTGAGGCAAGGGCGGGACGCACGTCGGCGAGATAGACCAGGGCCCCGATCGTGAAGGCAAGGTTGATGAAGTTCAGCGGTGAGACAAAGAGGAACTGGCACGCCAGCCCGAGGCCGAGGATCGCGCACCAGGCTGGCTTGGTCAGCTTGCCCGCCGCCCGGTAGGACTCGGTGGAGAACAGCAGGGAGCTGACGAACGCGAACACCTTCACGGCCAGCACCGCGACCGCGACCGCCAGCATGAAGTAGCTCTGCGCTTCGAAGACGTTCACCACCACACCAGCCTATCCGGGATCACCCGCCGGTTTCGCAGCCGGTGGTTGAGGTGCGAGGTTTCGAGACGGGCGCTGCGCGCCCTCCTCAACCCACATCTTCGCGAGCCTCGAAACCCCGTCATGGTTGGCAGGGCCCGGAGACAGCACGAGGCCCCCGGAGCTCACACCCCCGGGGGCCTCGTGTCAGATCAGAACAGCGTCAGCTGCTCGTGGTTACTTCAGTTGCCGACCTTCGACGCACCGTCGCTGGTGGCCTTCGCGGCGTTGGACGCCGTGCTCTTGGCCGCGGTGGCGGTCGCCTTGGCGCTGCTCTTGGCAGGCGACTTCTTGGCCGTCCGCTTCGCCGCGGTGGTCGACTTCTTGGCGGTCTTCTTCGCCTGGGTCGACGTGGTCTTCGCCTTGCTGGAGGTCGTCTTGGCCGACCGCGTGGTGGCCTTGGTGGCCTCCTGGCGGCGGATCCGGCTGACGAGGGTCTCGCCGCGCTTGACCAGGTCGCCGTAGGCGTCGGTCGCGGTGTCGGCGTTCTCGCTCACCCGGGTCGTGGCCTCCTTGCGGAGCCCGGCGACGCGCGCCTCAGCGGCGGCACGGCGGGCCTTGGCCTCCTTGCTCAGCGCCTCGACGCGGGCGTTGACCTGCTTGCGCAGCGCCTCGGGCGAGTAGTCGATACCGGCGATGTCCTTCTGGACATCGGCGAACCGGGTCTGACCCTTGGCGACGTACTCGCGCACGGCCTCCACGGCGAGGTCGGCGACGCCGGCACCGGCGTACAGGCCGCGGGTCGCCTCGGTCTTGATGTCGAACTTGGCCTTGGCCATGTCATTCACTCCTTGTGGTTGATGATCTGGTCGGGTTCGGTGACCGGCATGGGTTCAACCGGCTGTTCCCCAGCCACGTCGATGGCCGACGCGTTGAGCGAGAGGAACGACGAGTACACGTCCAGCAGGGACTGCTTCTGCCGCTCGGTGAGACCGGCATCGTCCAGGATGGCGAGCTCGACGGACCTTTCGGTTGGGACGCCGACCCCGTTCTCGGGGCTGACGATCCCGGCCCGGATGTAGAGCTGCTCCGCCGAGATCCGCAGCGCCTTGGCAATCTGCTGCAGCACCTCGGCCGAGGGCTTCCGGAGCCCTCGCTCGATCTGGCTCAGGTAGGGGTTGGACACACCCGCCTGCTCCGCGAGCTGCCTCAGGGACAGCCGCGCCGCAACGCGCTGCTCCTTGAGGTAGTCGCCGAGCGACTCGACGGTCTTCCCGACCTTGGTCCTGGCCATGCCCCCATCTTGCTAACTCGTGCTAGCAAAATGCAAACTCAGCTAGCGTGAGGAGTCACACAGGGACGCCTTGTTCGATATACGGGTCAGAAGCAGGCCCGGATCTCACCCACTGGCTCGCCGCCGCCCAGCAGGGGCACATCGCCCGTCCGACGTACGGCCTCGGTGTCCACGCCAGGTCCCGTGTCGATCCCGCTCCTGCGCAGCGCGTGCGCCATCAGCACCGGTCGGACCCGCGGCGCACCGTCGTCGGTCTTGAGAGCGATGGCGCGCCCGTCCGGGAGGGCGACGGCGTAGCAGGACTCCGCGCCGGCCTTGCCGATTGCCCCCGGGATCGCCCGCAGCAGGGTGGCCTCGTCGCGGCGGGTGCCGGAGACGTACTCCGGGTGGGCACGGATCGCCTCGGCCACCTCCCCGGCCTGCGCGTCGGGCTGGCCGTCGGCGCCGACCCCGAGCGCCAGACGCCGGAAGGCCCGTGCCAGGCCGACCAGGGAGGCCGGGAAGAGAGGCGCCCCGCAACCGTCCACCGCGACGGTGTCCACCGGTTCGCCGATGAGCTCCGAGAAGGTCTCCCTGGTCGCCACCTGGAGCGGGTGGTCGGGAGACCGGTAGGTCGCGGTGTCCCAGCCGTGGGCCCGGCAGGTGGCGAGCATGCCGGCGTGCTTCCCCGAGCAGTTCATGTAGATCGGCGCCGGGGCCACGCCGCGGCGAACCAGCGCCTCCCGTGCGTCGTCGTCGAGCGGATAGCCCGGCGGGGTCTGCAGGTGCGACTCGTCGAGATCGGCGAGCTCGAGGATCCGGCGTACGCCGTCGACGTGGAAGTCCTCCCCCGAGTGGGAGGCGCAGGCCAGCGCGAGCAGCTCCGGGGGCAGCTTCAGGCCGAGGCGCACCATCGCCAACGCCTGGATCGGCTTGTTGCAGGACCGGGGCAGGATCTGCTGGTCGGCGTCCCCCACCACCCACTCCACCTCGCCGGAACCGTCGAGCGCCACGATCGATCCGTAGTGGTGGCCCTCGACGAACCCGGAGCGGACGATCTCGGCGACGACGGGAGCAGGGGCCGTGGAGGCGCTGGACATGCCGCGCACGCTACAGAAGGGCCAATGGCAGGATTGCCCCGTGCCGACCTCCCCCGTCCCCCAGCACTGCCCGGACGCCCGGGAGCTCGACGACCTCGAGCTGCTCCTCTCCGGAGCGCTTGCTCCGATCGGCCGGTTCAACGAGCCCGGGAGTCCGGTCACCCTGGCCCTTCCGGACGAGCTGAGCAGGGCCGCCGAGGTCGAGCTGGTCGACCCGGAGGGCCTCCCCCTCGCGCGCCTGGCGGAGGACGGGAAGGTCACCGCGGTGACGCACGCCGAGTACGGTCCTTTCCGCCGTCTGCACCTGACCCCGCACCAGGTGCGCGAGCAGTTGGCCGGCCGCACTTTCGTCCCGGTCGTGGATGCCCTGACGGTGGACGAGATGGGGCAGCTCGCGAGCGTCGAGGGCGGTCTGGTTCTGCTGGCCCTGACCGGAACCGGCACCCCCGAGCTGTCGCCGGTGGCGCTGCTCCGCGCCACGCTGGCGGCC
>JBJMIQ010000024.1:0-8354 GCA_045806805.1 Nocardioides sp. | reverse complement strand
CGTCGGGCTGCTGGTGGGTCTCCAAGATCGCGACGATCGTGCGGGTCATCGCGCACAGGGTGCCGTAGAGCGTGGCCAGGTGCCGGGTGCCCTCCGGGAAGCGCCCGCGGATGTCGAGCCGCCGCGCCTGGTAGTCGGTGCAGTTGGAGGTCGAGGTCACCTCGCGGTAGCGGCCCTGGGTGGGGATCCACGCCTCGCAGTCGAACTTGCGCTCGGCCGACATGCCGAGGTCTCCGGCCGCGACGTCGATCACCCGGAACGCCAGGCCGAGCTTGGTGAGGAACTCCTTCTCCCAGCCCAGCAGGCGCTGGTGCTCGGCGTACGACTCCTCGAGCGTGGTGTAGCTGAACATCTCCACCTTGTCGAACCAGTGCACCCGGATGATGCCCGCGGTGTCCTTGCCGTAGGAGCCTGCCTCCTTGCGGTAGCAGGGGCTGAACGCGGCGTAGCGCAGCGGCAGGGTCTGGCTGTCGAGGATCTCGTCCGAGTGGTACGCCGCCAGCGGCACCTCACTGGTGCCGACCAGGAAGAGGTCCTCGCCGTCGATCCGGTAGACGTCGTCGGCGGCCTGCCCGAGGAACCCCGTCCCCTCCATCGCCCGGGGCACCGCGCAGAGCGTGCCGTTCAGCGTCGCCAGCGGGCGTACGCCGTCCTCGAACCGGCCCCGGATGTCGAGCCGGCGGGTCTGGAACTCGGTGCAGTTCGACGTCGAGGTGAGCTCGCGGTACTTCCCCTGGGTGGGGATCCAGGCCTCGCAGTCGAACTTCCGGATGGCCGAGAGGCCGAGGTCACCGGCCGCGGTGTCGATGACCTGGTAGGCCAGCTCCAGCTTGTCGAGGAACTGCTTCTCCCACTCCAGCAGCCGCTGGTGCTCGGCGTAGGACTCCTCGACGGTGGTGTAGACGAACATCTCCACCTTGTCGAACCAGTGCACGCGGATGATGCCCTTGGTGTCCTTGCCGTGCGAGCCGGCCTCCTTGCGGAAGCAGGGGCTGAACGCGGCGTAGCGCAGCGGCAAACCCTGGCCGTCGAGGATCTCGTCGGAGTGGTACGCCGCCAGCGGCACCTCCGAGGTGCCGACGAGGTACATGTCCTGCCCCTCGATCCGGTAGACGTCGTCGGCCGCCTGGCCCAGGAAGCCGGTGCCCTCCATGGCCCGCGGCTTGACCAGCGACGGGGCGACGACCTGGATGAAGCCGGCGTCGCGCGCCTGCTCCAGGGCGAGGTTGATCAGCGCGAACTCGAGCTCGGCGCCGACCCCGGTGAGGAAGTAGAACCGGGAGCCCGAGACCTTGGCACCCCGCTCGAGGTCGATGGCGCCGAGGATCCGACCCAGCTCGACGTGGTCGCGGGGCTCGAACCCCTCGGCGGTGAAGTCGCGGGGCTCACCGACGACCTCCAGGACCTCGAAGTCGTCCTCGCCGCCGGCCGGCGCCTCCTCGGCGGCCACGTTGGGGATCGACATCAGGGCCGAGTGCCACTCGGACTCGGCGACGGCCTGGGCGGCCTCCGCCGCCTTGACCTCGGCGGAAAGCACCTTGGTCCGCGCCAGCAGCTCCTGCTTCGCCTCGCCCTCGGCGCCGGGGATCTGCTTCCCGAGCTGCTTCTGCTCGGCCCGCCTGGACTCGAAGGCAGCAATGGCCTCCCGCCTGGCCCGGTCTGCTGCGAGCGCCCGGTCGACCACGTCGTCCGAGAGTCCACGCTTCGCCTGGGCGGCGCGGACCCGGTCGGGGTCGTCACGCAGGAGATGGGGGTCGATCATTTCCGGGGTCCCCGCGGAATCGGGAGCGCAGCGAGCGATTCGGTGGGGTGGTTCACGCGTAAAGGCTAGCCGTCGGCTCCAGCGTGGTCACACCGATTGCCGGGTACCGCCACGGATACCCTGACGCGGACCATTCCCCCGACTGAACGAGAGACGATGCTCGAGCGATCCCGCACGGCCCCGCTGGTCTGGGCCCTGCTTGGCCTGGGGCTCTTCGTCGTGATCCTCGTCCTCGTGGAGACCAACTGGGGACCGCTCGCGTCGCTGGACCAAGAGGGCAAGCCGGCCGAGGGCTGGGCGGCGGGCCGGCCAGCCCTGCATCCCACGCTGCGTGCGATCGAGGTCGGGTTCAACACGATCGCGATGACGGTTTTCACCGCCGTGCTGGCGATCGTGCTCTTCGTCAAGAACCACCGCCGAGCGGCCTACCTCGTCGTGGGTGTGATGCTCGCGACCTCGATCGCGACCACGCTCGTCAAGAACGCCGTCGGCAGGGCGCGTCCGGTCTGGCAGGACCCCACCGCGTTGCTGGAGAACAACGCTTTTCCTTCGGGGCACGCGTCCGGGGTCGCGGCGTTCGCCGGACTGGTGATGGTGCTCGTCGCGATGCTGGTCCGCCGCTCCAACGTCCGTCGGGGCGTCTACGTCGCGGCCGGACTGGTCGTCCTGGTCGTCTGCGTCGACCGCGTCCTGCTCGGCCGGCACTACCCCAGCGACGTCGTGGCCGGTGTCCTGCTCGGCGCCTCCTGCGTCCTGCTGGGGGTGGCCCTCTACAGCCCCCTCCCCCGGAGTCACGCCGAGGCCGCCGAGCCGCTCACCGAGGCGGTGCCCACGGCCAGGCAGCTGGCCGTCGTGCTCAACCCGTCGAAGGTCGAGGACCCGGGCCAGTTTCAGTCGATCGTGACCTCGATGGCGGCCGAGGCCGGTTGGTCGGAGCCCACCTGGCACTACACGACGGTCGAGGACCCAGGCACCGGCATGGCCTCTGCGGCCTCGATCGAAGGGGCCAACCTGGTCCTGGTCTGCGGTGGTGACGGCACCGTGCGCGAGGTGTGTGCCGAGCTCGCGGGCACCGGCATCCCCGTCGGCATCGTGCCCGCGGGTACCGGCAACCTGCTGGCCCGCAACCTCGGGATTCCGCTCTACCTGCGGGCCGCCATCGACGTCGCGCTCAGCGGCCAGGACCAGGCGATCGACATGGTGGCGGTCAACGGCGACGGGATCGAAGACACGCACTTCATGGTGATGGCCGGCATGGGTTTCGACGCCGCGATCATGGAAGGCGTCAGCGAGGACATCAAGAAGCGGATCGGCTGGTTCGCCTACGTCATCTCCGCCCTGAAGTCGCTGATGTTCCCCGCCCAGCGGATCGAGGTCAGCATCGACGGCGGCGAGTTCACCCGGCACCGTGCCCGGACCGTGGTGGTCGGCAACGTCGGTAGCCTGCAGGCCGGTATGCCGCTGCTGCCGGCCGCGGCCATCGACGACGGCGTGCTCGACGTCGTGATCCTGCACCCCAAGCGGTTCCTGTCCTGGGTCCCGCTCGCGTTCCGGGTGCTCACCAAGCGGCCGCGCACCGACGACACCATCAACCGGATGACCGGTCGCACGGTGGTGGTCCGGGCCGGGGCGGAAACGCCGCGCCAGCTCGACGGCGACTCGATCGGCCTGGGCCGAGAGCTGCGGATGGAGTGCATCCACGGCCGCCTGCTGGTCCGCGTCCCTAGGTAGGGTCGCCGTGAGCCGCCGTGGCGTGAGCCCGCGAACCCCGCGATCAGCGGCGAAGGTTGAGGAGGCTCGAGTCAGGCGCGAGCCCGCTCGCGAATGACTGAGCCGTCTCGAAACCCCGTGAGATGGCCGCGACCTGTGCCCGCTCAGGCGGTCACCGGCTCCAACAAGAACACCGGGATCTCGCGATCCGTGCGCTCGGCGTACTTCGCGTAGTTCGGCCACATCTCCAGCATCACCTGCCAGTACGCCGCCCGCTCGTCGCCCTCGACCCGACGCGGGGTGACGGCGCTCGTGCGCCCGCGGAAGCGGACCGTTGCGGTGTCTGCAGCGTCGAGGTTGCCCACCCACACCGGCGGCTTGGGCGCACCCCAGTTGGTGCCGGCCACCAGCCAGCCGTCCTCGTGCGGCACGCACAGCAGCGGTGTGGAGCGCGGGATGCCGCTTTTGCGTCCCGCCACGGTCAGCATGATCTCGGGCAGTCCGGCCAGCGACAGCATGGTGAGCCGTCCACGAGTCACTCGCTGGATCAGGACATCGAGAGCCACGATGTACTTCGCGAACCTCGGCAGCCAGGGCTGGCGACCCAGCCTGATGGCCAGGGGACGGATCGGGTTCATGGCCGGATCATAGTGGCGAACCTTCAGCTGGGCCGGGCGTGCGTGATCGCCTCTTCCTCCTCCGGCGACAGCTGCTGCTCGCAGGTCCAGCCGGCGACGTTCTTGGCGTAGGTGCGGGCCTCGCTGCGGCCGTGGATGGAGGTGAGCACGACGCCGTGCCCGCCGTCGTCGAGGAGGGCGAGCGACCACGAGAGGTGACCGCCCATGTCACCGAAGGCGTCGTAGCGGACCACCGCCAGGTGTCGCAGGGCGTCGCTGGTCTCCGCGCGGAGGGCGGCGACCTCCTGGCGCAGGCCGTGCACGTCGGTGGGCAGGGCGTCCGGGCCGTTGCCGCGCCGGCCGTCGCCGGTGCGCCGCAGCGCGATCACGGAGAACACGCCGGCGACCACGGCCAGGAGGAGGGAGAGAACGGCGAGGATCAGCACGGGACAAACCCTAGGACCGCTGGCCGGGCGAGCCGCGGCGGCGCGAGGGGTGACGTGTGAAAATGCCTCGGTGACCTCGAGACGCATCGCCTACCAGGGGGAGCCCGGGGCCAACTCCCACCTGGTGTGCCGCGAGCACTACCCCGACCACGAGGCCGTCGCCTGCGCGTCGTTCGAGGACGTCTTCGCCGCGGTCGAGGCCGGCGACGCCCACCTCGCGATGATCCCGATCGACAACTCCATCGCCGGGCGGGTGGCCGACATCCACCACTTCCTGCCGACGTCGGGGCTCCACATCATCGGCGAGCACTTCCTGCGGATCCAGTTCACGCTGATGGGGGTCCCCGGGTCCTCGATCGACACGATCAAGACGGTGCACAGTCACCTGCACGCCCTGGGCCAGTGCCGCAAGGTGATCCGAGAGCTGGGACTCACGCCCCTGGTCTCGGGCGACACCGCCGGAGCCGCTCGCGAGATCGCCGAGGCCCAGGACCCCACCCAGGCCGCCATCGCGCCGCCCCTGGCCGCGGAGATCTACGGCCTCGAGATCCTGCGCGCCGACGTGGAGGACGAGGACCACAACACGACCCGGTTCGTGGTGCTCTCCCAGGACTACGTCGAGGCGCCGACCGGCGCCGGGCCGGTCGTCACGACGTTCGTCTTCAACGTCCGCAACCTCCCGGCCGCGCTGTACAAGGCCCTCGGCGGGTTCGCCACCAACGGGGTGAACATGACCAAGCTGGAGAGCTACATGGTCGGCGGTCACTTCACCGCCACCCAGTTCCTCGCCGAGGTCGACGGGCACCCCCAGGACGCCGGGGTGGCGCGCGCACTCGAGGAGCTCACCTTCTTCACCACGGACGTCAAGGTGCTCGGGGTCTATCCCGCGGCGTCGTTCCGCCAGGAGTAGCGCGCCTGCTGGTCGCTTCGCAGCTTCATCAAGGTATGCAGGTGAACCAGCACTTCCCGCGACGAATTCGCCAGGGGAAGTGGGGTTTCATCAAGGTATGCCGGTCATCCTGCAGGTCACGTGCCTCCGGCGAGCGATAGATTCGCGCCCGTGAGCGAGGACCCCCGCACCGAGGACCTGGGATTCGCCCGGGTCGACCTCGACCGTGCCGCCCGCACCGGCGACCCCGAGGTGGTCTACGGCGCGGGCAAGACTCCCGAGCAGGTCGTCGGGATCCTGCGCACCCTGCACGCCAGGCATCCCGACCGCGCCGTGCTCGCCACCCGGCTGAGCGACGAGGCTCTGCACGCGGTCCGGGACCTCGACGCCGACGTCGACCTCGTTGCCCGGGCGGCAACGCTCGGTCCCGTCCCGGAGCCGCGTGGCTCGGTCGCGGTGGTCAGCGCCGGGACGTCCGACGCCCCCGTCGCCGCCGAGGCCGCGCTCACGACCCGGGTCCACGGGGCGGGTGTCCACGAGATCCGCGATGTCGGTGTGGCCGGGCTGCACCGCCTCCTCGCCGTACGGGCCGAGCTCGAGCGGGTGGACTGCCTGATCGTGGTGGCCGGCATGGAGGGCGCACTGCCGTCCGTGGTCGGCGGGCTCACCGGAGTGCCCATGGTCGCGGTTCCGACCAGCGTCGGGTACGGCGCCTCGTTCGGCGGACTGGCTGCGCTGCTGGCCATGCTCAACTCGTGCGCACCCGGGGTGGCCGTGGTCAACATCGACAACGGCTACGGCGCGGGCGTGTTCGCCGCCCGGGTGGCCCGCCGCACCGCTCACTCGCCATCGAGCGAGCCCACGTGACGGTCTGGATCGACGCATCGTCAGGGGCCAGCGGCGACATGCTTCTCGGCGCCCTCGTGGGTGCCGGCGTCGCGGTGGACGTGCTGCAGGACGCCGTCGATGCGATAGCGCCCGAGCCGGTGAACCTTCGGGTCGACCAGGTCACCCGTAACGGGTTCGCCGCAACCCGGTGCCACGTCGAGGCGCGCGACTCGAGGGAGCACCGCTCCTGGCGCGACATCCGGCACCTGCTGCAGGGCTCCCGGCTCGACCGGGAGGTCCGGTCGCTCGCGTTTGGTGTCTTCGAGCGGCTCGCCGAGGCCGAGGCGACGGTGCACGGCTCGGATCCGCACGAGGTGACCTTCCACGAGGTCGGCGCCCTGGACGCGATCGCCGACGTGGTCGGGGCGTGTGCCGGACTCCTCTCCCTCGGGTCCACAGAGGTCGTTGTCAGTCCGGTCGCGGTCGGGTCCGGCACGGTCGAGGGCGCCCACGGGTCGATGCCGGTCCCGCCCCCGGCAGTGGCGGAGCTGCTGCGCGGCGTGCCGTCGTACGCCGGTCCGGCCGGAGCACCCGCGATGGAGCTGTGCACCCCCACCGGAGCCGCGATCCTGGCCACGGTCGCGACCCGCTGGGGCCCCCAGCCGCCGATGACCACCGATCAGGTCGGCGTCGGCGCGGGCACCAGGGACCCGGAGGGCCACGCCAACGTGCTCCGGCTCTTCACGGGGACCTCCCTCGGCTCGGCCGGCGACGACACGGCGGTCCTGGTCGAGACCAACATCGACGACCTCGACCCGCGGGTGTGGCCCTCGGTCATTGCCGCCCTGCTGGACGCCGGCGCGTCCGACGCCTGGCTCACTCCGATCCTGATGAAGAAGGGACGTCCCGCCCACGCCCTGAGCGTGCTGGTGCCGCCGGACCGGGTCGAGGCCGTGCGGACCACCGTGTTCCGGGAGACTTCCGCGATCGGCCTGCGCGAGCAGCGGCTCGCCAAGCATGCCCTGGAGCGCGAGATGTCCTCGGTCGATGTCGACGGCCACGCCATCGCGGTCAAGCTGGCCCGGCACGAGGGCGCGGTCATCAATGCGATGCCGGAGTACGACGACGTGGCCCGGGCTGCGGCCGCCATCGGACGACCCGTGGCCGATGTGCTCGCCGACGCGGTCGCGGCGAGCCGGAAGCTGATGGGTTGAGGGGCCGACGCTGATGGATCCCGTCGTCATCGCGCTGACCTTCGGCGCCATCTTCGTCGTCGAGCTGCCCGACAAGACGTTCATCGCGACGCTCGTGCTGTCCACGAAGTTCCGTCCGCTGCTGGTCTGGATCGGGGTCGGTCTCGCCTTCGCCGTCCAGACGGTCGTCGCGGTGGTCCTCGGCAAGGCGGCCAGCCTGCTGCCCGACACCGTGGTCCACGTGGCAACGGCGCTGATGTTCCTGGCCGGCGCAGTCATTCTGTTCCGGACCGCGGCGTCGGCCGACGAGGACGAGGCCGAGTCCGAGAGCGAGTACGCAGCGAAGGTGTCGACGAATGCCACAGGTGCCCTCAAGGCGATAGCGACCAGCTTCCTGGTGCTGTTCGCCGCCGAGTGGGGCGACCTCTCGCAGCTGCTCACGCTTTCCCTCGTCGCGAAGTACGACGACCCCGTGTCGGTGTTCATCGGCGCCTGGGGCGCCCTGCTCGCGGTGTCGGGGCTCGCGGTCATCGTCGGCCGGGTGCTGCTCAACCACGTGCGGCTCTCGGTCCTGCACTACGTCGGCGCCGGCGTGTGTGTGCTGATGGCCGGTCTCACCCTCTGGGAACTCACGACATGATCCTCGACGAGGTCCGAGCGCTGTATCGGGAGGCCAACGGCGACCACCCGATGTCGCCCGAGGACGACGCCTACGTGCGTGCCCACTTCGTCGAGGTGCCCGACCCCGGCGCGACCCTCGAGCGGATGGTGGCGGCTGAGCTCCCGCTGCCGTCGTACCTCCTCGCCAATGGCACGCCGATGGTCCCGGCCGACTACCTCGACCCCGTCGACTGGGCCGGTGGCCTCGACCGGCTCCACCCGTGGTTCGTCGACCACTGGCCCGTCGAC
>JBJMIQ010000023.1:0-11662 GCA_045806805.1 Nocardioides sp. | reverse complement strand
ACGCCGTCACCTCGATCGCGGTGATCGGTCTCTACCTCGCGTTCGCGATCCCCATCTGGCTGCGCTGGAGGCACGGCGACAAGTTCGAGGTCGGCGCGTGGAACAACGGCGCGAAGTACAAGTGGATGAACATCGTCGCGGTGACGGAGATCATCGTGGTCTCGCTCTACCTGATGATGCCGTTCGTGCCCGGAGCGGTGCCGTTCAGCGATGACTTCGAGTGGAAGTTCGTCAACTACGCCCCGATCGTGACGCTCGGCGCCCTGCTCCTGCTGACCGTCTGGTGGTTTGCGTCAGCCAAGAACTGGTTCACCGGACCCAAGCACACCATCGACGAGGCGGTCGTCGCGGCGTTCGACGAATGACGCCGTCCTTTGGGTTCCGTGGACGCCTCCGCGGGTGAGCTGGACGTCCTGCTGGACCGGATCCCGGTCCTGCACGGCGCCCGGCGAACGGTCGAGGAGCTCGACGGCGGGTTGACCAACCAGAACCTCCACGTCGTCACCGACGACCACGACCTCGTGGTGCGGATCTTCCGCGGTGACGCCGCGCTGCTCGGGATCGACCGCGACGCCGAGCACCACAACACCCTCGCCGCGGCCGAGGCCGGGGTGGGCGCACCGGTGGTCGACTACCTGCCCGACCTGGGCGTCCTGGTGATCGGCTACCTGCGAGGCGCGACCCTGGAGAACTCCTCGTTCGCCGACCCCGACGTGATGCAGCGCGCAGCCGATGCCTGCCGGACGCTGCACGCGGGGCCCCGTTTCCAGGGCGACTTCGACATGTTCCGGCGCCAGGCGGCGTACAGGCGCACGGTCGACGAGCGCGGCTACCGGATCTTCCCGGGCTACGACGACCACGCCGAGGCTTGGCATCGGGTCCAGGCGGCGCTGGCGCAGCGGGCCGGCGCGACCGTGCCCTGCAACAACGACCTGCTCGCCGGGAACTTCATCGATGACGGCGAGAGGACCTGGCTCATCGACTACGAGTACTCGGGCAACAACGATGCCTGCTTCGAGCTCGGCAACACCGCGACGGAGTGCGACCTGGACGTCGACCAGGTCGAGGCCCTGACGACGGCGTACGCCGGCCGGCCGTCGCGCCAGCTGGTTGCACGGGTGCGGCTGCAGTCCCTGGTCTCGCAGTACGGCTGGTCCCTCTGGGGGGCGATCCAGGCGGCGGCGAGCACCCTCGACTTCGACTTCATGGCCTGGGGCCAGGAGCGCTTCGACAAGGCGGCCCGCACCTTCACCTCGCCCGAGCTCGACCGACTGCTGGACGCGGTCGTCCGTGACGACTGACCTGCCCGACCGGGCGCGGGTCGTGGTGATCGGCGGCGGCGTGATCGGGACCTCCGTCGCCTACCACCTCACGCGCGCGGGCTGGACCGACGTGCTGCTGCTCGAGCAGGGGTCACTGTCGTGTGGCACCACCTGGCACGCAGCCGGTCTGGTTGGCCCCTTGCGGGCCACCGAGAGCGGCACCCGCCTGGTGCAGTACTCGGCGGAGCTCTATGACGCGCTGGAGGCCGAGACCGGGCAGGCCACCGGCTACCGCAACGTCGGTGGCGTGATCGTCGCCCGGACCCAGGACCGGATGGTCGCCCTGAGCCGGACCGCCGCCAACGCTGCGGCCTACGACCTCGAGTGCGCGCTGCTGACACCGCACGAGGCGGGAGAGAAGTGGCCGGTCATGGTCACCGAGGACCTGCTCGGCGCGATCTGGCTTCCGGGCGACGGCAAGGTCAACCCCACCGACCTGACCATGGCGCTGGCCAGGGGGGCCCGATCGGCCGGTGCCCGGATCGTCGAGGGCACCCGGGTCACCGGCGTCGACTCCGTGGACGCCGCCTCCGGTCGTCGGGTGACTGCAGTTCGCACGGACCGCGGCGACGTGGCCGCCGAGGTGGTGGTGAACTGTGCCGGCCAGTGGGCCAAGGCGCTCGCAGACGACGTCGGCGTCACCGTGCCCCTTCACTCCGCCGAGCACTTCTACGTGGTCACCGAGCAGCTCGACGGCCTGCACCCGGATCTGCCGATCCTGCGCGACCCCGACGGCTGGACGTACTTCAAGGAGGAGGTCGGCGGCCTCGTCGTCGGGGGCTTCGAGCCAGACGCCAAGCCGTGGCGGGCGCCGGACGACCTGCCGTACCCCTTCGAGTTCCAGCTGCTCGAGGAGGACTGGGAGCACTTCGCGCCCCTGATGGAGGAGGCGGTCCGTCGCATCCCTGCGCTCGCCGACACCGGGATCCGACGCTTCTACAACGGACCCGAGTCGTTCACCCCGGACAACCAGTTCGTGATGGGGGAGGCGCCGGGGCTGGCCGGCTACTTCGTCGGCGCCGGCTTCAACTCGGTCGGCATCGCCTGCGCCGGTGGCGCCGGCCGCGCGTTGGCCGAGTGGATCGTCGAGGGCGAGCCCACGGTCGACCTGGTCGACGTGGACATCCGCCGCTTCGCCCCCTTCCACGGTGATTCGGCCTGGCTGAGGCAGCGCGTTGCCGAGGTGCTCGGCCTGCACTACGCCGTGCCCTGGCCCAACCGCGAGCCCGAGACCGGCCGCCCCCAGCGCACGTCTCCGCTGCATGAGCGGCTGGCCGCAGCGGGTGCCGGCTTCGGGTCGAAGATGGGCTGGGAGCGACCCAACTACTTCGCGCCCAAGGGACAGTCGCCGGACCTCGACTACACCTGGGGAAAGCCGCCCTGGCTGGAGTGGTCCGCCGCCGAGCAGCGTGCAACCCGCGAGGGGGTGGCGGTCTTCGACCAGACCTCCTTCTCGAAGTACCTCGTCGAGGGTCCCGACGCCCTCACCACGCTGCAGTGGGTCTGCGCGGCCGACGTGGACGTCGAGGTCGGCCGCGCGGTCTACACGCCGATGCTCAACCGCCGCGGCACCTACGAGTCCGACCTGACGGTCACCCGGACCGGTGAGCAGGAGTTCCTGCTGGTGTCGAGCTCGGCCACGACCGAGCGCGACCAGGACTGGATCCGCCGGCACGCGCCGGAGGGCGCCACGGTGCAGGTGCGCGACGAGACGCCGTCGTATTCCGTGCTGGGGGTGATGGGGCCGCACTCACGTGCGCTGCTCGGCCGGCTCACGGATGCCGACCTCGAGGACGATGGCTTCCCGTTCGCCACCAGCCGTCCGATCGATCTCGCCGGCGCCACCGTGCGCGCGACAAGGATGACCTACGTCGGCGAGCTCGGCTGGGAGCTGATGGTCCCGGTGGCCGACGCCTCCGCGGTCTACGACGGCCTCACGGCGGTGGGCGCCGATCTCGGCCTGGTCGACGCCGGTTACTACGCGATCGAGTCGCTCCGGCTCGAGAAGGGGTACCGGGCGTTCCCCCGGGAGCTGCATCCCGAGGTCTCGCCGGTGGAGGCCGGGCTGGTCTTCGCGACCGCACTCGATGCGGTCAAGGACTTCCTGGGCCGGACCGCTCTGGCCGAGCACCGTGAGCGGCTGCGCGCCGGTGGCGCCCGCCGCCGGGTGGTCTCCCTGGTCGTGGACGACCCGGGACCGATGCTCTGGGGCGGCGAGCTCCTGCTCCATCACGGCGCACCGTCCGGTCGGGTGACCAGCGCGGCCTGGGGCGAGACCGTCGGATCGTGCGTGGGCCTGGCCCTGGTTCGCGCCGACGGCCCGGTGTCGCGCGAGCTCCTCGCCGCGGGCGGCTACGAGGTCGACGTCGCCGGCGAGCGCTTCCCGGTCACCCTCACCCTCACCGCGCCGCTGCGCTGACCCGTCATGGAGCGTCTCCTGCCCGCGATCGGGATGCGCCGCAACCACGCACCCAGGCGACGCAGGACGGGCCGCGTCACCCACCAGTAGGCCACGCCGACGGCAAGCGAGGACAGGAGCGCCAGCAGCGGGTGGTCCATCTCGAGGTGGGGATAGACCTGCCAGTGGGTCAGGTAGACGAACAGCGAGGCGCCGGCCAGCCCCGTGACCGCCGGTGCCAGCCCTCGTGGGACGCGCAGGGTCGGGAGCCAGAGCAGCAGCGCGATGCCCGACACGATCAGCAGCTCGCGCTGGAGGTCACCGAAGAAGCCGACGTAGGCAAAGCCCGCCATTACCAGTACGGCGAACCGCTGCCACGTCGTGCGGCACCGGGCGGCCGCCCACCCCAGCGCGAAGCACCAGAGCACCACGCCGATGGTGTAGCGCTCGGTGGGGCCGGCCTCGACGCCTGTCCAGGCGAACCGCAGCGCCACCGTGGCCAGCACGAGCACACCTGCGAAGGCGAACGGGGCCCGACGCTCGAGGCGGTCGAGGGCGGGCACCGCTATCAGTGCGACCGCGCCCACCGATGTCCACACCAGCGCCTCGAGGAACCAGAACTGCCAGTCGAGGGTCCAGCTGTCGCTGCCCACCAGCCCGTTCAGGAAGAACGCGGTGGGCAGGTCGTAGTCGCCGGTGATCCAGGTGACGGCGCCGATGTAGAGCGAGCTCGGCACCACCACCTGTGTGATCGCGACCAGGCCGTTGCGAATCCGGACCGCCCGTGGCACGTCGGCGAACTGGAACCGGGCGAAGTTGTAGCCGGCGACCGCCAGCAGCAGGTGGGCGCCGCCGACCACGGTGAGGACGTTGGCGTGGCTGCCGACGATGAGCAGGATGCAGAGGGCCCGCAGCGCGACAGTGGTGTCCATGGTACGGCCGAGTCGGCGGCGACGTGCTCGTGGTTCGGCCGGCGAAGGAGCGGCTAGTTCCGCGATGGTCCGCGTGTGCCACGCGTGTGGCAGCCGGTCGAGGCGCTGGCCAAGGCGGGTGGCCAGCTCGACGTAGGACAGTGAGTCACCGCCGAGGCTGACGAAGCTGTCGGTCACGTCGGCGTCGGGACGACCCAGCACCAGTGCGAACTCGTCCCGCAGCGACAAGGCGGTGACCGGAAGGTCCGGGCCAGCGGCGACGCGGGAGTCATCGACCAGCCGCGCCTGACGCTCCAGCGCCGCGTGGTCCGGTTTGCCGGCGCAGGTGCGCGGCAGCTCGGCGACGGTGTGGACCCGCACCGCGGAGCGGGGGAGCCCGCACAGCTCGGCCAGTTCGGCGTGGAGCCGGGACGACGAGCGACGCCGGGTGGTGAACGCGTGCAGCGCGTCGCCGACCGCCAGGCACCTCACCTCCGCCGGGCGGACCCGCGCCGCGAGGGTGGTCTCGATCCGGTCCAGGTCGAGACGCAGGCCGAACACCTTCGCCTGACGGCCCCGGCGGCCGACGATCTCGATCAGGCCGTCCGAGATCCGGGCCAGGTCACCGGTCCGGAGGGCGTCCACCGTGCGGCCCGCGGTCAGGTCGGCGGGGGACTCGGCGTACCCCATCATCACGTTGGGCCCCTCGTAGACCAGCTCCCCGACGCCGGGTTCGGTGGCCTCGGACACGGGCTCCAGCCGGAGGGAGCCGCCGGGGATCGCCACGCCGATCGACTCCGGCCGACTGGCGGCCAGGTCGGCGGGAAGATACGCCATCCGGGCCGTGGCTTCGGTCTGCCCGTACATCACCACGAAGTCCCAGCCCCGCCGCTGTCCCAGCTCGGCCCACGCCCGGACCCGATCGGGGGCGAGGCGGCCCCCGGCCTGGGTGACGTAGCGCAGGCTCGGCAGGTCGCGATCGGCGAAGCCCGAGTGCTCGAGCAGGTCGAAGGTGTAGGGCACGCCGGCAAAGGACGTCGCGCCGGCCGCATCGAACCGTCGCCAGAAGCACTCGTCGACGACCGAGCCGTCCGTCAGCACCAGCCCGGCGCCTGTGAAGAGGTGGCTGTTCACGACCGACAGGCCGTAGCAGTAGTGGAGGGGGAGCGAGGTGGCGGCCCGGTCGTCGGGGGTGAGCCGGAGGTACGACGCGATGCTCGCCGCGTTGCTGCGCAGGTTGTCGTGGGAGAGGCGGACCAGCTTGGGTGAGCCGGTCGAGCCGGAGGTGCTCAGCAGCAGGGCAAGGTCGGGGTGCAGGTCATGGGCGGTGCCGTCGCGCCGCGGGTCGGCGAGCCACCGCTCGTGCTGGTGGCGCAGCACCACGTCGGGGTCGTAGGCCTCGACCATCTGCTGGAGCTGCGCGGGCCGGCCCTCCGGGACCATCAGCGCGACGTGACCGTGCTGCAGGGCTGCGAGGTAGGCCGTGACGGCTTCCGCGGTGTTGGCGCCCTCGATCAGGACCAGGCGTCGGGTCCCGGTCCCCATCCTTCCGGCAAGCACCTCACGAGCCAGCTCGGCGGCCCGGTCGGACAGCTCGGCGAAGCTGACCTCCCCGTCACCGGTGTGGAGCGCGGTGCGTGAGCCGTGGCGGGCGAGGTCGAGGATCGGACGGGCGGGAGCACGTTCGGGGGAGGGGAGGAGCAGGCTCACCCGAGGCAGTCTAACTTAGGGTTGCCTTACCTTATCGCCGGGCCGCCCAGAGGCTGGGTCACCCCGGGAAGGCGACGACCCCGCCGGCCACCCCCACCTTGACGATGCTCCCGACCGGGGGCGCCTCGAGACCGATGAGCCGCGCGACCAGCGAGGGCCCGTCGGGCTGCAGGTCGAGCCGGCACGCGGCGTCGTGGCCGTAGAAGCTGACCTCGCTCACCCGGGCCTCGACGCTCGAGCTGCTCGCATCGCCGTCGAGCCGCACCTGCTCGGGCCGGACCAGCACCTCGGCCACGCCGTCGGGGCAGGCGCCGGCCAGCGGCAGGTCCCCGAGGATGCACGACGCGATGCCGTCGGTCACCTGCGCGGCGAGGGCGTTCGCGCCACCGACGAACCTGGCGACCTCCGCATCGACGGGGGAGCGGTAGAGCGTGTAGGGCGCGTCCGCCTGGACCAGCCGGCCGGCGCGCATCACCGCGACCTGGTCGGCCAGCGAGAGTGCCTCGTCCTGGTCATGTGTCACCAGGACCGCGGTCGCCGACGCGGCGTGCAGCGCGCGGACGACGGCCTGGCCGGTGCTGGTCCGCAGCGACGCGTCGAGCGAGGAGAAGGGCTCGTCCAGCAGGACCACGGTCGGGTTCGGCGCCAGCGCCCGCGCCAGGGCCACCCGCTGTTGCTGGCCGCCGGAGAGCTCGTGCGGGTGCCGGTCGGCGTACGACGCCGGGAGCTCGACGAGGTCGAGCATCTCGCCGACACGCGACGCCCGGCTGCGGGCGGATCGGCGCTGGGCGCGCGGGAGGCCGAAGCCGATGTTGGCCGCGACGTCGAGGTGCGGGAACAGCGCGCCCTCCTGCGGGACGTAGCCAACCCTGCGGGCCTGCGGCGGCAGCGCACGGCCGGCGCCGGCCACCACCTGGTCGCCGAACCGGATCGTGCCCGACTGTGGCTCCAGGAAGCCGGCGATCAGCCGGAGGAGGGTGGTCTTGCCGCAACCGGACGGCCCGAGGACGGCGGTGATCGAGCTCTGCGGGACCGACAGCCGTACCCGGTCGACGGCCACGACGGGTCCGAACGACCGGGTCACGTCGTCGAGGCGCAGGCTGCTCATCCGAACATTCTCCCCGAGGGAGCCGCCAGGGTGGCGTGCCGGCCCAGCAGGATCGTCGCCGGGACCGAGATCAGGACCAGCAGCAGGGCGTAGGGCGCGGCGGCGCCGTAGGCCACCGATGAGGACGCGGACCAGAACTCGGTGGCGAGCGTCGAGGTGTCGATCGGCGCCAGCATCAGGGTCGCGGTGAGCTCGGTCGACACCGCGAGGAAGACCAGTGCGGCGCCGGCGCCGATCCCGGGTGCGATGACCGGGAGGGTCACCCGCCGGGCGGTGGCGATCGGCCCGGCGCCCAGGCTGTGGGCCACGTCGTCGAGGACCACGGGGGCCTGCTCGAGTGCGGCGCGGACGCTGACGACCGCGCGCGGCAGGAACATGATCGCGTAGGCCACCAGCAGCAGCCCGAAGGTCTGGTACGCCGGCGCGACGACCCGGATCGAGACGGTCACCAGCGCCAGCGCCACCACGATCCCGGGCAGCGCGTTGGCGACGTAGGTGCTGCGCTCGACCGCGGTGCTCGCGAGGCTGCGGTAGCGGATGGCCAGCCAGGCGACCGGCAGCGCCAGCACCACCGTCATCGCCGCCCCGGCGGCTCCCAGGCCGAGGGAGGTGCCCGCGGCCGCGAGCAGCTCACCCACCGGGAACTCCGTCGACGAGCCCACCGACAGCCAGTGCAGCAGGCTGTAGGTCGGCAGGCCGACCGCGAGCGCCAGCACCCCGGTCAGCACCGCCAGGACCGGCCACCGAGCCACGCCGAGACGCTGCCGCTCGACCGGCCGGGCGGCGCCGTGGGCGACGCGCGCGTAGTGGCGGTGACCCCGCAGCCGGAGCTCGGCGGTGAGCAGGAGGGCGCAGCAGAGGACGAGCACCCCGGCGATCATGTTGGCTGCCGGGCCGTTGAACGTGGATCGGTACTGGTCGTAGATCGCGGTGGTGAAGGTCGGAAAGCGGAGCATCTGCAGCGCCCCGAACTCCGCGAGCAGGTGGAGCCCCACGAGCAGCGAGCCGCCGAGCATGGCCGGCCGCAGCTGGGGCAGCACCACCCGCCAGAAGGTCCGCCACCGGCCGTGCTCCAGGGAGTAGGCGGTCTCCTCCAGCGCCGGGTCGAGCCCGCGCAGGGACGCGACGACCGGCAGGTAGACCAGCGGATAGTAGGAGAGGGTCACGATCATCACCGCGCCGGCGTACCCCTCGACCGCGTGGGTGAGCGAGACCCAGCCGAAGCTGTTGACGAACGCCGGCACCGCGAGCGGCGCCACGAGCAGGCCGTGCCACAGCGGACGCCATGGCAGGTCGGTGCGCTCCACCACCCACGCGCAGCCGACGCCGATCACCAGGCTCGCGGCCATGCCGCTGACCACCAGGCGGACCGTGTTCCAGAGCAGCTCCGCGATCCGAGGCCGCACCAGGAGGTCCCACGCCTCGGCCGGACCGATGATGACCGTGTAGGCCACGACGAAGCCGAGCGGTACCAGCGCGAGCAGGGCCACCCCCACTCCGGCTGCCATCAGCAGGGGTGGCGTCCGCCGGACCGGTGCGGAGCCCTTCGGCTCCGGTCGGCCCGGCGGCGGGTCCAGTTGCCGCTGCAGGATGGGGGCGTCAGTGGTCATGGGGTCAGAGCAGGCCTTCCTCCTGCATCAGCTCGGTCACCGGCTCGCTGTTGAGGGTCGCCACGTCGATCCGCGGCGGCTCGAGCGCGGCGAACGGCTTGACCGGCGGGTCCAGCGAGACGTCGGGATTGAGCGGGTACTCCAGCGCGTAGGAGTCGGCGATGGCCTGCTGGCCCTCATCGCTGGCGAGGAAGTTCACGAACTTCTGGGCGTCCGACTGCTTGCCGCTCGAGGCGAGCACCCCGGCACCGGAGACGCTGACGAACGCGCCCGGGTCCTGGTCGCCGAACCAGTGGAGCCTGGTGTTGTCGCTGTGGTCGCCGGACTCCTCCTGGTCCCGGTACCAGTAGTAGTGGTAGGCGATCCCGGCGTCGACCTCACCGGAGTTGACCGACTCGAGGACCACGTCGTTGCCGTTGTACTCGGTGCCGTTCTCGGCGAGGCCCTTGAGCCAGGCTCGCGTCTTGTCCTCGCCCTCGAGCTCGAGGACGGCGCTGACGATGGCCTGGAAGTCGGCTCCGGTCGGGGAGTAGGCGATCTTGCCGGCCCACTCCGGATCCGCGAAGTCCAGGATCGAGTCGGGCATGTCCTTCTCGCTCAGCGCGTCCTTGTTGTACATCGCAACGGTGGAGCGGCCCATGAACCCGACCCAGTTCTCGTTGGCGGGCACGTAGGCCGGTGGGATCAGGTCGAGGGTCTCCTGGTCCACCTTCGCGAACAGGCCCGCGCGGTCGACGAGCGACATGGCGGGTGAGTTCTCGGTGAGGAAGACATCGGCCGGCGACGCGTCGCCCTCCTGGACCAGCTGGTTCGCCAGCTCGAGGTCGTCCCCGCTACGGAGCTTGACCTCGATGCCGGTCTCCTTCTCGAACAGCGGGGCGACCTCGGAGATCAGCTCCTCGTGCTGGGCGTTGTAGACGGTGATGAAGGGGCCGTCGTCTCCGCACGCGGTCAGCATGGGAGCGGTGAGGACCGTCGCCGCGCAGGCCATGAGCAGGGTCTTGGTCACGAGAGTCCGATCTGGGTCGAGGCCGTGTCGCTGGGGGAGTTGCTTAGGGTCGCCTTACCTTACCTGACCTCCGCAGCCGGTCCCACTCGTCAGCAATGGAGGTTAACGATCGCTAACTTCCTCGGTTAGCATGGCGGCCATGAGCTTCGAGCTGTCCCCCGAGCACGAGCAGTTCCGCCGTACCGTCCGTGACTTCGCGGAGAAGGAGATCGCGCCGCACTCGGCGCAGTGGGACCGCGACCACCACTTCCCGGTCGACGTGGTCCAGAAGATGGGCGAGCTCGGGCTGTTCGGGCTGACCGCGCCGGAGGAGTACGGCGGCGCCGGGCTCAGCGGCGAGGAGGGAGGCTTCACCAGCCTCTGCCTCGCGATCGAGGAGATCGGCCGGGTGGATCAGTCGCTGGGGATCACCCTCGAGGCGGCGGTCGGGCTCGGCATCAACCCGATCCAGACGTACGGCACCGACGAGCAGAAACAACGGTGGCTGCCGGACCTCGTCAGCGGCGCGCGGCTCGCCGGTTTCGGACTCACCGAGCCGGAGTCTGGATCTGACGCGGGCGCGACGCGCACCCGCGCGCGGCTCGAGCGCGGCGAGTGGGTGATCGATGGAGCCAAGCAGTTCATCACCAACTCCGGCTCCGACCTCACCTCGCTGGTCACCGTCACAGCGCGCACGGGCGAGCGCGCTGACGGCAAGGCCGAGGTCTCGACGATCATCGTGCCCTCCGGCACGCCGGGCTTCACGGTCGAGCCGGCATACGACAAGCTCGGCTGGCACGCGAGCGACACCCACCCGTTGACGTTCGAGGGCGTGCGAGTGCCCGAGGATCATCTGCTCGGGGAGCCCGGTCGCGGGTACGCGCAGTTCCTCGCAACCCTCGACGACGGACGCGTCGCGATCGCCGCGGTCGCCATCGGCTGCATCCAGGCGTGCCTTGAGATGTCACTGCAGTATGCCAAGGAGCGCAGCACGTTCGCGGTCCCGATCGGGGCGCGTCAGGGCATCGCGTTCCAGATCGCCGATATTCAGGTGATGGCCGAGGCAGCCCGGACGCTGACGTACAAGGCGGCGTGGCTCAAGGACGCCGGCGCGCCAGCCGTCGAGTTCAAGCAAGCCGCGTCGATCGCGAAGCTGTACGCCACCGAGTCGGCCGTCACGGCGACCCGTATCGCCACCCAGGTCTTCGGCGGCTACGGCTTCATGGAGGAGTACCCGGTGGCCCGGTTCTACCGCGACGCGAAGGTCCTCGAGATCGGCGAAGGCACGTCCGAGGTCCAGCGGATGCTCATTGCCCGCGGCCTCGGCCTTCCCGTGCACTGAGAACCCCAAGCGGCCAGCGCGCGGACGTGCAGACGCCGGCGTGTACTGGTCTGCAATATAGACCCACGTTGCCACTCGAAAGAATCTGCGGCAGCGTCACCGCCTGGCAACGTGGATCCATATTGCCGAAGCGGCAGAGTCCTTCAGATCGGCAACCGGCGGAACACCGGTCGCGGCAGGTGGCGCAGACCGGACATGACGTATCGCAGGGCACTCGGCACCCACACGAGTTCGCGTCCGGAGGCGACGGCGTCGACGATCGCGGCGGCGACG
>JBJMIQ010000022.1:0-30493 GCA_045806805.1 Nocardioides sp. | reverse complement strand
TGGTGCAGAGCCGCATCGCCCCGAATCTGAGCATCCCGCACACACCCGGCCCCGTGAGGCCCAGGAGGATGAATGTTCGCGAACAGCGACGAGCTGCTGAAGTATGTCAAGGACGAGGGTGTCGAGATGGTCGATGTCCGGTTCTGCGACCTGCCGGGCGTGATGCAGCACTTCACGGTCCCGGTGTCGTCCTTCGACCAGTCCGTGTTCGACGACGGCCTCAACTTCGACGGCTCCTCGATCCGCGGCTTCCAGGCCATCCACGAGTCGGACATGTCGCTGTTCCCGGACCCCACCACGGCGTACCTCGACCCGTTCCGCTCAGCGAAGACGCTGGTGGTCAACTTCTTCATCCACGACCCGATCACCGGCGAGGCCTACAGCCGCGACCCCCGCAACATCGCCCGCAAGGCGATGACGTATCTGAAAAGCACCGGCATCGGTGACACGGCGTACTTCGCACCGGAGGCGGAGTTCTACATCTTCGACGACGTGCGTTTCGAGACGAAGGCCGAGACCGGCTTCTACTCCATCGACTCGGTCGCGGGTGCGTGGAACACCGGCCGTGAGGAGGAGCGGGGCAACCTCGGCTACAAGGTGAAGTACAAGGGCGGGTACTTCCCCGTTGCCCCGACCGACCACTTCGGCGACATCCGCGACGAGATCGTCATCGAGATGGAGAAGGCCGGCATGCACGTCGAGCGGGCCCACCACGAGGTCGGCACCGCCGGACAGGCCGAGATCAACTGGCGGTACGACGAGCTGCTGAAGAGCGCCGACGACGTCATGAAGTTCAAGTACCTCGTGAAGAACGTGGCCTGGCGCAACAACAAGACCGCGACCTTCATGCCGAAGCCGATCTTCGGCGACAACGGCTCGGGCATGCACTGTCACCAGTCCATCTGGAACGACGGCGAGCCGCTGTTCTTCGACGAGACCGGGTACGCCGGACTCTCGGACATGGCCCGCTACTACATCGGCGGCCTGCTCAAGCACGCGCCGTCGCTGCTGGCCTTCACCAACCCGACGGTCAACTCCTACCACCGCCTGGTGCCCGGCTTCGAGGCTCCGGTCAACCTGGTCTACAGCCAGCGGAACCGATCGGCCTGCATCCGGATCCCGATCACCGGTTCGAACCCGAAGGCCAAGCGCGTGGAGTTCCGCTGCCCCGACCCCTCGGCCAACCCCTACCTGGCGTTCTCCGCGATGCTCCTGGCCGGGATCGACGGCATCAAGAACAAGATCGAGCCGCACGAGCCGGTCGACAAGGACCTCTACGAGCTGCCGCCGGACGAGCACGCCGACATCCCGACCGTGCCGACGTCGCTGAACGGTGTGCTCGACTCGCTGGAGGCCGACCACGACTTCCTGCTCGAGGGTGGCGTGTTCACTCCTGACCTGATCGAGACGTGGATCGACTACAAGCGGACCGAGGAGATCGCGCCCGTAGCGCTGCGGCCACACCCGCACGAGTTCGAGCTGTACTTCGACATCTGATCGGCAGGAATGGCAGGAGCCGGGCCGACCGGAAGTCGCACTTTGACTTTGGGACGGGGTCTGGGTCTGCCGACCCGGCTCGAGGGGCGACGCCAGCAGCTAGCGCCACCCAGATGCGCCCAGGCCAACCGTCTCGGGGGATGGCCGTCGGCCCGGCGCGATCATCGTGCACCCACCTTGCCCGGGTGCATTCGAGCCGGGAACCGAACCGCCCCGCGGGGGCGCCGGAGGGCAGTTTCGGCCCCGGCTCGCGGTTGTATCCAATCGAGTACGCCCCTGCCCCGGTACACCCGTGAGGGGGTGGCGTCTGCCCGGCGCCTGATCGGCCTGCGGCAGCTCGAGGAGGAGGTCGGCGGCCCCCTTCAGGGGGATGAAGGGGGCCGCCGTTCCTTCTGTGCCCCGTTCGGGGCGGAACCGGATCGTCCGGAGGCCACGCAGTGGCCCCACACGCAGGTAGTGACGAAAGTTCCGGCGCAAACGCTACGGGGCGCGGACGCGACGGTCTGTCACATGACGATTTCGTGAACCGGCTCGACCTGACGCCTGCGACTGTCCCCGCGGACAAGGGCCCACGCACTCGTGCGCGGCCAACCCGCGAGCCGGCCTCCTGACGTCGGAGGACACGGCAGCGGCCCCATGTTGGGGTGATGATCGGGGCCGCTGCCGCGCCGCCTTGAGCCCCACTGTCGGAGCAGCAGGGTCGACGGTTGGACAGGGCTGACCCTGCTCTGGAGAGACGCTATGTGGCGGGCGTCGGGTCGCGGGCGTAGATGACCATTGCGTCATGTTTCGCCGGCGATGGAGCGGCAGCACCGACGCAGTCGCCTTCCCCTGGGTTTGGGCGACGCCCATTCGTGGCACTAGGTGAAGAGGGAGAATTCGGGAGGGAGACCCGGTGGTTGACGAGTACGGCCACGACTGGCAGAGGCCGCCGCTGCGACAGCGAATGGTGGGCGACTACCTGGAGGTCTGCGTTCAGTGCGGCTTGGAGCGCGTGGGGCCACGAACGAAGGAGGGCTGTACCGGCGCGCCCCAGGACGCCCGCTACGAGCCGCGTCACCGAGCGGACTAGTGGATGCCGAGCACGGCCGGCGGAGACGACGGCCGGCTCTCCGGCTCGCTGAGCCGGGTCACGGTCCACCACCCACTCGGGTCATGCCGGACCTGGCTGTTAGGACGAGTTCCGGGGAACAGCCTTGCCAAGTCGTCGCCCGCTCATAGGCTTGAACGAATGCGGCATCTAAATCGGGTCTCGGGGAGAAGGAGGGCGATTCGCCCTGCGCTCGGACGGACGCGACTCCTCGCCCTGGCCACCGTGTTGGCGCTCCCCCTCTCGCTGAACGCCTCCCAGGGGATCCTCGCGCGGGCAGCTGACGCCGCGCCTTCCCAGGGGGCGGTGGGGGTTGCGGACCTGTCGCCGACCCCGGAGGCGGCCCGGGCCGGGCAGTACGACGACCTGCCCGGGGTCTCGAGGTCCACCCACGAGCCGCGGAGTGTCCAGGTGTCCGGCCCGAAGGGCACCATCACCTGGACCGCGAGCTCACTCTCGGACAACGGGCTGCCCTCGGCGGCCCGTCGCGCGTACGTGAGTGCGGCCCAGGCCATGGCCGCCAGCGACCCTGCCTGCCAGCTCCCGTGGACGCTGCTGGCGGGCGTTGGCCGGGTCGAGTCCGACCATGGCCGGTACGGCGGTTCGGTGCTCGGCGCGGACGGTGTCTCCCACCCGCTGGTCATCGGAGTGCCCCTGAACGGGGCAGGCCCGGTCGCGGCGATCCGGGACACCGACAAGGGGCGGCTCGACAAGGACAAGGTGTGGGACCGCGCCGTCGGTCCGATGCAGTTCATCCCCTCGACGTGGGCAGGCGCAGCGCGCGACGGGGACGGCGACGGCGTTGAGTCGCCCAACGACATCGACGACGCGGCGCTGGCGGCGGCGGCGTACCTCTGCTCAGGCAGCGGCTCGGTGCTGGGTGAGAGCGCCATGAGCGCCGCTATCTTCCGCTACAACGCCTCGAAGGACTACGTGGCGCTGGTCATGGCAATGGAGGAGGGATACCGGACCGGCGTCTTCATCATGCCTGCGTCCGTCGTGCCCGATGAGCCAGCCGACCGGGCGAAGCCCAAGAAGCACTCGGGCCGCAAGCACGCGCAGCCGGGGGACGAGAAGCCCCACGGCTCCGCGGGAACGTCGTCCGCGTCGAACTCCGGCGGGAAGCCGTCCGACGGTCCGAAACCCCACCCGCACCCGACGGGCTCGCCGGCGGGTGGAGGTGGCGGTGGAACGAGCCCGTCGCCGACACCTCACCCCTCACCCCAGCCCAAGCCGCCACCCAAACCCGAGCCGAAGCCGAAGACCGAGACGAAGTCCGGGGCCCTCGCGCCCTGCGGGTCCGCATGGTGTCTCGACGGAGACCCCCTGGACCTCAGGGGAGTGGCCGGCCAGCAGGCCGGCTCCGACTACGACGGCGACAAGGTGCTGGAGACGAACCTGAAGGAGCTCGAGGGTCTGTCCGAAGGTGGCCCGGTGTCAGCCACCGTCGTGGTGAAGTTCGGCACCGCAGTCGTGACCGAGATCCAGAGCATGGGGCACCCGTAGCCCACGAAGCCGGTCCTCGTCACACCTCGCGCCATTCGTGACCCGCTTGGTCGTGTCCGTGCGCGGCCATGAGGCTCAGTCCTCCGTCGACGGTGAACGACGCTCCGGTCACGTAGGCGGAGCGTGGGGAGGTCAGGAACCCGATGAGCGAAGCCACCTCGGCCACGTGTCCGGGTCGGCCGAGCGGGTTGCCCGGCCGTTCCTGGTGATGGGCCTCGGCCTCGTCCATGCCGGTCATCTCCGTCGCGATCTCACCGGGGGCGACCGAGTTGACGGTGATGCCGTGCTCACCGAGCTCGAGGGCGAGAACCTTCGTGAGCATGCCGAGACCCGCCTTCGCCGAGCAGTAGGCCGCAGCGCCGAGCCGTGGCAGGTGTTCGTGCACGCTGGTGACGTTGACGATCCTGCCGCCGTTGCCGGCGTCGACCAGGACACGCGCGGCGGCTTGTGCACACAGGAACGGTCCGTCGAGGTCGGTCGCCAGGACGTGGCGCCACCGGTCGAAGGGCAGCTCGAGGACACGGTCCAGATGGCCGGTCCCGGCGACATTCACGAGCACCCCGAGGCCGCCCAGCTTCTGCGTCAGCCGCTCGACGACGTCACCCGCGTCCGGCGCAGCGGCGTCGAAGTTCTCGACGTAGGACCGCTGGCCGCGTGCCTCGACCTCGCGGGCAGTGGACCGGACGCCCTCCACGTCCTCGTGACAGGTCAGACCGACATCGAAGCCTTCCGACGCGAGCAGGGTCGCCGTGGCCTGGCCGATGCCGGAGTCGCTGCCGGTGACGATGGCCAGGCGTGGGTAGTGGCCGCTCATGCGAGAACCGGCGCCTTCATGGTCATGTCCCTTCTTACCCGCGCCCTCCCATCGCATGCCGGCGCGCGTTTGTCTGCCCGCTTCGCGGGTACGTCGTCGATCGGCTCAGCGACCCGTCTCCGGAAGGAGCACACCGTGCACTCAGCCTCCCTTCGTCCGATCTTCGATGCCGAAGGCCCCTATGTCACCGTCCACATGGAGGTGGGCCGAGACAGCGAGGACGCGCCTCAGCAGATGGACGCACGATGGACCACGGTCCGCCATTTCCTCGAGGACGAGCAGGTCGAGCCGAAGTTGGTCACGTCCATCGGTGAGCGACTCCAGGAGAACACTCACGCGCCCGGCGAGGTGCGCCGGACCATCGTGGGCGCCGGGACGGAGATCGTCTTCGACGACGTGCAGATCGGGCACAGCATCCATCCCGAGGTGACCGAGATCGAAGTGCTGCCCGACCTGTCCGGCTGGCTGGCACTGGAGGATGGCGCGATCCCGTTCGTGCTCGTCGTGGCCGACCGGGAGGGCGCCGACATCGATGTCCACCGCGCACTGTCCCGAGCCGCGGTCGACAGCGAGTCGGTGCAGGGTGAGACGTTCCACATCACCAAGGTCCCTCAGGGCGACTGGGCGCAGAAACAGTTCCAGCAGAACGCCGAGAACGCGTGGCACCGCAATGCTGGCCAGGTCGCCGAGGCCGTCCGTTCGCTCCAGCGCCGGTACCGCCCACGCCTGGTCATGGTGGCCGGGGACGTACGAGCCCGGGCGGACATCGCCGACCAGATCGCCGCTCCTGATGTGACCGTGGTGCAGATCGAGTCCGGAGGGCGCGCAGCGGGAGCCTCGCAGGAGGCCCTGTGGAGCGAGGTCGAGCACGTCCTGGCAGCGACCGCTGCCGCAGACGACAAGGAGCTCTCGGACCGGCTGGACCAGGCGCGCGGCCAGGGGTCCGGTGCCGCCCACGGGCTGGAGGCGGTGCTCGAGGCCCTTGTTCAGTCACGTGTCGAGCAGCTCGTCCTCGACCTCCACGCGGCCTCGGAGAAGACGGTCCGTCCGCGTGACCATGAGGGGCTGCCGCTCCCCGCAGCGACCCCCACGAACCAGGATCTGCCCGCCGACCGGGTCCTTGTCGCCGCCGCGACCCTCTCGGGTGCCGAGATCAGGCTCTTGCCCGAGTCGCTCGCCCATGGAGGCGGGGTGGCTGCGCTCCTTCGGTGGGAGGACTGACCCGCCGACAGCCAGCCAGGCACGACGGCTACGGGTGGAACACCACCTTGATCGTGCCATTCTCCTTCGCCTGGAAGTTCTCGTAGGCCGCCGGCGCCTCCTCCAGCGGGAGGTGGTGGGTGGCGAAGCCCTCCGTGGCGAGCGGGTCGGCGTCGTCGGTGACCAGGGGAAGGATGTCGTCGACCCAGCGCTTGACGTTTGCCTGACCCATCCGCAGCTGGATCTGCTTGTCGAAGAGCGTGAGCATCGGCATCGGGTCGGTCTGGCCTCCGTAGACGCCGCTGAGGGAGACGGTGCCGCCACGACGTACGGCGTCGATGGCGGTGTACATGGCCGCCATCCGGTCGAGACCGGCCTTGTCCATGATCGCGCTGGACAACCGCTTCGGCAGGACCCCGAAGAGGCGCTGCCCCAGCTCTGCCACGGGCGACCCATGCGCCTCCATGCCGACGGCGTCGACGACGGCGTCGGCTCCCCGGCCGGCGGTCAGCGAGCGCACCTCGTCACCCACGTCGTCCACCTGTGAGAGGTCGATGACCTCGACCCCCCGGGCCTGGACCCGGGCCAGCCGTTCGGGCACCCGGTCGACGCCGATCACCCGATGGCCGAGGTGGCTGGCGATCCTGGTGGACATGTCGCCGATCGGACCGAGCCCGAGCACCAGCAGGGTGCCGTCGGCGGGTACGTCGGCGTACGCCACGGCCTGCCACGCGGTCGGCAGGACGTCGGAGAGGAACACGAAGCGGTCGTCGGGCGGACCCTCGGGCACCTTGATCGGCATGAAGTCCGCATGCGGGACCCGGAGGTACTCCGCCTGGGCGCCGGGGACCTGGCCGTACAGCTTGCTGTAACCGAAGAGCTGCGCGCCCGTGCCCTGCTCGCGGACCTGGGTCGTCTCGCACTGGGTGAAGAGCTGCCGGTCGCACATCCAGCAGTGGCCGCACGAGATCTGGAACGGGATCACCACGCGATCTCCGACCGTCAGGTTGCTCACGTCAGCACCGATCTCCTCCACGATGCCCATGGGCTCGTGCCCGACGATGTCGCCTTCCCCCATGAACGGGGTGAGGGTCTCGTAGAGGTGCAAGTCGGAGCCGCACAACCCGCTCGAGGTGATCTTGATGATGGCGTCGTCGGGCTCTTTGAGCTGCGGATCGGGAACGTCCTCGACCCGCATGTCCCGGCGTCCGTGCCACGTCACTGCCTTCATGGTGCCGCTCCTCTCTCGCGCGCGAGTTCAGGAGCCTTGGGTACCCCCATCCGGCTGAGCCACACCCGTCCGGTCTACCGGCGATCCGCCGGGTGGGTGAGGTTCGCAATCATTTCCGCCGTTCTCGCATGGGCTCGGACCCGGACAGGCCACACTGGCCCGATGAGCCCCCACTCCGCCCCCGAAGCCGTTGCCTGGCAGGTCCCTGCCAAGCGCCTGAGCGTGGAGGGAGACGCCGAATCGGGGTCGCTGACCATGACGAACCGGCGCATGTTCTGGACCCGTCGGCAGTCGCCGCTGAGCAAGCTGCCCGCCGTCCCCGGGGCGGAGATCTACTGGCCCGAGCTGGCGGCGATCGTCGAGCACCGGATCGAGAAGCACTCCCTGTTCGTGGCCCAGCGTCGTGGAGCCCCCGAACGGCACCGGTTCTGGGTACGCGACGCCGACGGAGCCCGGCTCCGAGGCCACCTCAACCACCTGGGGTTCGACACCCACGCGTGGGCGTGACTGCGGCTCTCGGCGGGGGCCACACCTAGCGCAGCGCGGCGCCACCCTTCTTGCTCATCCGCGTCGCTCGGCCCGCCGCGCCTTGCGGCGCCGGTGACGACGGATCACGCCCAGACCGAACCACACCAAGGCACCGAAGACTGCCACCACGATGGTGTAGAGCCAGATGGGCCAGGTGAAGTCCAGGAAGAGAAAGTGGAACCGGACGTCGTCGGTGTTCTGGAAGACGAAGATCAGCAGCACTCCTACGCCAGTGAGCGACGCGATGGCCCCGCCGCCAAGCTTGCGATCGCCGTCCATCCGACCACGATGCCAACGAGACCAACGGGTCTCATCACCCGATCCGGACGAAGATCGGAAGTGCCAGGCATGGGTCAGATACTCGGCTGGCGGAGTGGGTACGGCCCCGACATGAAGAAGAGACTCGCCGCGGGGGCGGCCGCAGCCGTGGGCGCAGTGGCCGCCCACGACCTCGTGCAGCGCAGGCACGCAATCCTGCGCAACTTCCCGGTCATCGGCCACGCACGCTTCTGGCTGGAGAGCATCGGTCCCGAGCTCCGTCAGTACATCGTGGCCGGCAACAACGAGGAGCGTCCGTTCAGCCGTGACCAGCGGCGCTGGGTCTACGCCTCCTCGAAGCTGCAGAACAACTACTTCGGGTTCGGAACCGACAACGATCTCGAACACTCCGAGGGCAACGTCATCCTCCATCACCGGACCTTCGGGCGGGCCTACCCCACCCACGGCTCCCTGGGACAGGAGGCCAGACTGCCCTCGGCGAAGGTCCTCGGCGGTCCCCGGGACCGGCGCGGCGCCTTCCGTCCCGCGTCCGTGGTCAACGTGTCGGGCATGAGCTTCGGCTCCCTGTCAGGCAACGCCGTCGAGGCGATCAACCGTGGCGCCGCACAGGCCGGGTGCCTGCACAACACCGGGGAGGGCGCCATCTCGAAGTACCACCGCAACGGCGCTGACCTGATCTTTCAGATCGGCACCGCGTACTTCGGCTGCCGCGACGAAGAGGGACGCTTCAGCCTCTCCAAGCTCAAGGACCTCGTGCAGAGCGCCCCGGTCAAGGCTCTCGAGATCAAGCTCAGCCAGGGCGCCAAGCCCGGGCTGGGCGGGGTGCTTCCCGGCCCGAAGGTCTCGCGCGAGATCGCAGAGACCCGCGGCGTCCCTGAGGGCGTCGACTGCATCAGCCCTTCCCGCCACTCGGAGTTCACCGATGTCGACTCGATGCTTGACTTCGTGGAGCTGCTCGCGGACGAGACGGGCCTCCCGGTCGGCATCAAGTCTGCGGTGGGAGAGATGTCGTTCTGGCGTGACCTCGTCACCACCATGGAGCGTGAGGAACGCGGCGTCGACTTCGTCTCCATCGACGGAGGTGAAGGAGGCACGGGCGCGTCGCCACTCATCTTCACCGACTCCGTCTCCCTGCCGTTCCGGCTCGGCTTCGCCCGCGTCTACACCGAGTTCGCCAAGCGCGGGATGCAGGACGAGGTGACCTTCATCGGATCCGGCAAGCTCGGACTTCCCGACAACGCCGTGGTCGCGTTCGCTCTCGGAGCCGACATGGTCAACGTCGCCCGCGAGGCGATGCTGGCGGTCGGCTGCGTCCAGGCCCAGAAGTGTCACACCGGCGAGTGCCCCACCGGAGTGGCCACTCAGCACCCGTGGCTCGCCCGGGGTCTGGTCCCTGACGACAAGGCGGACCGGGTCACCAACTACGTCAAGACCCTGCGCCGCGACCTGCTCAAGGTCTCCGAGACCTGCGGCGTCGAGCATCCCGGTCTCATCGGCCCCGACTCCGTCGAGGTCCTCGATACCCTCAGTGACGGCAACCTGCTCAGCCAGATCTACAGCTACGAGCCCGGCTGGGGCTACCCCTCTGCGAAGGATCGCGAGGAGATTGCCCGAATCATGGAGATCACGGACGAGGAGGAGGCTGAGACCGAAGGACCACCCGAGACCGGGGAGTCCGGTACACGCACGGACGAGGCTGCCGCCGACGAGGACGAGAGCTAGTCGTCACGCTGCGGGAGCAGTTCCTGCGCCTTGGTCTTCAGTCCCTCCTTGATCACGCCCCACCTGCTGGTGTCGCCCTTGATCAGCGCCTTGGCCATGTCCGTCATCTGCTCCAGGGTCGCGTGCGGTGGGATGGGCGGTACGTCCGGGTCGCAGTGGATGTCCAGCACCGTCGGGCGGTCGGCCGACAGGGCCCGCTGCCACGCGCCGGCGAGCTGCTCGGGGTCGCGCACCGTGGCGGCATCGAGCCCGACCGAGCTCGCGAAGTCGGCGTAGGAGATGTCCGGGAGCGCCTGGGACTCGATGAAGCGCGGTGTGCCACCCATCGCCCGCAGCTCCCAGGTGACCTGGTTGAGGTCATTGTTGTGGAGCACGACGACTATCAGCCGCGGGTCATCCCACTCCTCCCAGTAACGCGCGATCGTGACCAGCTCCGCGAGGCCGTTCATCTGCATGGCCCCGTCGCCCTCGAACGCGACCGCCGGCCGGTCGGGGTGGGCGAACTTCGCGCCGATCGCATAGGGCACCGCCGGTCCCATCGTCGCGAGCGTCCCGGAGAGGGAGCCGCGCATGTTCCCGCGCATCCGCACCTGCCGCGCGTACCAGTTGGCGGCCGACCCGCTGTCCGCCGCGATGATGACGTCGTCGGGAGCCTGCCGCGAGAACTCGTGGAATATCCGCATCGGGTTGACCGGATCCGCCTCGACCGCCGCCTCGGCCTCCATGGTCTGCCACCACTCGTGGACCTTGTCCACGAGCGAGGCCTGCCAGCTCCGGTCCTCCTTGCGCTCCAGCAGCGGGGCCAGGGCGCGGAGCGTCGTGGCGGCGTCGCCGACCAGGTTCACCTCGTAGGGGTAGCGCATGCCGATGAAGGCCCCGTCGAGGTCGATCTGAACCGCCCGCGCCTGGTCGTACTCCGGCAGGAACTGGCTGTAGGGGAACCCCGAGCCGACGGTGAGCAGGGTGTCGCAGCCCTGCATCATCTCGTAGCTCGGCCGGGTGCCCAGCAAACCGATGGAGCCGGTGACCCAGGGGAGCTCGTCGCTGAGCACGTCCTTGCCGAGAAGGGCTTTCGCGACACCCGCACCGAGGAGGTCGGCCACCTCGGAGACCTCGGCGGCAGCCCCCCGCGCACCTTGGCCGACCAGGATCGCGACCCTCGAGCCCTGGTTGAGGATCGCCGCGGCCCGGGCGAGCGCCTCGTCGTCGGCTGCCACCCGCGGCCAGCTCACGCCAAGGCTGGAGGGCACCATCTTGAACTCGTGCGGAGGCGGGACGTACTCGAGTTCCTGGACGTCGTTGGGCATGATGATCGCCGTCGGCGCGCGACGCGCCAGGGCGGTGCGGATCGCCCGGTCGAGGACGTTGGGCAGCTGCTCGGGCACGGTCACGGTTTGTACGTAGTCGGAGGCGACGTCCTGGAACAGGCTGTGCAGGTCGACCTCCTGCTGGTAGCTGCCGCCCATCGCCGTCCGGTTGGTCTGACCGACGATCGCGACCACCGGGACGTGGTCGAGCTTCGCGTCGTAGAGGCCGTTGAGCAGGTGAATGGCACCTGGCCCCGACGTGGCCAGGCAGATGCCGGGACGTCCGCTGAACTTGGCGTAGCCAACGGCCTCCAGGGCGCTCATCTCCTCGTGCCGAGACTGGATGAACCGCGGATTGTCGTCGGCGCGTGAGAACGCGCCGAGGATGCCGTTGATCCCGTCTCCGGGGTAGCCGAACACGTGGTGGACGTCCCACTCGCGGAGTCGGGCAAGCAGCTGGTCGGCGACGGTGGTGGTCATGACGACGCCGTACCCGGGTACGGCCTCGTCATGACCTGGCTCCACGCCGTGATCGACGCACCCGAATCCCACCACCCGGCCCAGGCGACGTTCTGGGCCGAAGCGCTGGGCTGGCCGGTCGGCGCCCCGTGGCCGGACCACCCCGAGCTGCGAAGCTTCGAGCCACCCCGCGGGACGTCGTACGTCCATCTCCAGCAGATCGCCGGACCGCCCCGCGTGCACATCGACGTCGAGTGCCACGACCTCGATGCGGCGACCTGGCTGGCGCAGGAGCGGGGAGCGCGGCTCGTCGCCGAGAGCGAGCGGTGGCGCACCCTGGCGTCGCCGGGGGGACTGCCGTTCTGCGTCCTCGCTGCGGGCGACCACGAGCCCCCCGAACCGGTGGCGTGGCCCGACGGGCACCGCAGCCGGATGGTCCAGGTCTGCATCGACTCACCCGTCGCGGCCCACGAGCGCGAGGTCTCGTTCTGGCGCGCCTTCCTGCCCGGCCGCTGGGTCGACTCACGGGCCCCGGAGTTCGCCGGGAAGTGCCACGACGACGAAGGATCACCGGTCCAGCTGCTGTTCCAGCGCCTCGACGAGCCCGACGGACCCGTGCGCGCGCATCTCGACCTGGGGACCGACGACCTCTCCGCCGAGGTCGGCCGGCTGAACGACCTCGGCGCCGGCGAGATCGGCCCGGGACGTGGCTGGCACGCACTCCGCGACCCCTCGGGGCTGCCGTTCTGCGCCACGGTGAACTCACCCGCCCAGACGCGCCGCCGCGACATCGGCTGAGACCGGGTCGGGACGATTTGGCAGGCTGTGTCCGTGCGCTGGGAGGTGGACGACCGACCGCCGACGCTCTACGCGCGGCTCTACGTGGCCGGCATGTGGCTGGCGCGGGACAAGCAGGCGTTCGAGGGCACGCGACGGACGCTGCGCACCGCACGGAAACGTCAACGGAGCGGCGACCGCGGCCCGACCCGGTGGACACGCCTGGCCCGCCGCGTCACCGAGCGCACCGTCGCCGGCATGACCGTCTGGGCGGTGCGGCCGCGGCGTGGCAGCCCGGTCGCGCGCGTGGTGTATGTGCACGGTGGTGGCTACGTCCATCCCCTCACCCGCGACTACTGGCGGCTGGTCCGGTCACTGGCGTCGGCGCCGGCCGAGGTCAGCGTGCCCGCCTATCCCCTGGCTCCGGATTCGACCGTCGACGAGGTGCTCCCGGCGCTGGTCGAGGTGGCCACCGCTGTCGCGTCCCAGGATCCCGCGCTGCCGACGGTCCTGATGGGAGACTCCGCCGGCGGCGCCTTGATCCTGGCGATCGCGACGCGGCTGCGGGACGAGGGGGGTCCGCGGCCCGTCTCTCTGGTCGCCCTCTCGCCGTGGCTGGATGCCACCCTCGACGAGGAGGCGGTCGAGGACCTCGAGCCCACTGATCCGATGCTCGCGGAGTCGGGCCTGCGCGCGGCCGGACGCTGGTGGGCGGGGTTTCGGAGTCCGTCGGACCCGCTGGTCAGCCCGGTTCACGCAGATCTGCGTGAACTTCCGCCGATCGACCTCTACATCGGACGGCACGACATTCTGCGGCCGGCGGTGAGCGACCTGGCGGAGCGCGCGGACCGGGAAGACGCTGACCTCCACGTCCACGAGGTCTTGGCGATGTTCCACGTGTGGATGACCCGTCGACTGCCAGAGGGGCGACGGACGCGGAGCGAGCTCAGGCGGTTGGTGCGCAGCCGCGCCGCCGACCGGAGCTGACGTCGTCCACCCCCCGCTCGACTGGTGATGGGAACCGGTGGCCTCCCCGAGCGTTCGGCGACGCCCGAGCTGCGTGAGCCCCCGGCTGGGAGGCCACCGGAAACCGCACTTCCTTACCCCGCCCTTTCGCATCCATGCCATCGGGTCTCGTCGACCAGCGCAGCCCTCGGACCGTGAATGACCGAGGGGGTGCCGGGTACCGAACCCTCGTCAGCGAGGAGGCCGGGCCAACCCGGCAGTCCAGGAAGGAGATTCACCATGAGCAGCGCGCGCGACATCATGAGCGGGACGGCGGAGTGCGCCCAGACCGGGGACACGCTGGTCGACGCGGCGAAGAAGATGCGCGATCTTGACGTCGGTGCCCTCCCGATCTGTGGCGAGGACAACCGGCTGAAGGGCATGATCACCGATCGCGACATCGTGGTCGACTGTGTGGCCGAGGGCGGTGACCCCTCGACCGTCACCGTGGAGAAGTTCTGCGGCGCGAAGCCGGTGACGATCGGTGCCGACGACTCGGTGGAGGAGGCCCTTCGCACCATGATCGACCATGGGGTACGACGGCTGCCCGTCATCGACGGCCACGACCTGATCGGCATGGTCAGTCAGGCGGACGTCGCCAAGAACCTGCCCGATGACCAGGTGGCCCAGCTCGTCGAGGCCATCTCGGCGGCACCCGCCAACAACTGACGGATCCCGCGCGGAAGCCGGGCCCCTCAGGCGATGATCAGCGCCTGGGGGGCCAGTTCACGGGTCGAGCCCATCAGCCCCTCGCGGCGGGCGACGAGCGCCGCGAGTCCGACCGTCGCGAACCCGGCGAACACGTTGATCGCCAGCATCGAGATGCTCTTCACCAGGAGGAACGTCTCGAGCGACTGGGACTGCAGGAGCCACAGCGTCATCGTCGCCTTGGCGATCCCGAGGATCGCCCAGAGCGCCGTCAGATGCCAGAAGAGCCGACGGATCCGCGGGCGCATCGCCAGCTCGTGGTCCATGGGGTAGAAGTCGCCGGCAAGCCGCGCGACCATCGGCCGGGCGCTGGCGAGCGAGAGCAGGAACAGCACGGCGACAGCGCCGTCGCTGATGATCGGCTGCAGGAAGTAGAGCCAGGTGCTGTCCGCGAGGACTGAGAGGGCGGTTCGGCCGGTCAGCAGGATCGCGGCAAGGATCAGCAGGCCCGACGTACGCCGCCCGGTCACGGCGCGCCATGCGATGGCGCCGTAGGACCACGCCAACGCAGCCGCGATCGCGGTCCACACCCCGGCGACCACGAAGAACCCGTAGAAGGCCACCGTGGGCACCACCACCGCGATCAGGAGGCTCAACGAGACGCGCCGGATCACGGTTATCAGGCTGGGACGATTGGTCGGGGCGGAGATGGGAGCCACAAGAACCGGTCCTGCCGGGCGTCGTACCGCCGGCGTGATCGTGGTGAGCCGGGAAATGACGTCGTGGACTCGACGTCTGCGGGTTCCCCGGCTCCTCCACACAACGCCCGCTCTGCGGGCGCAGCGAGGCGCGCCCACTAGCGTGGTTTGTCCAGCGACCACCGGGAGGTGCGGTGACCTCAGGCAAGCCCTTCGACTACTGGCTCACGGACATGGACGGCGTGCTCGTGCACGAGGAGGTGCCGATCAGCGGCGCCCAGGAGTTCATCGACGCGCTGAAGGGATCCGGGCGGCCCTTCCTCGTGCTGACCAACAACTCGATCTACACGCCTCGGGACCTGCGCTCGCGGCTCCTCGGCAGCGGGATCGATGTGCCGGAGGAGTCGATCTGGACCTCCGCCCTGGCCACGGCGCAGTTCCTTCTCGAGCAGCGGCCGGACGGCAAGGCGTACGTCGTCGGCGAGGCCGGCCTCACCACGGCCCTGCACGACATCGGTTACGTCATGACGGACCGCGAACCCGACTACGTGGTGCTCGGCGAGACCCGCACGTACTCGTTCGAGGCGATCACCAAGGCAATTCGGCTGATCGACGGAGGGGCCAGGTTCCTGGCCACCAACCCGGACACCAGCGGACCGAGCCAGCAGGGCAAGCTGCCGGCGACCGGATCGGTGGCGGCACTGATCAGCACGGCGACCGGTCGGCAGCCCTACTACATCGGCAAGCCGAACCCGCTGATGATGCGGAGTGCTCTCAACCGGCTCGGCGCGCATTCGGAGACCGCAGTGATGATCGGTGACCGCATGGACACCGACATCATCAGCGGCCTCGAAGCGGGCATGCGGACGGTCCACGTCGGCACCGGGTCCACGCGCCCCGATCAGGTCAAGGACTTCCCGTACCGGCCCACGTGGTCGGTCGAGTCCATCGCGGACCTGATCGACCTCGCCGGCCGGACCGACGTGGTCGACACCGAGTTCCGGCCCTAGTCGGCCTACCAGTCGTGGTGGTGTGTCAGGGGCAGCACCTCGTCGGCGCTGCGCGGCTCCGCGCGCTTCTGATGGTTGACCGCGTGGCGCAGGAGCGAGGACCGTCGGTAGACCTCCTTGCGGGCGCGCATGATGCTGCCCAGCGGAGCGTGCTCGGCGGTGACCCGCCACGGGGTGAAGGAGAGCGAGTCCATCTTCTCGACGTTTTCCGGACCTGAGATGTCCTGCTGCGGGATCCTGAGCCTGGCCACCGTGAGGTAGGGGGAGAGCGACTCGGGCCACTCCACGGTGAGGTCGCCGACCGGCATCCGCTGCAGGTCCGCACACAGCTGCACCTGGATGTCGAACGCATAGGGGCGCTCCTGCAGCTCGGCCACCAACGCCGGCCGGGTCAGCTCCGAGACAAGCCCGGGTTCGATGTCCCGGCGCACAACGGCGTCGGCGCAGTGGGGTTCTGGCGCGATCCGCACCTTGGCGATGTAGTCACCGTGCCGCGCCGCGCCCATCGACCAGTAGCTGGAGAGCAGGGGGTTGACCGAGGGGATCATCTTCAGCTTGAGCATGGCCATGAGCTCATCCCAGGCCCAGTCGTCCTCCTCCAGCGTCCCCTTCCCGGTCACGAAGTCTGTGTAGAAGCGGTGAGCCCCGGAGGGACCGTGGGCGAAGTAGGTGGAGGCCTGCAGGAAGAGGTCCTGGAGGAAGAGGTAGTGCTCGACGGTGTTGCAGAAGAAGATCGGCGCGTTGATCGTGGTGTAGTCGAACGTGTGGGTGTCCGGCTCGTCCTCGAGCAGGCACTCCCCCGCGATGTCGAACATCTTGAGCGCCATCCCGACCGACGTGCCGAGCCGCGCGTCGGCTCCGGCGTGCGGTGAACCGTTGGAGAAGCGGATGAGCGCGCCGTGCGTCCCCGGCGAGGCATAGATGCCCTGCGCGTACTCGCCCGGCAGTCCGCCCAGGATGTCCACCTCTCCCCGGACGACGCCGTACCCCTTGGCGTGTGCGTCGCGGACGGTGCCGCCCGGGCCCTCGGCGGTGGCAGACCGGGCGATGTAGTCCTCGGTCTTGTCGATCACCGTGCCGATGTTCTCGTCGAACCGCGGCTCGACCACTTCGACGTCCGGTGTGTAGGGAACGAAGCCTGATGTCATCGTGTCGACCTTTCTCGTCGATGGCGGCCGTGTGTGCAGATCCTTCGACGTTATTGCTGAGGATCCCTGAGACCCATGGCTCAGAAGGGCGGGCCCGGGTGGGTGTCGTCAGTCAGTGCAGCAGTGCCTTCATCAGGACGATCACCACGCCGAAGCTGCCCGCGCCCGCGGCCTCCACCAGCGCGACGCGTCGGGTGAGTCCGGCCCGGACCGCGCCGAGGTAGCCCACGGTGAAGAGCAGCACGACCACGAAGAACAAGGCGATGTAGCCGGCCGTCGGCGGCTCGACCCCCACCGCCACCAGGACCACGTAGAGCACGAGGGCGGGCAAACCGCCGAGGAGGACACCGACCTCCTCGCGTGCCGACTCGGTCGTGCGCTGCACGAACAACCCCCGGTGCACTCCCCTCAACTGCTTGGAGAACGAGTGAATGTAGACGTGCGCCGACCAGTACACGAGGAGCACTGCCAGGGTTGCCACCGCGACGCGCGTGGACTCGTGGGAACCCGCCAGGACACCCAGGGTGGCCGCGGAGACGACTGCGCCGTACAGCAGTCCGGCTGGATCGAACCGCAGGAACAGCCTCGTGACCCGGGGTGCCTGCGGCGGGACGCTCACCCGACGAGGGTAGCCCGGGGTCAGGACGAACGACCGCGCTCCGGGGTCAGTCCGAGCAGCGCGTTGGCGCCCCAGCCAGCAAGCGTCACCAGCACGACGGCGGCGACCATGATGGCCAGCTCGGTCGGGGTGGTGAGGATCCCGAGACTCACGATGAGCGTGGAGGCACCCGCGGGCGGATGTGGCAGCCGAAGGATCTGCAGCACAAGAGAAGTCGCGGCTACCGACAACGCTCCGGCGGCGACGTACCCCGTGGTCAGCCCACCGATAGTGGCCGGTGGTTGGCCCTCGAGCCCCAAGCCGTACAGGAGGAGGGCGCCGACGCCGATCCCTGTCAGATGACCGACGAGGGCGTTCTGGGGTCGCGCAGTTGGCTCGCGCCCGCTCTCGAAGAACAGCATGACGGTGGGCCCGAGGCTGGGAAAGAGCCATGGCTGCTGAGTGGCCAGCCCCACGGCCCCGGCGAGCGCGAGGACCACGAAGCCGAGGACTGCGGCGTACACCCCCGTGCCCACCGTGCCGTGCCGTCCGGCGAGCCGATCGACCAGCGGCCTCACGAGTCGAGGATCCAAGCTCGGGCTGCAGCGGCCCTCAGGTGGGTGTCACACGCCCGGGCATCCGGCTTACTTGTAGCCGAGGGCGCGGGCCAGCTCGTCGCGGCCCATCTTCGAGCGTCCCTGAAGCTGACGCTTCTTGGCGATGTCATAGAGCTCCTGACGGGTCTTAGGGCTGCTCGAACCGGTGCGCTTGCGCTGGGCCACGGCCGCACCCTGCTTGCCCAGGGCTGTCTTGGTCGACTTGGGCATGTTCGCCAGCGACTTCTGCTGCTTCGCCGCCTTGCCTGCCTTGCGAATGTTCTTCTTCGCTGCCGCGGTCTGCTTCCTCGTCGCCATCGTTGCCTCCTGCCGGAATGAACGTCGGAACCGAGTGGCCCAGGCCGTACCCGGTTATCGGCTGTCCGATGCGCGAGTCCGATGAGTCGGTGGGACTCGGCCGACCCACTCGACCCGCCTGCTTTCCAGCGGGATGAGTCGGGAGTAGTCTTGCCCCGCCTGCACCAGGCCCAGACCCCGCTTGCTGCAAACCATCGGCAACGCCACTCAGAGCCCCAGAACTGACCGCGTAGATGCCTTCATCCGACGCTGCCGGCGACACGACTGATCGCCTCCCGGCCGCCTGCACCTTGACCCGTCGTCAACGGCGCGAGCGCACCACCCGTGCGCTGATCACTGCTGCCGAGACGCAAAGCCCCCGCAGGCGCGAGGCGCTGCTCGACTACGTCGTCCGGCTCAACCTGTCAGTTGCGCTGGACGTCGGGACCCGGCACGTGGAGCCCGGGCTCGACGGCGACCGGATCATGCAGGTTGCCTGCGACGCACTGGCTGGTGCGGCCCGCACCTTCGACCCCGCCCAGGACGAGGACTTTCTGGCCTACGCCGTCCGCGAGATCCAGCAGAAGATCGGAGAGTACGGCTCGCGGACATGGGCAGTCCCCGACGCCGCTGGCTGGACCCCGGGGACCTAGAAGGACGCATGCCGCGGCAAACGTCATCCCGCGCACCGGTACCCCGAGGGCCGAGAGCGACACCGGTGCACCGGTTGCTGTTCACCCGAGACGTCCAGAACGCTCGGCCTCAGCCACGAGGTGCTCGGCCACCTCGCGAAGCTTGGTTTCGGAGCTCGACGCAATTCGTGTCAGGTAGGCGAAGGCGCGATCCCGGTCCATGCCGTACCTCTCCATGACCATGCCGAGCGCTACCCCGATCGTGGTCCGCGTGGCCAGCGCCGCACTCAGGTTCTCGCCGGTCCTGACCCGGCCCATCGCGAGGGCCGCGTGAGAGGCGAACAGCTCGGCGATGGACTCGGTCTCCGGATCGATGGTGTCGCTCGACGTGGAGTAGAGATTGAGTCCGCCCCGCGAGTGCTCGTCGAGGTACAACCGCAGACCGAGCTGCGAGCGCAACCCGCGTTCGACCGCGGCATTCATGAACCGCGGCCAACGTGAATCGCTTCGAGCGTCCTGCACCACGACGACGGGATCGGACTCAATGGCGTGGAGGCAGGGGCCTTCGCCCAGTGAGTACTGCAGCTGGTCCAGCTCCATCACCAGCTGGCTCGTCGCCGCCTTGGTCTCCACGGTGCCGTCACGGTGAGCCACCGAGATCCCGGCGTGGTCGATCTCAGGCATCGAGTTCCGCGCTACGTCGACGATCACGTCGAGCTGCGAGTCCAGGTCGTTGGGTGCGTTGAGCGCCCGGGAGATGTGAGTGATGGCATCGGAAATGTGCTCACGCTCCGCCATGACAACCACTTCCTGAACAGTCGGGTACACGACAGCGGAAGCGGCAGAGCCGGTTGGCTCGGCGCTTGCGGCGCGCCGCAGCACGAAGCGGAGGTCCCACATCGCGCGCTCTTCCCAGCCTACCCCCGCGGACTCCGACCCGATGCGGCTCAGGGAAGGCTCACTTCACGGCGGGCAGCACCTCGCGGCCGTAGGCCTCGATCATCTCCCGGTAGTTCGGTCCCATGTTCGCGACGTACACCTCGTCGTAGCCGGCGGACACGAACGATCGCATCTGCTCGACGTGCTCCTCGACCTTGTCGCCCGCCACCACGCTGTCGGCCGTGGAGGAGCGGGTCACGAGCTGGGAAGCCTGCTCGAAGTGCTGCGGCGAGGGCAGCACCTGTGCCAGTTCCCCTGGCAGCCCGGCGTTGGCCCACAACCGGTGGGCGTGGTCGACGCCTTCGTCCGCGGTCGCCGCCCAGGCCACCTTGTAGCCGCCCTGGGCCGGCTTGCCACCTGACTTCTCCTTGAACGACGAAACCATGTCCTCGTCGTCCTGGGTACAGATGAAGCCGTCGGCAATCTGTCCCGCGACCTCCAGTGCCTTCGGGCCGAAGGCGGACATGTAGATCGGCGGCGGCTGATCGGGGAGCGTGTAGATGCGCGCGGTGTCCACCTGGTAGTGCTTGCCGTGGCGTGTGATCACCTCGCCGGTCCAGAGGTCCCGCATCAGGGAGACGGCCTCCGCCAGCATTTCCAGCCGTACGTCGAGGGAGGGCCAGGGACCGCCGAGGATGTGCTCGTTGAGCGCCTCTCCGGTCCCGACGCCGAGGATGAAATTCCCGCCGAGCATCCGCGCCGAGGTCGCGGCCGCCTGGGCGATGACGGCGGGATGGGTGCGCACCGTGGGACAGGTGACCGCCGTGGTCACCGGCAGGGAGCATGCCTGCGAGATCGCGCCGATGACCGACCAGACGAAGGGGCTCTCCCCCTGTTCGTTGTTCCACGGGTGGAAGTGGTCGCTGATCCAGAGCGCGTCGAAGCCGGCGGCCTCCGCGGCCACTGCCTGCTCGACGAGCTGCTCGGGCGCGTACTCCTCGCAGGAGAGGAAGTAGCCGACGCGCATGGGGGCCTCCTGGGGTCTCGGGTTCTAGAGGACCTCGTTACCCCGAGTCCAGCGGGGCATGCGACCGGAGTCACTCTCCTCGGCATGTGGGGGCGCGGGACGGGGTACGGCGTACGGGATCACGCAGGAGGTGCGAAATGCCAGGTGGACGCTCGGCAAACGTGAAGAACGAGAAGCAGTACGAAGCCCTCAAGGACAAGGGCATGTCGAAGGAGCGCGCGGCCAAGATCTCGAACTCCGAGGGCGCGTCCTCGCGCGGAGGCAAGAAGAGCGGCTCCGGCGGCAACAGCTCGCAGGGTGGGACGACGGCGCAGAAGAAGAAGGCCGGCCGCAAGGGCGGCAAGTCCAGCAACAGCTAGCCGCGGCCAGCTCTGGTCCAAGACCAGATTGCACATTCAATCTGGCTATACCGGTCACCGAGGCGGCTCATACTGGTGGGCAGGGGTCGGGAGAGAGGTGACCACCATGACCGACCCGACCCCTGCAGTCATCTGCTGCATCAGCCTCGACGGCTCGCCGTCAGCCATCGAGTACGCCGCCCGTGAGGCAGTCCTCGCTGACGCACCCCTGCACATCATCCACGTCCTCCGGATGCCGGCCGTGGAGGCCTACGCCGGCGTCTACGGCGGAATCCTCGAGGACGCCGACTCCACGATCACCGAGGCGGTGGCGCGCGCCCGCGTCCTGACCGACGGCCGCGCCCGGATCACGGCCGAGCGCGTGGATGACGGCGCCTTGATCAGCCACCTCGTGCATCGCGCGAACCATGGCCGCATCGTCGTCCTTCAGCATCGCCGGCTCAGCCGCGCCCGGAGGATGGTCACCGGCTCGACGGTGAATGCAGTGGCAGCCAAGACAGCGGTCCCGGTCGTCTCGGTTCCCGAGGGCTGGACCCGCACCGAACGGTCGCCGGTGGTGACGGTCGGCCTCCAGGACGGCCAGGAGGCGGCTGCCTTGCTGCGGGCCGGTTTCGAGGAGGCACGGCTACGTCACGCGAAGCTGGCGGCGATCCACACCTGGTGGCTGGACACCGACTGGGAGCCATCCAGCCTCGACCAGGAGTACCGGTCCGACCGGGATGCCTCGACCCGGCGTGAGCTCGGACCGATCCTCGACGGCATCCACATGGAGTTCCCGGACGTGAGGGCGAGCCTGGAGATCTGCAATGCGCCACCAGCCGACACGCTGCTCGAGGCCGCTCGCGAGTCGGAGCTGCTGATCGTCGGTCGTCGCCACCACCTGCTGCCGTTGGGAGGCCACCTCGGACCGGTCACCCGCGCCATGCTGGCGCACGGCGACTGCCCGGTGTACCTCACGCCGGAAACTCAGCGGGTCAGGCGCGACACCCACGGGACGCGCATCTCCGGCGTCATGTACTGACCGCCCGCGTCACGACAGGGATCAGTTCAGGGGTCGCATGGTCGAGGGGACTCCACCGCCGCGGTGGATCTCCTCGACCAGCTCCTGCAGCGCGGTGAGGGCAACCCGCTGCGGCATGGGACCGTAGGACACGCGCGCCACACCGAGCTCCTCGAGCCGAGCCAGTGAGGGCAGGCCGGGAATGCCGATGCAGCTCAGCCGCTGGGGCCCGAACGCTTCGACGAACGTCGTGACCTGCTCCTCCGAGAGCACGGCCGGCACGAAGACCACCGGCGCCCCGGCGTCGAGGAACGCCCGGCCCCGCTCGAGCGCGTCATCCATCACAGCAGACGGCTCGCGGTCGCGGCCGAGCACGAACGCGTCCGTGCGGGCGTTGAGGACGAAGTCGACGCCCTCCTCCGCGGCCACGCGCATGATGGCTTCCACCTGCGCGGCCGCCTCCGGCAACGGCTTCATCTGGTCCTCGATGTTGGCGCCCACCACCCCCACGCCGATGGCCCGGCGAACGGTCTCCGCGGCGTCGCCGTACCCGCCCTCGAGGTCGGCGGTCACCGGCAGGTCGCTGTCGGCGACGATCCGGCCGACCATGTCCAGCATCAGCTCGACCGGGATCTGCTCACCGTCGGGGTAACCGAACGTCGCGGCGATCGAGTGGCTGGCGGTCGCCAGCGCCTTGGTGCCGGGCGCCGCGGCGACGGCGCGGGCGCTCACGACGTCCCAGACGTTGACCACGGTGAGCAGCGCGGGATCCTGGTGCAGGCGCAACAGCTCCGCAGCGCGGTCGGCGGTCACGGTCTTGTCGGGTGGCGTGGTCATGGACCCATTCGACCACGCTCAGGGCACCAGCAGCACCAGTGAGGAGAGTGCCAGGAGCCAGCTGACGAAGCTGCCGACGAGGAAGTACTCGGTGAGCCGGTGGATCCGCTCCTGCTCGCGGTCCGATGAGAGCTCGGGAAACCGCAGCAACCCCTTGGCCGCGATCACGATGCTCGCCGCGGTGAGCTGCCCCGCCGCACCGAGCCCCACGATCACCACCCGCTCCATCGGGCCGAGCAGGCGCCCACCCTTCAGCTGCGTCTCGGGGTCACCGGCGCCGCCGTGCCGGGCGGGATTGACCGTTCCGGTCGCCATCAGCACGAGTCGTACGACGACGTTGCCGGTGCTGAGCTGGACCAGCAGGATGCCGACGAGCAGCAGCGCCCGCTCCGGACCCAGGTCGGAGAGCACGGCCAGGGGTAGCCCCTGGACCCAGGCCCCGAAGAACCCGGCCACCGGACCGGCCAGGCTCGCGAGGAAGACACCCACCAGCAGTGCGGCCGCGAGCACGGCCAGGGGCAGAGAGGCCGGCCGGCGGCCGGCAAAAGCACGGGTCACGGTCTGGCCCCAGACCACGACGACCGCCGCGATCACCACCAGCGCCACCACGTCGCCCACCGAGGTCAGCCCCGCCCACAGCCCGAAGAGCACCGCGACGATCGCGCCCACGCACTCCGGAACGGTCCGGACCGGGCGGACCGACTGCACCAGGTCGGCGATCCCGATGCCGATCAGCAGCACCGCGATCCAGCTCATCGGGGTCCCCGCGAAAGCGTGAGCGCAGCGAGCGGTTTCGTGGGGTGGTTCATCGGATGTCTCCCATCGCCTGGTCCGCGGCCACCAGCGCGGCCAGCCCGTCGCTGCGCACCCGCTGGGAGACGGCGGAGGCGCTGATCCCCAGCCGCTCGGCCACCTCCCGCTGGCTGCTTCCCGACATCAGATCACGCAGCACCGTCAGGGAGCGGGGCGACAGGCGGGCCAGTGCGCTGTCGCACAGGACGAGGATCGCCTCGATGGCGGCAGGATCTGGACCCTCGACTCCGTCGACCCGCCGATAGGCGGTCCGGCGCTCACGGCTGCTGGGCCGACCCTCCGCCGCGTGGACCGCGGAGATCGCGTCGCGCGCCACCCACCAGCCCGGGCCGTCCTCGACCCGGGGCTGCTCCTCGAGGACCCGCACCGTGCCCCAGCCGAGGCCGTGCCGCAGGTCGAACTCGGGCAGCATCGCGAGACGGAGTCGCAGCGTGGCCTGCACGGCCGTGCCGACGGTCGGGAAGGTTCCCTGGTACTCATCGCCGACGGTGATCCGCAGCGGCGTGGTCGGCGCGCACTGCTCGTTGACCTCGGTCAGGGCGTGTGCCAGCCTCATGTGCAGGCTGCCGCGGTCGTGGGCGCGGCGCGAGCCGATCATGTCGCCGATCAGCGTTGCTGAAGTCAGTTCCTTCATTTCAGCCATAGTGAAGCCTTGAGGCTGATGTCTGCATACGAGAAGTATATACCTTTATTTCACTCTAACTGAAGGTGACAGCTTCGATCGTGGCAGTCACCCCGCCGGCGATCTCCGCCAGCAACCTGGCCACGTGGGCAGGCTCGTGCGTGAGGGCGGGCGTCGACACCACCACCTCCGTGGTCACCCGGCCCGGCTCGAGGGCTGCCCACCAAGGTCCGCACAGCCGCAGGCACTCGCGGTCCATGACCGAGAGAAGCCGCTCGTTGACCTCGACCTCGTCACCCTGGGCATGCAGGAGGAACGTCGGAGTGTGCGGCTCGCTCGGGTTGGGGGTGATCCCGAGCTCGGCGAGCTCCGCCGCGAGCGCCTGCGCCCAGGCGTAGCACTCCCCCATCCGAGGAAGCAGGTCACGCAGCCCCGCCAGCGCTGCCAGCGCCTCAGGGGTCGAGCGGTAGAGCGTGCCGCCCATCCGTGTCCGCCAGACCCGGGCCTCGGCCAGAAAGTCGTCAGGACCCACCAGCGCCGCTCCCGCGAGGCCGCGGAGACCCTTGTAGAAGGACACGTACATGCTGTCGGTCAGGGCCGCGATCTCGGGGAACGGCCTGCCCCACCGAGGCTGTGACTCCCAGATCCGGGCACCGTCGACATGCAGCGCCACCCCCCGGTCACGTGAGGACACCGACAGCTCGGCCAGCTCCTCCCAGGTCGGAAGACGACAGCCCGCGTCGCGCAGCGGCAGCTCGACCAGCGCGGCGCCCAGGGTGCCGACCACGGCGCGAAGCGACTCCGCCGTGGCCACCTCCGGCCCACGGGTGAGGTGCTCGATCTCGAAGCCATGCAGCCGACGAGGCCCGTCCATCTCGTGCACCAGCAGGTGGGAGAGGTCCGGCATCGCGACCCGGCGCGTGCCGGCGCGGTCACACCACACCCGCAGCGCGGCCTGCTGTGCCATCACGCCGCTGGGGAAGAATGCCGCAGGCCGCTCGAAGAGGTCGGCGACCTGGTCCTCCAGCACGGCGACCGGACCGCGCACGCCGTACGAGTCCCATTGCACCTCGAGCTCGTCGGCGATGTCGCCGAGCCGACGCAGGGTGGCCCCTGGTGTCTCGATCGGGTGCCCGAAGACGGTGCCGTCAACCGCAGCGGCACGCTCGCGGAATCGGCTCAGGAAGTCGGACACCGGAAAAGCCTCACCGGGGTCGCTTCCCCTTCGCAAGTCGATGGGGAGCTCATTCCCAGAAGACCCGGTCCACGACGGCACGTGTCCGCCGCGTGTGCCGCAGGTAGTCGTTGACCAGCTCCGCCGAGGCTCCTGGGGGGTAGCCCATGACGCTCGCGACCGCTGCCTTCTCCCGGGTGTCGCGCGGCAGGTGGTCCCCGGGTCGGCCACGCACCAGGGTCACCGCGTTGCGCACCCGGCTGACGGTGCGCCAGCCGTGGGCGAGCCACTCGGCGTCCTTCGTCTCGAGCAGGCCCGCCTCGGCGGCCGCGCCGAGGGCGGTGAGCGTGCGCGGGGTGCGCAGTCCGGGCACCTCGCCGGCGTGCTGGAGCTGCAGCAGCTGCACGGTCCACTCGATGTCCGCGAGCCCGCCCCGACCCAGCTTGAGGTGGGTGTTGCGGTCGGCGCCGCGCGGCAGCCGCTCCTCGTCGACCCGGGCTTTGATCCGGCGGATCTCGACGACGGCCTCGCGCGAGAGCCCGTCGGAGGGGTAGCGCAGCGGGTCGATCAGCTCGGTGAAGCGTCGTCGCAGGTCCTCGTCCCCCACGACTGCCTCCGCGCGGAGCAGCGCCTGCGCCTCCCACACCTTCGACCACTTGGCGTAGTAGGAGGCATAGGAGTCGAGGGTGCGGACCAGCGGACCCTGCTTGCCCTCCGGGCGCAGGTCCGCGTCCACCTGGAGCGCCGGGTCGTCACCCGGCAGCAGGAGCAGTCGGCGAAGCTCGTTGGCGACGGCGTGGGCGTAGGTCGACGCCTCGTGCGCGTCGGCCCCGGGCTGTGGGTCGTGGACGAACAGCACGTCGGCATCGCTGCCGTAGGACAGCTCGAAACCGCCGTACCTGCCCATCGCCACGATCGCCATTCGGGTCGGCGACGCGTCGAGATCCCGCTGCGCCCGGACCGCCCGGCCGGCGACGTCGAGGGTGGCCTCCAGCGTGGCGTCGGTGAGCCGGGACAGCCCCGCGCCGACGTCGTCGACCTCGGTTTCCCCGAACAGGTCGCCGACCGCGATCCGGAACAGCTCGCGACGACGGATCGCGCGGATGGCGCGCACCGCATCGCCCGGCTCCTCCTGCCGCCCCGCCGTGGCCACCATCTCGGTGGTGAGCGACTCGGAGTCGAGCGGGGTCAGGTCCTCCCCCAGCATCCGCACGCCCTGTGGCTCGCGCTCGAGCAGGTCCGTGGCGTAGCGCGAGGTCGCGAGCAGCCGGGCCAGGCGTTCAGCCACCTGGCCCTCGTCGCGGAGGGTCTGGAGGTACCACGGCGTACCGCCCAGGGACTCACTGATCCGGCGGAAGCCGAACAGGCCGGCGTCGGGGTCGGGGGCGTCCGCGAACCACTCGAGCATCACCGGCAGCAACGTCCGCTGGATGCTGCTGGAACGGGTGACCCCGCTGGTGAGTGCCTCGAGGTGGCGCAGGGCGCCCTTCGGGTCCGCGTAACCGAGCGCGGCGAGTCGGTCCCCGGCGGCCTCGGGCGTCAGGCGTGCCTCCGAGCCGGCGATCCTGGCGACGGCGCCGAGCAAGGGTCGGTAGAAGAGCTTCTCGTGCAGCCGCCGAATCTCACGTCGGTGGTGCTGCCAGGCCCGGTCCAGGGCCTCGACCGGGTCGCGAACGAAACCCATCGAGCGGCCGAGCCGGCGCAGGGCGGTCTCGTCCTCGGGAACCACGTGGGTACGTCGCAGCTGGTGCAGCTGGATGCGGTGCTCGAGCTGTCGCAGGAATGAGTAGGCGTCGTGCAGCGCCTCTCCGTCCTCCCGCCCGACGTAGCCGCCTTCGGTCAGCTCGGCCAGCGCGCTGAGCGTGGCCGGTGCCCGGATGCGCTCGTCGGCCCGGCCGTGCACGAGCTGCAGCAGCTGGACGGCGAACTCGACGTCGCGCAAGCCACCGGGGCCGAGCTTGAGCTGCCGCTCGGCCTCTCGCGCGGGCAGCTGCTCGACCACCCTCCGGCGCATGGCCTGGACGTCCTCGACGAAACCATCGCGTTCGGCGGCCCGCCAGACCATCGGGCCGATCATGTCGACGTACTGCTGGCCCAGGGCCAGGTCTCCGGCGACCGGACGTGCCTTGAGCAGCGCCTGGAACTCCCAGGTCTTGGCCCACCGCTCGTAGTAGCCCTGGTGGCTGGCCAGGGTGCGGACGAGCGGACCGGCCTTGCCCTCGGGACGCAGCGCCGCGTCGACCGGCCAGATCGTGCCCTCCCGCGTGTGCTCGGAGCACACCTTCATCAGGTGTCCCGCCAGCTGGGAGGCGACCCGCGCAGCCGCGGCCTCGTGGGCGGCGTCGGTGGGCTCGAAGACATAGATGACGTCCACGTCGGAGACGTAGTTGAGCTCGTGGCCTCCGCACTTGCCCATCGCGATCACAGCGAGGCGGGTGCTGGCGGCCACCTCGCCCGTCCGGGCCCGGGCCACGGCGAGCGCGGCCTCGAGCGTCCCGGCCGCGAGGTCGGAGAGCTCAGCCGCGACGTCATCGACGCCCTCGTGGTGTGCGAGGTCGCGGGCCGCCAGGCGCAGCAGGATGCGGCGGTACTCCACGCGCAGCGCGTCCACCGCCTCTCCATCCGCGAGCGTTGCTACCGGAGCCGCGTCGTGCGGGTCGGCGCCGACCGCGCGGAGCAGCTCCGCGCGGACCGCGAAGGCGGCCGCGCGGGTGGAGCCGAGCGTGGGGTCGGCGAGCTCCGTCCAGTGACCGGGGTGGCGGACCAGGTGGTCGGCCAGGGCACTGCTGGCGCCGAGCACTGACAGCAGCCGCATCGCGGTGCCCTCGTCGTCGGCCACGGCGGAAAGCAGCTCTCCGTCGTTGTCGGCCGCCTCGGCCAGACGGACCAGGCCGTGGAGGGCGAGATCGGGATCGGAGGTGCGGGCGAGGACCGCCAGAAGTGGGTCGGCGGCCTCTCCGAGCTGATCGAGGTTGGCCAGCGAGTGCTCCGCGTCCACGAAGCCCATCCGCACCAGGCTGCCCTTGCTGGTGGTGGTGTTCCGGGTCACCGCGGCGCCTCGGCCAGGGCGACGAGACCGGTCGCCAGTGGGCGCCATGCCTCGTCGAGCTCGGCGCGAGCCGCATCGATCTCCGCCAGTACGGCGGCCTGGTCGATCCCGCGCTCGAGGTGGTCGTCACGGTCACCGGCCGCCCACGACCGCACCACCGGCTCGTCGGCCTCGGGATGGAGCTGGACTCCCCAGACCCTGGGCGCGAACCGCACGACCTGGAGCTCGTCGTCGGCGGTGGCGGCCAGGGTGACCGCCCCCTCGGATAGGGCCGTGACGATGTCGCTGTTCCACTGGATTCCGCGGATCTGCGACGGGAAGCGCGAGAAATGGGGGTCGTCCGCGGCCTCCGGCCGCCACCCCACGTCGTACAGACCTACCTGCTGGCCTCGTGGGTTCACCTGCACCGTGCCGCCGAGCGCGACGGCGACCAGTTGGTGACCGAGGCAGAGGCCGAGTGTGGGTAGCCCGGTTTCGGCGGCCTCCCGGATCCGCTCCTTGACGGCGGCCAGCCACGGATGCGTGTGGTCGTCGTTGGCGCCCATCGAGCCGCCGAGGATCACAAAGCCGGCGTAGCCGGCGAGGCCGGGCACCTCGTCTCCCGCCCAGGGGCGGCACACCTCGAGGGCGGCGCCCGCCTCGACGAGCCACGTGCCGAGGTGTGCGACGGGGGCGCCCGGTTCGTGCTCGATGACCAGCAGACGGGCAGGCATCACGGACCTCAGCGCTCGCCGCGGTCGCCCAGGAGGGCCAGGAGGACGAGCAGGATCCCCACCATCGAGGGCAGGATGCTGACGGCGGTCTGCGCGAACAACAAGCCGGTGACGATCAGTACCGCGCCGGCGGCCGTCGACCACGACTTGGCGGCACGAGCGCCGGCCCGCAGCGCGCTGAGGGCCATCCCGGACGTAGCCAGCACGAGGATCGCTGGCACGGCAACGACGATCGCGGGGCGCGCGAAGCCGGTCCCGACCAGCCATCCGGCCAGACCCGCGGCGAGCCCGGACATCGCGATGGCCGCCCACAGCAAGATCCCCAGCTGCCTGGTGCGGCCGGGGCTGTAGAAGGACAGGTCGCTCACGTCGTCTCCGTCAGACGACCGGCAGCATCCGGTCGCGCTCGAAGGCCGACACCTGCCCGCGGTAGTCCTCCCACTCCGCGTGCTTGTTGCGGAGGAAGAAGTCGAAGACGTGCTCCCCGAGGGTGTCGGCGAGGAGCTCGGACCGTTCGGCGATGCCGATCGCCTCGTAGAGGGTCTTGGGCAGGGGCTCGATCCCGAGGCTCTTGCGCTCGCGCTCGGTGAGCGACCACATGTCGTCCTCGGCCTCGCGCGGCAGCTCGTAGTTCTCCTCCACGCCCTTCATCCCGGCCGCGAGGACGACGGCGAACGCGAGGTAGGGGTTGCAGGCGGCGTCGATCGTGCGGAGCTCGATCCGGGTCGACTGGCCCTTGTTGGGCTTGTACATGGGTACCCGGATCAGGGCGGAGCGGTTGTTGTGGCCCCAGCAGATGTACGGCGGTGCCTCACCGCCACCGAGCAGGCGCTTGTAGCTGTTGACCCACTGGTTGGTCACGACGCTGATCTCACTGGCGTGGTGGAGCACACCCGCGATGAACTGCCGGCCCACCTTCGAGAGCTGGTACTCCGCCCCGGCCTCGAAGAACGCGTTGCGGTCGCCCTCGAACAGCGA
>JBJMIQ010000021.1:0-10160 GCA_045806805.1 Nocardioides sp. | reverse complement strand
GAACTTCACCCCATAGCGCTCGAGGCGCTGCACCATCGAGAAGCCACGGGTGGCCGTCTGGTTGACGGTCTTCTGGTTGACGATCCCGTCGTTGGCGCGGGTGATCTCCGCGACGTAGTCCTCGGGCGTCCCCTTGCCCGGGATGACGGCGTTGTTGACGCCGTCCATGCCCATGGCGAGGGCACCAGAGTGGCGCACGTGCGCCTTCTCCATCAGGAGCACGTTGGACCCTGCCTCGGCGGCGGTGATCGCGGCCATCGTGCCGGCCGTGCCGCCGCCGATGACCAGCACGTCGCACTCGAGCTCGCGCCGCTCGGTCACGGGAGGAGCCTGGAAGGTGGTGTTCGTTGGGGTGTTCATGCGACGGCCTGCCTCTCGTCGATCGGGGCCAGCGACTGGGTGTTCGACAGCTCCTCCAGCACCCGGGCGCGGAACTGTGCCCCGGGCGGGCGTGCGGGATCCCGCGGGTGCTCGACCCGGTGCTGTGAGACCACGCCGTAGCGGCCCAGGACCACGATCCGGTCGCCGAGCACGAGGGCCTCGTCGACGTCGTGGGTGACGAAGACGACCGTGCAGCCCGACGCCGTCCACGCCTCGATCAGCAGACGCTGCATGGAGGCCCGGGTCTGGGCGTCGAGTGCACCGAAGGGTTCGTCCATGCAGATCACCCCGGGCTCGCCGGCCAGCGCCCGGGCCAGCTGGACCCGCTGTCGCATGCCGCCGGAGAGCTGGCCGGGCAGGCGCTCGGAGAAGCGGGAGAGTCCCACTCTCGCCAGCCACTCCTCGGCCCGCCGACGGCGCTCGCGACGACCGACCCCCTGGACCACCAGGGGCAGCTCGACGTTGCGCCGGGCCGACCGCCAGGGCAGCAGGGCGTCTTCCTGGAAGACCAGGGCCCGGTCGGCGTCGGGCCCGACGACCCGACGGCCGTCGGCGACGACCTCGCCGTGCAGTGGCTTGATCAGGCCGGCGATGGCCCGCAGCAGGGTCGACTTCCCACAGCCGGAGTGCCCGAGGACGACCAGGATCTCGCCCGGGGTGATGTCGAGGTCGACGTTCTCCACGACCGCTTCCCCGGCATAGCCGAGCGTGAGGTCGGTGGCCCGGACGGCCGAGGGTGAGTGGTCGTTCATCATGCGCTCCTCTGTTCGGACGAGAGCCAGCGAGTGAGGCGGCGACCGACGAGCTCGACACAACCCGACGTCAGCCAGCCGATGGCGCCGATCGACAACATGCCGACGAGCACGTGGGGGTAGTCGACGATCGTGTAGGCCTGCCAGGTGCGGTAGCCGAGTCCGAAGTCCCCGGAGATCATCTCCGCGGAGATCACGCAGATCCACGCGACGCCCATCCCGACCGACAGGCCACCGAAGATGCCCGGGACGATCCCGGGCAGGACCACCGTGCTCAGCACCCGTCGGCGGCCCGCTCCCATCGTCAGCAGGGCGTCCTCCCAGACGGTGGGGAGGGCGCGTACGGCGTGCCGGGTGCTGACCAGGATCGGGAAGAACGCGGCAGTCGAGGTGATGAAGACGATCCCTTGCTCGTTGGTGGGGAAGAGCAGGATCGCGACCGGGACCAGCGCGATGGCCGGGATCGGGCGGACCACCTCCAGCAGGGGCTGCAGCGCGTCGGCGGCCCACGTCGAGCGGGCCAGCATGATGCCGAGACCGATCCCGGCGACGGCTGCGATCGCGAAGCCGGACAGGATCCGGAGCAGGCTCTGGGCCAGGTCCTGGTAGTAGAGGGGCGTCGCGAGCTGCAGCCGGAACGCCTGGTAGACCTCGACCGGACCGGGGATCTGGTTGAAGCGCAGCCAGAACACCACGTCCTGCTCGGTCAGCACGTGCCAGACGAGGACGGCCGCGACCAGCGAGGCGAGGCGCACTGCCCAGCGGCGCAGGCCGCGCCCGCGGTTCCGGCGCCGTCGGGCCCGCCCGGGCTCCACCGCCGGCGGAGCGACGAGGGCAGCCGGGTCGCGGGTCTCGAGGACGGCGGTCATCCGGCAGCCTCCAGCGCCTGCTCCCACGTCAGCGACGTTGACCCGGGGTGGTCGGCGCGGTACTGCTCGGCCGACTCCTCGGTCGCGAAGGGCACGAGCTCCTGGCCGTCCTGCAACCAGACCATGCGGTCGGCGAACCAGCGGGTACCGGTCACCGCGTCGGGCAGGTAGGCGGCCCGCAGCTCGTCGCCGTCGGCCTCGACGGCGTTGACGTTGCGCAGGAGGCACACCGGGCTCGCAACAGGGCGGGTGTCCGGCTCACCGTCGACCCAGATCTCGCCGGCCAGCGCGGGATCCGTGATCTTGTCGCCGCAGACCTGGTCGCGACCCTCGATGGCCGCCGGGTTCTCCTCGGACCCGACTGCCGTGTGGTACTTCGTCCCGTAGGCCTGTTCGATGAGCGTGTCGTCGATGAAGGCGTCGAGGTCGACCGGGTCGGTGAGCACACCGATCGACTTGAGGAACGGGACGTCGTGCTCGAGGGCCGCGACCTGATCTGGCTTGATGGTGGTGTCGAAGGTGGAGACACCGTTGCGTCCGTTGTAGAGGTAGACGACCTCGGGCGGGAGACCCGTCTTGTCAGCCACGATCTCGGCAGCTCGGAGCGGGTGCTCGTGCAGGTAGTCGGTGGCGTCGATCTGGGCCTTGAGGAAGGCGTCGACGATCTCGCCCTGCTGGTCGGCGAACTCGTTGCGAACGACGGTGCCGTGCAGGGTGGGCAGGTCGAGCTGGCCGCCGTCGTAGATCAGTCGGGCGTTGTCGCGGAACGCGAGGAGTCCCGGCCAGGCGACGAACTGCGAAACCGCGTCGACGGAGCCGCCCTTGAGCGCCGCAGCGCCGACGCTGGGGTCCTGGTTCTCGACCGATACGTCGTCGTTGGGGTCGAGACCCTCCTTGTCGAGCGCCTGGACGAGGGTGCCGTGCCCGGCCGACCCGACGCTGGCGGAGATGCTCGCGCCCTCGAGGTCCGAGAGCCTGGTGACGTCGGAGTCCTGCGCGACCACGACGCCGTTGAGCGCGCCGTGCGGGTTGTAGCCGGTGACCGCGATCATCGAGGTGCCGTGGTCGTCGGTCCCGGCCCGCGATCCGTTGATCAGCAGCGGATAGTCGCCCATCGAGCCGATGTCGATCTTGCCGGCCAGCATCTGGGCGGTGATCGGGGCGCCGGTGTCGTAGTCCTGCCACTCGACCTTGTAGTCGCCGAGCTCCTCCAGCCGCTCCTCGAAGTAGCCGAGGTCGCGCAGCAGCGTGCCGGCGGTGACGGTGTTGATGGTCTTGGACTGGTAGCCGATGACGATGACGTTGTCGGAGTCTCCCTCGGCTCCTCCGGCGACCGAGCAGGCGCTCAGACCGCCGGAGGCGAGGACGACGGCGGCGATCGCCGCCAGTGACCGGTTCGTGATGGGCATGGGTTCCTCGTTCTCTGGTCGGGTCAGCGCAGGAGGTAGGGAATGTTGACGGTGACGGCGCCCGTGGGGCAGCGGTCCGCGCACGGGCCGCAGTACCAGCACTCATCGACCTGCATGTAGGCCTTGTTGGTCTCGGGGTCGATGGCGAGGGCGTCGAGTGGGCACACCTCGACGCACAGGTTGCAGCCGTCGATGCACAGCGCCTCGTCGACCGAGACGGGCACGTCGAAGCGCTGGTCGACCAGTCGGGGGCGCGGGGGTGGCGCGGCCATGCCGGCGCCGTCGGCGTCGTGGCAGGTCGCCTTTCGGGTGGGGGGTACGGTCACGGGTTGATCTCCTCCTCGGGGGTACGGCGGACGGTGCCGCGCATGGTGATCCGGTCTCCCCGGAACCTGACGAACTCGAGGTCCACCGGCCGCCCTTCGTCGAGACGTGTGAGTCGCTCGAGCATGAGCAGCGGCGCGCCGGCCGGGACCTCGAGGATGGCTGCGGAGTGCCGGTCGGCGGCGACGGCCTCGAGGACGATCTCGGCCGTGCCGAGCCGTCGACCGGTCAGCTCCTCGAGCAGGCCGAACACGTCACGTCCCGCCAGGTCCTGGTCGAGGAGCGGCTCGCCGACATCGCCCGGGAGGTAGGTCAGGTCCAGCGAGAGCGGGACGTCGTCAGCGAACCGGCGACGCTCGAGGTGGACCACCGGTTCGCCCGGCGCCAGCCCGAGCCGGCGGGCCACCGCGGCGGGCGAGTCGACCAGGCCGGCCACCCGCACCTCGTTTCGCACCGGACCGGGCAACGTCTCGGCCAGCCCCATCAGCTGGTCGATGCCGTGCAGATACTTGCGTTGGTGGGCGACCGTGCCCACGCCCGGAATCCGCTGGACCAGGCCTTCCTGGCGGAGCAGCTCGAGGGCGGCACGCACGGTGTTGCGCGATACTCCGAAGTCGGTCGCCAGGGCCGGTTCCGAGGGCAGCACCTGCCCGTCCAGCAGCCCGTGCATCACCTGCCGCCGCAGGACGTCCGCCATCTGACGCGCCCGGTCGGCCCGGCGCAACGGGGTCCCCGACACAGCGGGAGACGGAGTCGGCCTCGAGATCACGGAACAAACCCTAGTGACTTACTCGACTTATTCAGGGAGCCGCCGCCCTGCGCCACCAAATTTCTTTGTCACACCGCTCTGACCTGCGCAAACCCGGTCAGGGCCGGTAGTTCCGCCACCGGCCGCGTCCACTGTGTGGGACCCGGGTGGCTCAGAGCAGGCGTCGTACGGCGTCGCGGAGCGCCTGCTCGGGGTCCACCCCAGCCTCCCGCGCCTCGGCCACGAGACCGAGCAGCCGATCGCCGATGTCGCTGGTGCCAGACGCTGACCCGTCGTGAATTGACGACGGGTCAGCGTGGAGGCGGTCGAGGACCTTGTCGGCGTAGAGGAGCGCCGGGAGCGTCGGCGGGAGGCCGTCGAGGACGGAGTGCCGCGCCTTCTCGGTGGCCTTGATCGACTCCCACACCTCGTTGACCGACGCGGCGTCCCCTGCCGGCGACCGCTCCTGCCCGGGTGGCGGGAAGACGTGCGGGTTCCGTCGCCTCATCTTGTCGATGATGTCGCCCGCCACGTCGTCGAGGGTGAACTCGCCGCTCTCCTCGGCGATCACGGCGTGGAAGTAGACCTGCAGCAGCAGGTCACCGAGCTCCTCGCGCAGGTGCGCCACATCACCGGTGTCGATGGCCTCCAGGGTCTCGTGGGTCTCCTCGAGCAGATATCGCGCGAGCGACCGGTGGGTCTGCTCCCGCTTCCAGCTGCACTCCGCGCGCAGCTGGCGCATGACCTCGAGGAACTCGCCGAGGCGGTCCGCGGAGGCGGTCATCCACTCAGCCGCAGCGCTGTGACTCGGGCAGCGAGGCGAAGTAGTCCGCGGAACCCGACTCCGCGTCCTTCGCGACCTTGCTCACGGGGTAGGCCAGGTCGTCACGCTCGCTCTCGATCTCCTGGTCCCCGATGCTGAAGCTGCCGAACATGGGGTTGGTCGTGATGGGGTGGTCTGACTGCCACTGCTGCGCCTGCTTGATGCCGGCGGTGAGGGCCTGGTCGTCGGAGAGGCCGTTGTCGGTCGTCTTGCCGACCTGGCGCATGATGTTGACGAAGTACGGGATCGCCGTGTACGCCGGCAGCGCCGCTTCGACCTTGTCCTCGTCGACACCGCCGAACTGGAGCCGCGTCTGGTGGACCTGGTCCTCGTAGCCCGAGTCGGCCGTGAATCCGTAGTCGGCCGCCATCTGCTCGCCGATCGAGCGCAGGATCATCGACTGCAGCGCTCCGTCGCGCGCCACCAGCCCCGACGTGGTCTGCGGCTGGTTGGCGCCCCCCTCCGGAAGCGCCTCCTGGAGCGTGCACACGTCGGCAGCCAGCTCGTCGACCTCGCTCGTGGTGATGGTGTCGTCACCGACCTCGGCCGCGACCCCCGGGGACGCGGAACCGCAGGAGCTGAGCACGGTCGCGGCCAGCGTGGTCGCCGAGGTCAGAGCCGCGAGCCGGGCCAGTCGGGGCAAGTTCACGAGGACTCCTTCTGCACGTTCTCAGGTGCCGCCGTGGCAACGGGCGGCGGGTCGATCACGGCGTCGATGATCTGACGCGCCCATTCAAGCAGGGCGATCCCAGAGATCGGCCGACCCCCGACGGCCGCGGTCTGCGGGCGCGGAACGAGGATCGTGTCGACCTGCGGCTTGACCACGCTCCTGGGGTGCAACCGCTGCAGACGTACGACGCGCGACTCGGGCAGGCTGACCGGTGCGAACCGGACGTACTTGCCGGAGATCGTGATCTCGCCGATGCCGGCCTGCCGGGCACGGGCGCGGAACCTGGCCACGAACAGCAGCGAGGTGACCTCCTCGGGCGGCAGCCCGTAGCGGTCCTCCAGCTCGGCCTGCAGCTGGTCGACGTCGTCGTCGGAGCGGACCTCGGCGAGGCGCTTGTACATCTCGAGGCGCAGCCGCTCGCTGGGGACGTACTCGTGGGGAAGGTGGGCGTCGATCGGAAGCTCGATCCGGACCTCCCGCAGCTCGGGTTCTGCATCGCCGCGGAACTCGTGGACGGCCTCGCCGACCAGCCGCACGTAGAGGTCGAACCCGACGTCGGCGATGTGCCCCGACTGCTCGCCGCCGAGCAGGTTGCCGGCCCCCCGGATCTCGAGGTCCTTCATGGCGATGGCCATCCCGCCACCGAGGTCGGAGTGCTGGGCCAGGGTGGCCAGCCGCTCGTGGGCGGTCTCGGTGAGCGGCTTCTCCTGCGGATACAGGAAGTAGGCGTAGGCCCGTTCGCGGGACCGCCCGACCCGGCCGCGCAGCTGGTGGAGCTGACTGAGGCCCAGGGTGTCGGCGCGCTCGATGATCATGGTGTTGGCGTTGGACACGTCGAGGCCGGACTCCACGATCGTGGTGCACACCAACACGTCGAACCGCTTCTCCCAGAAGTCCAGCATCACCTGCTCGAGCTGGTGCTCGGCCATCTGCCCGTGCGCCGTCGCGACCCGGGCCTCGGGAACCAGCTCGCGGAGCCGGGCGGCGGCCTTCTCGATCGAGGACACCCGGTTGTGGATGTAGAACACCTGTCCCTCGCGGAGCAGCTCGCGCCGGATGGCGGCCACCACCTGACGGTCCTCGTAGGCGCCGACGTACGTCAGCACGGGGTGCCGCTCCTCCGGCGGAGTGGTGATCGTGGACATCTCCCGGATGCCGGTGATCGCCATCTCCAGGGTGCGCGGGATCGGGGTCGCGCTCATGCTCAGCACGTCGACCGACGTGCGGAGCCGCTTCATCTGCTCCTTGTGCTCGACGCCGAACCGCTGCTCCTCGTCGACGATGATCAGGCCGAGGTCCTTCAGCCGGATGTCGGGGTTGAGCAGACGGTGGGTGCCGATCACAATGTCGACGGTGCCGTCGGCGAGGCCCGCGATGACCTCGCGCGCCTCCTTGTCGGTCTGGAACCGCGACAGGCCCTTGAGGTGGACCGGGAAGCCGCTCATCCGCTCGGCGAAGGTCGAGTAGTGCTGGGTGACCAACAGGGTGGTGGGCACCAGCACGGCCACCTGCTTGCCCTCCTGGATCGCCTTGAACGCGGCACGGACGGCGATCTCGGTCTTGCCGTAGCCGACGTCTCCGCAGACCAGCCGGTCCATCGGGACGGTCCGGCGCATGTCGGCCTTGACCTCGTCGACGGTGCTCAGCTGGTCTGGGGTCTCGGTGAACGGGAAGGCGTCCTCGAGCTCGCGCTGCCAGGGACTGTCGGGTCCGAACGCGTAGCCCTGGGTGGCCTGCCGGGCGGCGTAGAGCTTGATCAGCTCGGCCGCGATCTCGCGGACCGCCTTGCGGGCACGGTTCTTGCGCCGGCTCCAGTCGCCGCCGCCGAGCCGGTCCAGGCTGGGCTGCTCGCCGCCGACATAGCGGGTCACCTGGTCGAGCGCGTCGGCCGGCACGTAGAGCCGGTCGGGCGGGCCGCCACGCTTGGAGGCGCCGTACTCCAGGACGAGGTACTCCCGGGTCGCGCCGCCGACCTCGCGCTGCCTCATCTCGACGAACCGGCCCACGCCGTGCTGCTCGTGGACGACGTAGTCGCCGGCGGTGAGCTCGAGCGGGTCGATCTGCCGCTTGCGTCTGGTCGGCATCCGGCGCATGTCGCGGGTCGAGGAGCGCTGGCCCGACAGGTCGTCGCCGGTCAGCAGCACCAGTCGGTTGGTCGCGTCCACGAACCCGTGGTCGACCGACGCGCAGGTGACCGTGACGACGTCGGTGACCAGCGGGTCGCTCGCGCCGGGGCCCACCTCGTCCACCAGCCGCGCGGGCACGTCGTGCTCCGCGAGCACCTCGGCCATCCGCTGGGCGGGCCCGTGGCCGGGATGGACCACCACGACCCGGTAGCCGTCCCGCCGCCACTGCTCGATGTCCTTGATCGCCGCCTCGAGGTCGCCGCGGTAGGACTCGGCCGGCCGCGCCGGCAGCGCCCGGCTCTCCACCCCCTCGAGCTCGGGCTCGGCCTCGTCCGTGTCTGTCGCGTCCAGCCCGCCGTCGAGCCCGAACGGGCTCATCGTCCACCAGGGCCGCCCCAGTCCGATCGAGTGCTGCCGCACCGCGGCGATGGCGCGGTACGACGCCGCGCCGAGGTCGACCGGGGCGGTGCCGCCTCCGGCCGCGGCCGCCCAGCTCGCGCCGAGGAACTCCTCGCTGGTCGCGACCAGGTCGTGGGCGCGGGACCGGGCGCGCTCGGGATCGACCACGAGCACGTGGGTGTCCTCGGGCATCACGTCGACCAGCAGCTCCATCTCGTCCACCAGGACCGGCGCCAGCGACTCCATCCCCTCCACGGCGATGCCGGCTGCGATCTTGTCGGTGAGCTCGACCAGCTGCGGGTGCTGCTGCCCCAGCTCGGCCGCGCGCCGGCGGACCTGGTCGGTGAGCAGCAGCTCGCGGCACGGTGGGGCCCAGAGCCGGTCGACGGCCTCGAGGGTCCGCTGGTCGGCGACGGCGAAGCTGCGGATCTCGTCGACGTCGTCGCCCCAGAACTCCACCCGAAGCGGGTGCTCCTCGGTCGGCGGGAAGACGTCGACGATGCCGCCGCGGACCGCGAACTCGCCGCGCTTCTCGACCAGGTCGACCCGGGAGTAGGCCGCATCCGCGAGCCGGCGTACGACGTCCTCGAGCGGGGCCGTGTCTCCGGCCGCCAGGGCCACGGGAGCGAGGTCGCCGAGGCCCTTGACCTGCGGCTGGAGCACCGACCGGACCGGAGTGACCACGACCCGGAGCAGTCCGTCGGTGGGGCCGGTGCCCGGGTGGCGCAGCCGACGCAGGATCGCGAGCCGGCGGCCAACGGTGTCGCTGCGGGGGCTCAGCCGCTCATGGGGAAGGGTCTCCCAGCTGGGGTAGTAGCCGATCTCGGACGGGTCCACGAGGTCGCCCAGGGCGGACACCAGGTCCTCGGCTTCACGGGCCGTGGGCGTCACCACCAGGACCGTCCGGCCGGCCTCGACCAACCCCTTGACCAGGAAGGGGCGCAGCGCCGGCGGTCCGGTGAGGTCCAGCGCCGGAAGGGCTCCGGCGCGGGCGTCCTCGACGGCTCCGGCCAGCGTGGGGTCGGCCAGGACGGCGTCGGCCAGTGCGGTCAGGCGCAACGGTCCCTCCTCGGGCCGATCAACTCTTGGGGCACAACACGACGGCCCCCAGCCGGGGTCGGCGGGGGGTCCGGGCCAGTTTACGGCGCACGTGTGACGGGCACCCTCTTGCCTCAGGCACCCTCGTCACGTAGGCACGACCCCATGCTCCGAAGCACCTCGCTCTGCGCCCTCGCGCTGCTGTGCGCGGTCATGGGCGCCTGCTCGACGGAGGCGCCCACGCCCCAGGGTCGGGAGCACGGGACGGCGCCTCTCGGCAAGCCCAGTGACCCCGCCAGCGAGTCGGGCACCGGATCGGGCGCCGGGGCGCTGACCGGGAATCCCGACACCCGGCTCCCCCGGGAGCTGTCTCCTGCGCTGGAGGGCGAGCCGGCCGAGGCCAGGTCGGTGGGCCAGGTGGTCGACCAGATCGTCGCGGCCGAGCGGGCGATCGCCGACCCGCACACCCGGCCCGCCGTGCTCGAGGCCGCCGGCCGGCTGCAGCAGGTGGCCTACCGCCTGCTGGGGACCCGCCCCGGCTGGGACGATCGCGTCCGCGCAGCCCTCCCCCGCGGCCTGGTCCGCGTGGCGCGGGAGAACGTCGCCGCCCGGCGGGCATTT
>JBJMIQ010000020.1:0-5773 GCA_045806805.1 Nocardioides sp. | reverse complement strand
CGCTCGGTGGTGGTGGTCTTGCCGGCGTCGATGTGCGCCATGATGCCGATGTTGCGGACCTTGTTGAGGTCCGTGGTGATGTCGACAGCCACTGTCTGTGCGTTCCTTAGAAAGTAGGAAGTGCCGGGCGGGAGGGGAACGCCGGCGGGGTGCGCCGTGTTCCCCTCCGCGTGGTCACCAGCGGTAGTGCGCGAAGGCCTTGTTGGACTCGGCCATCTTGTGGGTGTCCTCGCGCTTCTTCACCGCGGCACCGAGGCCGTTGGAGGCGTCGAGGATCTCGTTCATCAGGCGCTGCGACATGGTCTTCTCGCGGCGGTCCTGGGCGTAGCCGACCAGCCAGCGCAGCGCGAGCGTGGTGCCGCGCGTGCCCTTGACCTCGATCGGGACCTGGTACGTCGCGCCGCCGACGCGGCGGGACTTGACCTCGATGGCGGGCTTGACGTTGTCGAGCGCACGCTTCAGCGTGACGACCGGGTCGGTGCCGGTCTTCTCGCGGCAGCCCTCGAGCGCCGTGTAGACGATGCGCTGAGCGACCTGCTTCTTGCCGTCCTGGAGCACCTTCGAGACGAGCTGGGAGACCAGCTGCGACCCGTAGACCGGGTCGATGTCGATCGGCCGCTTGGGAGCGGGACCCTTGCGCGGCATATCAGCTCTTCTCCTTCTTCGCGCCGTAGAGGCTGCGAGCCTGCTTGCGGTTCTTAACGCCCTGCGTGTCGAGCGAGCCGCGGATGATCTTGTAGCGCACGCCCGGGAGGTCCTTCACACGACCTCCGCGGACGAGCACGATCGAGTGCTCCTGGAGGTTGTGGCCCACGCCCGGGATGTACGCCGTGACCTCGACGCCGCTCGACAGGCGCACGCGGGCGACCTTGCGGAGGGCAGAGTTCGGCTTCTTCGGGGTGGTGGTGTAGACGCGGGTGCAGACACCGCGTCGCTGGGGCGAACCCTTCAGGGCAGGTGTCTTGTTCTTCGACACCTTGTCCTGGCGGCCCTTGCGGACCAGCTGGTTGATCGTGGGCACCGGGTGGTTCCCTCTCTTGTCCTCTAGTCAGAACCCGACGCCTTGCCGGGCACGATGATGCTGCTACTTCGCTGTGCCTGTGGTGTGCGCCTTGGCCCGCTCCTCGGCCGGCCGTGGAGTCGGCTGCCGCTCGGAGGGCTTTTGGGCACGCGCAACGGTCTGGTTGTCCCAGACACGATGAACGAGGTTACTCGCTCCCCCATCGGGGGTCAAAACGCCCCTGACGTGGGCAAACCACAGCCCAGCAAGGCTGACACCGAGGGCGGTCGCGAGCCCTCCGAGGATCAGTGTCCAGCGGGCACCGGCCACCTCGCCGATCCAGCCGATGATCGGCGCTCCGATCGGGGTCCCGCCGATGAAGATCATCATGTAGAGGGCCATCACCCGACCCCTCATGCCCTCGTCGGTGTGCAGCTGCATGTAGGCGTTGGCGGCGGTGATCATGGTGAGCGCGCTCAGGCCGAGCAGCGGGGTCATCAGTGCGAAGGTGAGGTACGTCGGCATCAGGCCGGCGGCGATCTCCACCACCGCGAAGGTGAGTGCGGCCAGGATCACCAGGCGCTGCCGGACATGAGGACGCCGCGCGGCGACCAGTGAGCCGGTGAGGGAGCCGACGGCGAGGAACGTGCCGAGCAGGCCGTACTCGCTCGCGCCCTTGCCGAAGACCTGTGTGGCCATCAGCGCGGAGGTCATCTGGAAGTTGAGGCCGAAGGTGCCGGTGAAGAACACGATCGCCAGGATCAGCAGCAGGTCGGGACGGTTGCGGACGTAGGCGACACCGGCCCGGATCTGGCCGGGCTCGCGCCGCATCGGCTCGGGGCTGCGCAGGGCCGCCGGGTCGAGGCTCCGCAGGGTGAGGATCGGGGCGGCATAGCTGACGGCGTTGGCCAGGATCACCCAACCGGTGGCGACGGCGCCACCACCCAGGGCCGCGATCAGGACCCCCGCCACCGCGGGGCCGACCAGGCGCGCGGCATTGAAGCTGGCGGAGTTGAGGCCGACCGCGTTGGTGAGGTCGTCGGGGCCGACGATCTCGGAGACGAACGACTGCCGGGCTGGTGCGTCGAAGGCGGCGGCCGTGCCCAGCGCCAGCGCGAGGACGTAGACATGCCAGATCTGGGCGGTGCCGGTGACGGCGAGGATGCCGAGCACCAGTGCGGGCAGCGCCATGCCGAGATTGGTCATCTGGAGAAGTCGGCGCTTGGGGATCCGGTCGGCGACCAGGCCCGCCACGGGCGAGAGCAGCAGGAATGGCAGGAACTGCAGGCCAGTGGTGATACCGATGGCGGTGCCGCTGTAGCCAGTCAGTTGTAGAACCAGCCAGTCCTGGGCGACACGCTGCATCCAGGTTCCGACGTTGGAGACAACACCACCGACGGCGTACCGGCGGTAGTTGGGATTGGCGAGGGAACGAAACGTGGGGCTCAAGTCGGGTCAGTCAGTCCTTCTGGGAAAGTCGGTCGAGAATGGGGGCCGCCCGGCGGAGCACGGCGCGTTCCTCTGTGGTGAGGTCGGCCAGCTTGCGGGCCAGCCAGGCGTCGCGCCGGGCGCGGTCGGCGAGCACGGTCTCCCGGCCGAGGCCGGACAGGACGACCACGACCTGGCGCCGGTCGGTGTCGTGGGGCCGGCGGGTGACGTACCCGCCCTCCTCGAGGCAGTTGACCGTGCGGGTCATGCTGGGGGGCCGCACCCTCTCCTGCGCCGCCAGCTCACCGACGCTCAGCTCGCCGTGGCGGTAGAGGCAGCCCAGCACCGCCATCGCGCCGAGGCTCAGCTCGTTGTCGGGGTGGCGCTCGTTGGCCAACCGCCGCCGGAGCCGCATCACCGAGAGCCGCAGCTCCGCCGCCAGTCCGGCATCCGTGCGTGCAGCGTGGGAGACGGTCGGCATGTCGTTAGCCTAACTCATTACCTCTGCTAACTATTCCTCGGCGAAAACCAACCCTGGCGCAGCAAGGACAGGAAGCAACCCGCGTGGGCCGATGGCCCGGCGGCCGTAGTGCATGCTCCTCTAGGTCAGGAAGCCGGTAATGGGTTCGATGGCGAAGAAGACGGCGAAGAGCGCGGCCACGACCCACATCAGGACGTGGACCTCGGCCGCCTTCCCGCGGACCACCTTGATCAGGACGAAGGCCAGGAAGCCGGCGCCGATGCCGACGGTGATCGAGTAGGTGAACGGCATCAGGATGATGGTCAGGAAGGCCGGGATGGCGATGTCGAGGTCGTCCCAGGCGATGCCCTGGACCTGCTGCATCATCAGGAAGCCGACCAGGACCAGGGCCGGGACGGCCGCCTCGCTGGGGATGATGTTGACGATCGGCGCGATGAACATGGCCAGCAGGAAGAGGACGCCGGTGACCACGGAGGCGAGTCCGGTGCGGGCGCCATCGCCGACTCCCGAGGCCGACTCGATGTAGGACGTGTTGCTGGAGACGCCCGCTGCGCCGCCTGCCGCCGCGGCCACCGAGTCGACGATCAGGATCCGCTGGGTGTTGGGGGGCGTACCCTCCTCGTCGAGCAGGCCGGCCTCCGCGCCGATCGCGGTCATCGTGCCCATGGTGTCGAAGAAGTCGGCCAGCATCAGCGTGAACACCAGCAGCAGCGCCGAGACAACGCCCACCCGCTCGAAGGAGCCGAGCAGGGAGAACTCCCCGAGGGTGGCGAAGTCGGGGACGTCGAGGATCTTGTCCGGCATCGCGGGGACGTTGAGATACCAGCCGGTGGCGCTGTCCTGGACGGACCCGAACCCCCCGATCGCCTCCACGATGATCGCGAGCACCGTCGTGGCGAGGATCGAGATCAGGATCGCGCCCTTGACCCGCAGCACCCAGAGGGTGATCACCAGCGCGAGGCCCACCGCGAACACGAACACCGGCCAACCCTGCAGCTGCCCGTTGGGGCCGAGCTGGACAGGGACGACGGTGTTGGCGGCGTCGGGGATCCGCCGGACGAAGCCGGCGTCGACGAACCCGATCAGGGCGATGAACAGGCCGATGCCGACGGAGATCGCGATCTTGAGCTGGGCGGGCACGGCGTGGAAGACGGCCTCACGGAACCCGGTCAGCACCAGCACGAGGATGACCAGACCCTCGAGCACCACCAGGCCCATGGCGTCGGCCCAGGTCATCTGCGAGGCGATCGCGAACGCCACGAACGCGTTGAGTCCCAGGCCGGTGGCCAGGGCGAGGGGGTAGTTGGCCACGACCCCCATGAGGATGGTCATCACTCCGGCCACCAGGGCCGTGCCGGCCGCGATGGCCGCCAGGTTGGGCTGGTCACCGCCGCCCAGGAACTGGCCGTCGGCGTCCTGTGCGAACCCGAGGATGAGCGGGTTGAGCACGATGATGTATGCCATCGTGAAGAAGGTGACGACCCCTCCGCGGATCTCGCCGGCGAGGTTCGAGCCCCGCTCGGTGATCTTGAAGAATGCGTCCAGGCGGCCCGTGGGCCGCGGCTCGGCGGTCCGGCCGGTGGTAGTGGTGTTCTCGCTCACGAATCGCAGCATGGCAGAACGGCGCCCAGGGTTGCGGGCGACATTCGGATGGTGGGCTAGCGTGAAGGCGTGGAACTGCGAGACGAGCAGCCGAAGAAGCACGAGATCGGCAACCGCACCTACATCGTCGCCGACGTGGAGCCGCTCGACGTCGACGGCGTCCGCACTGTCGAGGTCGGCACCGCGTTGTGGCTGCTCGGCTTCCTCGCCCTGATTCCGTTCTACGGGCGTCTTCAGGACGACGGCAACTTGTGGTGGATCTGGACCTGCCTCGCCGGCTTCGGGCTGGGCCTGTTCGGGCTCGAGTACTGCCGTCGCCGCAGGAAGGCCCGGGCGCAGGCTCGCCGGGCCTGACCCCAGCCGTCAGCCCAGCCTCAGAAGCTCTCGAACTCGTCGATCGAGACGGTGTCGAAGACGTGGTCCGGCAGAGGTTGAGGTTCGTGCTTGCGGGCCAGCTGGATCTCGGAATGGGCGCCGCAACCGTGGTCGAAGGAGACCGCCCGCCCGTCATCGTTGGCGTTGCCGTTGGCACACACGCCGAACATCTCCGAGAGGGGGCCGGCGATCCGCAGCAGGAAGCCGCACGTCGAGCAGCTGGCCGGTGCGGACTGGGCCAAGGGGGAGCCGGGACCCGCGTCGCCGTCGTACCAGCGCTGGGCGGCGAGGTCGCGGCCCTCGAGCGAGAGGGTGCGCACCCGGCCGAGACCGAGCTCGGCAGCCACCGCCTTCACCTGAGCACGGTCGTCGGACGAGAGCGGGTCGTCGCCGAAGGAGTACGTCGGCACGAGGCGCGGGTCGTCGTCGTCGACCGGGAGCAGGTCGCCCGGCGAGAGGTCACCCGGCTGGATGCGCTCGCGGTAGGGCACCCAGGCCGGCGCGACGATCGCGCCCTCGCCCGGGACCAGGACGACCTCGTCGACCGTGACGTCCTTCGCGCGGCTGGCGCGGGTGACCGTCACCGACCACTGCCAGCCGACGTACCCGGACCGCTCGCAGGCGAACAGGTGGGTGGTCAGCCGCTCCCCCTCGGCCACGTGCCCGAGGTGGTCGCCGACGTCTGCGGCGTCGACTTCCTGCAGCAGCGCGGCGCGCGCCACGTCCACCGCCGCCGCGGTTGCGGAGTCGAGCTTGGGGCGCGCGGTGGTCATCACGGCGAAATCATGACTCATGACGGCATGGACTGTCAGTTCGGGTGCTCACTGACCGGGCAGGATGGGCCCATGACGGACGTGCCCGACCCGACGGCAGGCGCCACCAAGGTC
>JBJMIQ010000019.1:0-15452 GCA_045806805.1 Nocardioides sp. | reverse complement strand
CACCCTCGACGTGGGACTGACCGCGGCCGCGGGGGCCCTGCGGAGCAAGGCGCCCCTGCTGGTGGGTGGGCGGTCCGCGGGTGCACGCTCGGCTGCCCGCTGCGCCGGTGCGCTGGGAGCGATCGGCTGCCTGGCCCTCGCCTTCCCCCTCCACCCGCCCGGGAAGCCCGAGAAGTCCCGGCTCCACGAGCTGCAGGGCGCGGGGGTGTCGACCCTGGTGATCCAGGGCGAACGCGACACCATGGGCCGGCCCGAGGCGTTCCCGGACGACCTGGACCTCGCCGTCGTACCCGGGGCCGACCACGGCTTCAAGGTGCCGGCCAGTGGGCCGGTCACGCAGGAGGAGGCGATGGGGATCGTCGTCGAGGCGACCCTGGAGTGGATCATCCGCGAGGTGACCGGGAATCAGCAGCCGGGCTGAGGTGTTCTGCCGACGTGCTTGCCGTGTTGGAACGACCGCGATCCGGGGGGTCCGGTGCCCCGCTAGTCTGGAAGGCGATGACTGATCCCCTGGGCACAGACCAATCGGCCGCAGCAGACGCGGTCGACCCCGAGCCGACCCCCGAGGTCGACGTGGCGACGGAGACCGACGACGAGCGGTCCGCCCGGTTCGAGCGCGACGCGCTGCCGTTCCTCGACCAGCTCTACGGCGCGGCGATGCGGATGACGCGCAACCCCGCCGACGCCGAGGACCTGGTGCAGGAGACCTTCGCGAAGGCGTACTCGTCCTTCCACCAGTTCCGCCCCGGCACCAACCTCAAGGCGTGGCTCTACCGGATCCTGACCAACACGTTCATCAACTCCTACCGCAAGAAGCAGCGCCAGCCGCAGCAGTCGATGGCCGAGGACGTCGAGGACTGGCAGCTGGCCCGTGCCGAGTCGCACACGTCGAGCGGCCTGAAGTCCGCCGAGTCCGAGGCGCTCGAGCACCTCCCCGACTCCGAGGTCAAGGAGGCGCTGCAGAGGCTGCCGGAGGAGTTCCGGCTGGCCGTCTACCTCGCCGACGTCGAGGGCTTCGCCTACAAGGAGATCGCGGAGATCATGGACACCCCGATCGGAACCGTGATGTCGCGCCTGCACCGCGGCCGGCGTCAGCTGCGCGACATGCTGGCTGACTACGTACGGCGGCACGACCTGCTGCCGGCCGGGCTCGAAGGAGGGGACTCGTGACCAGCTCTGACGATTGCAGCGACTTCCTCGACCAGATCGTCTACCTGCTCGACAACGAGCTCGAGGAGGCCGACTCCGCCGCGGTGCGGATCCACCTCGACACCTGCCATCCGTGCCTGCAGAAGTACGACCTCCAGCGCACCGTGAAGGCGATCGTCGCCCGCTCCTGTGCCGAGTCGGCGCCCGAGGAGCTGCGCGAGCGAGTGCGGCTGCGGATCCGCGAGGTCCAGGTCCGGATCGTCGAGTAGCACCCACCCCCCGACAGACAGACAACGAGCCCCGGCCGATCGGCCGGGGCTCGTGAGGTCTCAGGCGTTGGGGCGCTTGCCGTGGTTCGCGCTCTTCTTCTTGCGCGCGCGGCGCTTGCGGCCGGTCTTGCTCATGGTGTCCTCCTGGGTCGTGTGCCCCCAGTCTCCCAAATCCTGGCCGAGAGCCGCGAATCCGCGGCGCTCGTCGTCGGTTTCCCCGGCTCACCGGGGAAACCGACACATCTCAGCCGTTGCGATGCCTTGGAAGTGCATGGATCGGCTGAGGAGTGTGACTCGTGGGCACTGTGAGACGCTCTCCGACGGGACACCCTCACAATCGGGAGAGGAACCGCTCGGCGTCGACCACCACGCGGGTGATCTCGCCGCTGGCGACCACCTTGCCGTCGGAGGCGTGCCGGGCGGCCACGGTGAAGCGGTGCAGTCGACCGTCGACGTACGACGACGACGCGGTCACCTCCACCTCCTGCCCGACCGGACTGGCGCCCTGGTGGTCGAGGGCCACGCGGGTGCCCACGCTGGTGCTGCCCTCGTTGAGACTGGGGTCGATCGCCGCGCAGGTCGCTGCCTCGCACCAGGCGAGCAGGCGCGGGGTTCCGAGCACCGGCAGGCTGCCCGAGCCGACCGCGACCGCGGTGTCGTCGTCGGTGACGGTGAAGGTCAGGTTCGCTTCCATCTCTCACTCCTCGAAGTCGACGCGGTAGCCGTGGAGCTTCACGCCCGCCACCGGCTCCCAGTCCAGCTCGGGCACCCGATAGAACCCGAGCCGGTCGTAGACCCGGTGGGCGGTGGTCATCTCCGGCAGGCTGCAGATGACCACGCTGCGCGCGCCCTCGGCCCGGAACCGGTCGAGACACATTCTGGCCAGCGCCTCCCCGACGCCGCGTCCCCGCGCCGCCGGCGCCACGGCCAGCATCCGGAACTCGCCTTGCTCCGGACCGGCCGCCAGCTCGCGCCACGGGGAGCCCGGCGGGCAGATCGTGACGCAGCCCAGGATCTCGTCGCCGTCCTCCGGCGTCGCGACCCACAGCTCGGCCTCCCGGTCGCGCGTGGCCGCGTCCCGGAGGCGGTCGACGTAGGGGTCGGCGGGGCCGAGGGTGAACTCGGCGTACGCCGCCACGGTCACCTCGCCGGCGCGCTCGTGGTCGTCGGGCGTGGCCCGGCGGAGCAGCACGTCCGTTAGTTCCCGAACGTCTTGCGCGGGTAGGCAGCCTCGACGTCGGTGATCACGTTGACCAGGTACGGCGCGTTGGCCGCGAAGGCGCGGTCGAGAGCAGGACCGATCTCACGAGGGTCGGTCACCGTCTCCCCGGCGCCACCGAGCGCGCGGACCACTTCGTCGTAGCGGGTCTGGGGTGAGAGGTCGGCGGCCACGTCGTAGCCGTAGAGCATCTGCATAGGGCCCTTCTCCAGGCCCCAGGCCGAGTTGTTGCCCATCACCATCACGACCGGGAGGTTGTGGCGGACCAGGGTGTCGACGTCCATCAGCGAGAAGCCGGCGGCTCCGTCGCCGAGCAGCAGCACGACCTGGGCCGACGGGCGCGCGATCCGGGCCGCGATCGCGGATCCGAGACCGGCGCCCAGGCAACCGTACGGTCCGGGGTCGAGCCACCCGCCCGGCTGGCGGGGCTCGACGAACTTGCCGGCGAAGCTGACGAAGTCGCCCCCGTCGCCGATGACCACGGAGTCGTCGGCGAGGCGAGGGACGAGCTCGCCGTAGATGCGGGCCGGGTGGATCGGGTCGGCCTCGGCGCCGAGGAGGGCGGCGTCCTTCTCGGTCGCCGTCTTCACCGTCGCCTGCAGGTCGGTCACCCAGTCGGACCAGTCGGGCCGGCGGACGACCTGCTCCAGGGCGGTGAGCAGCCCGTCGAGCACCGAGCTGAGGTCGCCGCAGACCGACGCCGCGAGGTCGGCGTGCTGGGAGACCTGGCCGGGCGAGTCGGCGACGTGTACGACGCGCGCCGGACTGCTGTCGTCACCACCGCCGAAGACGCCGTAGCCGAGCCGGAAGTCGAGAGGTGTCCCGACCACGACCACGAGGTCGCTCCCGCCGAGGGCCTGACCGCGTGCCTTGGTGACCAGCAGGGGGTGCCCACCGGGCACCAGCCCGCGACCCATGCCGTTGGTGATCGTCGGGATGCCCACGGACTCGACGAACCGGAGGGCCGACTCTTCCGCGCCGTCAGCCCATACGTCGGTGCCGAGGACCAGCACCGGCCGGGAGGCGGAGGCGAGCAGCTCGGCGATCTCGGTGATCGCGTCGGTGTCCGGCTCGCTGCCCCGGGTGCGGGCCGCCGTCGGCAGGGAGCCGGAGGCGGAGTTGAAGAACTCGTCGAGCGGGATGTCGAGGAACGTGGGGCCTCGGTGGGGCGACCCCGCGGCGACGAACGCGTCGTTGACCCCCTCGAGGACGTCGTTGGCCGTGTGGAGCGTGCGCGCCTGCTTGGTGATCGGCGCCAGGATCGGCGGCTGGTCGATCTCCTGCAGGCTGCCGCTGCCCCATCGGGCGGCCGGCGCCCGGCCGCCGACGACGACCATCGGCGACCCCGCGAACTGCGCCTGGGCGACCGCGCTCAGCCCGTTGGTGACCCCCGGGCCGGCGGTGAGGACGGCCAGGCCCGGCACGCGGGTGAGCTTGCCGGTGGCCTCCGCGGCGAAGGCAGCGGTCTGCTCGTGACGGACGTCGACCAGCCGCATCGGCGGCTCGGCCTTGACCGCGCCGTCGTACATCGGGAAGACGTGGGCGCCCGAGAGCGTGAACATCGTCTCGACACCGTGGGCGCGGGCGACGGCGACGGCGAGCTCGCCGGAGTGGCCGGACAGGGCTGGTTCGGACGAGGGGGCATCGGTCATGCCCGAAGGTTACTCACCAGTTGTCAGGTAGTAGGGGTTGGTCCGGCGAAGGGCATCGACCAGAACGAGCAGCAGGTCTGGGCGGCACAACGGCGGCTGCGGCGCCAGCGACAGCTGCAGGTAGAGGGCACGCAGGAACGCCTCGCTGTTGCTCCGCTGCAGGAACGGGTCGGTGCCGCGGAGCGCCCGCGCCGTCGCCGCGGAGGCGAGCCGGGCCACCCACGGTTCGAGCACCGCCAGCGGCACCACGTTGCGTCGCAGGACGCACATGGTGGCCGCGGCCATCCGGTCCGGTTCCCCATGGGCGAACGGCGCGTCGACCGGCAGCGTGAGCCGGTCGGCGATGACGTCGAGGAGCACGGTCAGCTCGGGGTTGGCCAGGTGGGGCGACTCGGCGAGCGTGCCGATCGCGTCCGCGCCGTGGGCCACGGCGTGCGCCCAGCCCTTGCCCGGGACGAAGCCGCGCAGGTCACGCTCCCGCAGGTACCACGTCGAGATCCGGTCCCCCCACTCCAGGACCTTGCCGGCGGGCACCAGCCCGATCTTGTTGTCGCGGGTCACGCACTCGCCGAGCACCAGCACCGAGAAGCTGCGGCGGAACACCGTGTCGGACTCGCGTTCGCCGAGGCCCACGGCCAATCCGGCAGCCATGCCGTCGCCGAGGCCGGACAGCAGGTCGTCGTAGACCCCGCGGCTGGTCCAGGTGGCCAGCGCGGGGTACGCCGTACCGTCGCGGACGACCGGGTCGTTGGATCCGAGCATCCGGGTCAGCTCGGCCGTCAGGTCGTCGAGCGGACGGTCGGCGGGGACCTCGAAATCGGCCTCCTGCACCTGCCTCCAGTACGACGCCGACATGGGCACCATCCTGCCAGCCAATCCGAGGGTCGTGGAGACTGGTCCGTCACACCCTACGCTGGCGAGCGTGCCGTCCCTGACCGAAATCGTGCGCCGCCACACCGACCTGGACGAACAGGACGTGGCGTGGTTCCAGCTGCTGCTGGCGGACTGGCAGATCATCGCCGACCTCTCCTTCGCCGACCTGGTCCTGTGGCTGCCCGACCGTGAGGGATCGGGGTTCTGGGCGGGTGCCCAGATGCGGCCGACGACCGGTCCGACCGCCTACGTCGACGACGTGGTGGGCACCTTCGTCCCAGCCGGACGGCGCCCCCTGATCGACCAGGCCTATGCCAGGGAACGGCTGGTCCGTGAAGGTGACCCCGAGTGGCGCGACGACGTGCCGGTACGAGTGGAGACGATCCCGGTGCGCCGCTCGGAGAAGGTCCTGGGCGTGGTTGCGCGCAACACCAACCTGCTCGGTGTCCGGACTCCCAGCCGACTCGAGCTCTCCTACCTCCAGACCGCGGCAGACCTCACCCAGATGATCGCGGGCGGCTACTTCCCGGCGCCCGGGCCGCGCAGCGACCACGCGGACTCACCGCGGGTCGGGGACGGCTTCGTGCGCCTCGATGCGGACGGCAAGGTCGTCTACGCCAGCCCCAATGCCCTCTCGGTCTACCGCCGGCTCGGGCTCTCGGGCGACCTCGCCGGGCTCGGGTTCGCCGAGGTCACCCGGGACCTGGTGCCGGCCCGCCGGCGCCCCGACGAGGAGAACGTGAGCGCGGTCCTCGGAGGCCGTGCCCCGCGCGACACCGAGCTCGGGACCGACGACGCGGCGCTGATCGTGCGGTCCATCCCGCTCCGTCCGCACGGCGACCACATCGGAGCACTGGTCCTGCTCCGCGACGTCACCGACCTCCGCCGCCGGGACCGGGAGCTGGTCACCAAGGACGCGACGATCCGCGAGATCCACCACCGGGTGAAGAACAACCTACAGACCGTGGCGGCGCTGCTGCGCCTCCAGGCGCGGCGGATCGAGTCGTCGTCGGCCAAGTCTGCGCTCGAGGAGGCGGTCCGGCGGGTCGGGTCGATCGCGATCGTCCACGAGACGCTCAGCCAGTCGGTGGAGGAGCATGTCGACTTCGACGAGATCGTCGACCGCCTCGGCTCGATGGTGACCGAGGTCAGTGCTGTGGGTGATCGGGTACGGGTTCGCCGCGAGGGCGCGTTCGGGGTGCTCGACTCCGGCGTTGCCACCGCTCTCGCGATGGTCCTGACCGAGGTGCTCCAGAACGCCGTCCAGCACGGCTACGCCTCCGACGCGCGGGGAGGCACGATCGTGGTCTCACCCCGCCGGCTCGTCGGGCGGCTGCACGTCAGCGTCGACGACGACGGGCGCGGCCTGCCGGAGGGGTTCGACCTCGACGGCGCGACCAACCTGGGGTTGTCGATCGTGCGGACGCTCGTGGAGTCCGAGCTCGGGGGGCAGCTGTCGCTGGGAAGTGCGCCGGGAGGCTCCGGGACGCGGGTCGTGGTCGACTTACCGCTGGGGTGATCAGGCGGTGGTCGCCGTTGGCGTGAGTCTCACCGGGTTTCGACACGCTCCGTCACGGCTTCGTCCCTCAGCCGTGGTCGCTGCCCAACCACCAACGATCGCGACGGCTGGCGCCGGCGCGATCAAGCCGTCCGGACGCGTGCGCGGGCGTTGCGGCGCTTCAGGGCGCGCCGCTCGTCCTCGCTGAGGCCGCCCCAGACCCCGTGGTCCTGTCCCGCCTCCAGCGCCCACGCGAGGCACTGTTCGCGCACCTCGCAGCGTCGGCACACCTGCTTGGCCTCCTCGATCTGGAGGATGGCCGGGCCGGTGTTGCCGATCGGGAAGAACAGTTCCGGGTCCTCGTCGAGGCACGCGGAACGGTGGCGCCAATCCATGGCTTGGAGGCTCCTCTACGCTGGGAATTCTGTGCTGGCGGGCTCGTGCGGGCGTGACGATGTGAATGCGTTCACGAGCGCAGCAACAAGACTCGCAAGTCTTGGATCGTGAAACAACCCCTTTCCGTGGTCGCATTCGTCACAGCCGTACCCTGACCCGGTGGCTTCACGCGTCCAGGACAACCCACCGCCCCTGGTGGTGGCCGCCTCGCTGGCCGCCGTCGAGGGGGCCATGGTCGTCCTGTTCGCGCTCGGCGAGCTGAGGCACCTCTCCTCGGAGCGCCTCTCGACGGAGCTGGCGACCGTCGGGTTCTTCGCGGTCTACGGGGCCGGGCTGCTGTTCTGCAGCTGGCAGCTCTACCGAACGCGACCCTGGGCTCGCGGCCCGGTCCTGCTGGCACAGCTGATCCAGCTCGGCGTCGCCTGGAGCTTCTGGGGCGGTCCCACGACCTGGCTGTCGGTGACCCTTGCCTTCGTGGCCGTCATCGTCCTGGCGGGGCTCTTGCACCCCCAGAGCATCGACGCGATCAACCAGGAGCAGGCAGGGCGGTCCTGACGCCGTTACAGGGCGTCCTGCATGGCCACCCGCATCTGGTCGAGGGTGCGGGTGAGCAGCCGGGAGACGTGCATCTGGGAGATGCCGATCTCCTCGGCGATCTGGGTCTGGGTCATGTTCTTGAAGAAGCGGAGGACCAGGATCCGCTTCTCCCTCGGGTCGAGCTGGTCGAGCATCGGCTTGATCGACTCGCGCACCTCGACGTGCTCCAGGTCGGGATCCTCGATGCCGAGGGCGTCGAGCATGCTGCCGCCCGTCTCGTCGGCGTCGTCGGTGGCGTCCAGCGACAGCGTGGCGTAGGCGTTGCTGGACTCCATCCCCTCGATGATCTCCTCGACCGTGCAGCCGATCCGCTCGGCCAGCTCGCGCGGAGTGGGAGACCGTCCCAGGCTCTGGGTGAGCTCGGCGGTCGTCGTGGTGATCTGCATGCGCAGCTCCTGGAGCCGCCGCGGCACCTTGATCGCCCAGCCCTTGTCGCGGAAGTAGCGCTTGATCTCACCGATGATCGTGGGGGTGGCGTACGTCGAGAACTCGACGCCTCGCGCGGCCTCGAACCGGTCGATCGACTTCAGCAGGCCGATCGTGCCGACCTGGACCAGGTCCTCGAAGGGCTCGCCGCGGTTGCGGAAACGTCGGGCGCAGTGCTCGACCAGCGGAAGATGGAGGTGGACCAGGTCCTCGCGTGCGGCCGCGCGGTCGCGCTCGCCGAGGGCGGAGTCGCCGAGGAGCTCAAACAGCTCGACACTGCGCTGGCGGGTGGGGTCGGTGTCGCCCGACGGAACGTCTGCCGACGTCTCCTCGTCCCGCACCCTGTCCGGCCTCATGTCACGGGCCGAATCCCGGCTCTCCCGGCTCCATGCTGATCCTCACCGAGAAGCGACCGTCGGAGGTGTCTGCCTCGGCACGGGTCGCCAACGTGCTGAGGACCTGCCAGGCAAAGCTGTCGTAGTCCGGCTGGACCGGGAAGGGTGCCTCGACGCTCACCTGGACGGTGAGGGAACCCGCCGTCATGTAGAACGAGCAGGTCAGGTCGGTGTCAGAGGCGGCCTCGGGCAGGACCATCGCGCTCGCCTCGCCCACCGCGATCCTGAGGTCCTCGATATCGTCGATGGGGAAGTCGAGCCGGGCCGCGAGCCCGGCGGTCGTCGTCCGCAGCACCGACACGTAGGCGCTGTCGGCAGGGAGTCGCAGCTCCACGTCGGCGCGGGTGCGCTGTTTGGCTGGCATGGCGGGCCTTCCGATGATTCGTTCCCTCCCCGTCCTGTCACCAACAGTAGTCGGGGCCGGCGTCCAGGTGGGAGTACCCGGGCGCCGGCCCCGCAAGTGCTTCGGGTCAGGACTTCCTGGTCAGCTGCCGCTGCGCCTCAGCACCGGCGGCGCTCGCCTCAGGTCCGCGAGCGAGCTCGGGGCTCGCGTCAGGACTTCTTGGTCTCCCAGAAGATCTCCGCGATCTCGTCGATCTTCGCCAGGAGCTTGTCGGCCTCCGCCGCGTCCATGGAACCCTTGGTGCCGGTCGCGCCGGCGAGCTTGGTGGCCTCGTTGACCAGCTCGTGGAGCTGCGGGTACTTCTCGAAGTGAGGCGGCTTGAAGTAGTCGGTCCACAGCACCCACAGGTGGTGCTTGACCAGCTCGGAGCGCTGCTCCTTGATCAGGACGGCACGGGTGCGGAAGTCGGGGTCATCGTTGTCCTTCAGCTTCTCGATGATCGCCTTGACCGACTCGGCCTCGATGCGGGCCTGGGCGGGGTCGTAGACACCGCAGGGCAGGTCGCAGTGGGCGGAAACCTCGACGGTGGGTGCGAACAGTGGCGCGTGCATCCGTTGGTCCTCTCGTGTGGCGTCAGATGGATCTCTGCGAGGCTACTCCGCGTGCCGCGCGCTGCAGAGAGGGGTTCGCCGTACCCCGTCCGCCGCCCGCGATTCGGCTTCGCGCTGGTCGGCGGTGACTCGATGCGTCCCCGACTCGCGCCGGACGACCGGCTGCTCGTGCGGTACGGCGCACCGGTCCGGCCCGGCGGATTGGTGCTCGCGCGATTCGCCGACGGCACCCTGGCGGTCAAACGGGCCGTCGAGCGGCGTACGACGCGGACCGGGGCCCAGGCCTGGTGGCTGCTGAGTGACAACCCGGCCGCCGGCGTGGACTCGCGGCACCGGGGGCCTGTTCCCGATGCGGACGTGGTCGCTGTGGTGCTGCTCCGGGTGTGGCCCCGGCCCCGCCTGCGGCTGTGAAAGACTCCGAAGTCCCCGAATTGTCAGCGATACGGCCGATGCGGCCTGAGATCCAGAAGGTTGATGGTGGCTTCCCCACACGGCGAGCAGGACCCGCACCCGCACGCCGGTGACCCCGTTTTCGACCTGCATGTCGGCGGCAAGATGGAGACCAGGTCCACGGTGGCGCTGACCGGGCGCGACGAGCTGTCGATGGCCTACACCCCGGGCGTGGCCCGAGTCTGCGAGGCGATCGCCGCCGACCCGTCCCTCACCCGGCACTACACGTGGGTGCCCAACACGGTGGCGATCGTCACCGACGGCACCGCCGTCCTCGGGCTCGGCGACATCGGCCCGGCCGCGGCGATGCCGGTGATGGAGGGCAAGGCGGTGCTGTTCAAGCAGTTCGGCGGCGTCGACGGCGTCCCCATCTGCCTGGACACCACCGACGTCGAGGAGATCATCGAGACCGTCGCCCGCCTGGCTCCGAGCTTCGGCGGCATCAACCTCGAGGACATCTCGGCGCCCCGGTGCTTCGAGATCGAGGACCGGCTCAAGGAGCGTCTCTCGATTCCGGTCTTCCACGACGACCAGCACGGAACCGCCGTCGTCGCGCTGGCGGCCCTCAAGAACGCGCTCACCCTGACCGGCCGCGACCCGGCGACGACCCGCGTCGTCATCTCCGGCGCCGGGGCGGCCGGGGTCGCGGTAGCGCGGATCCTGCTCGAGGCCGGAGTCCGCGACCTGGCGGTGCTCGACCGCCAGGGCGTGCTGAACTCCGATCGCTCCGACCTCACGCCGGTGAAGCTGGCCTTGGCCCAGGACACCGCCGACCACTTCGGCCGTGCCGGCAAGCTGGCCGACGTCATGGACGGCGCGGACGTCTACATCGGAGTCTCGGGCGGCACCGTGCCCGAGGAGGTCGTCGCGCTGATGGCCGACGACGCGGTGATCTTCGGGCTCGCCAACCCGAACCCGGAGGTGCACCCCGACCTCGCGCACCGCTACGCCCGGGTGGTCGCCACCGGCCGCTCGGACTTCCCCAACCAGATCAACAACGTGCTGGCCTTCCCCGGGATCTTCCGCGGCGCCTTCGACGTGCACGCCACCGCGATCACCGAGGGCATGAAGCTCGCCGCCGCCGACGCCCTGGCCGGGCTGGTGGGCGAGGACCTCGCCGAGGACCTGATCGTTCCCTCGCCGTTCGACCCGCGGGTCGGCCCCGCCGTCTCGCAGGCTGTCGCGGACGCCGCCCGGCGGGACGGTGTCGCCCGGCGCTGAGCGACCCGTGGTTTCGGTCCTGCGTGGGTGCGGGGGTTTCGACGCGCCGTCGCGCCCCTTCGAGGCTCGCTTCGCTCGCACCTCAGGACACCGCCTCGCAGGCTCGGTCGCGGGCTCGCTCAACCTCCCGACCCACGCCGTGAGCTCCTGCGTCGCTCCCGGCTAGGGTCGTGACATGTTCGCTGTCTACGCCGACTCGTTCTCCTCAGACGACCCGCTGTCCGGGCTGGTGGTCGGTGAGCGGCCGGAGCCGGAAGCCCCCGACGGCTGGGCCACCGTCACGGTCCAGGCCGCGTCGCTCAACCACCACGACCTCTGGTCGCTGCGGGGAGTGGGGCTCAAGGAGGAGTCGCTGCCGATGATCCTGGGCTGCGACGCCGCCGGCTACGACGAGGACGGCAACGAGGTCGTCGTCCACGCCGTGGTCAGTGACCCCGGCTGGGCCGGTGACGAGACCCTCGACCCGAAGCGGTCGCTGCTTTCCGAGCGGTACCAGGGCACGTTCGCCGAGCGCGTCGTCGTACCCCGCCGCAACGTGGTGCCCAAGCCTGCCTCCCTCTCGTTCGAGGAGGCCGCCTGCCTGCCCACCGCCTGGCTCACCGCCTATCGGATGCTGTTCACCCAGGGCGGGCTCAAGGCCGGCGACACCGTGCTGGTCCAGGGAGCCGGAGGGGGAGTGGCGACCGCCCTGATCATCCTCGCCCGGGCCGGCGGCCTGCGGGTGTTCACGACCTCGCGCGACGAGGCCAAGCGGGCACGGGCTCTGGAGATCGGCGCCCACGAGGCGTTCGAGTCCGGTGCCCGGCTCCCGGGAAAGGTCGACGCCGTGATGGAAACGGTCGGCCGCGCCACCTGGTCGCACTCGATCCGGTCGCTGCGTCCCGGCGGCACGATCGTGGTCAGCGGTACGACGTCGGGACCCAACGTCGACGACGCCGAGCTCACCCGGATCTTCTTCCTGCAGCTGCGGGTGATCGGTTCGACGATGGGCACCCGCGACGAGCTCGCCTCGCTGGTCACCCTGCTCGACGCCACCGACACCCGGCCACTGATCGACCGCACCCTCGAACTCTCGAAGGCGGCGGAGGGGTTCGCCGCCATGGCCGAGGGTGACGTCTTCGGCAAGATCGTCTTCTCCCGGGACGCCTGATGCCCACCCACCTGGTCACCGGCGCCGGCTCCGGCATCGGTGAGGCGGCGGCCCGCAGCCTGCGCGATCGTGGCGACCGGCTGCTGCTCCTGTCGCGCTCGCAGGAGCGGGCGGCCCAGCTCGCAGAGGAGTTTCCCGACGCCGACACGATCGTCGCCGACCTGGCCGACCCCGCCGGCCTCGAGCAGGTGCTCTCCAGGACGCGGCTACCCGACCGCCTCGATTCGCTGCTGCACGTCGCGGGGGCGGTCGAGCTGTCCGCGGTGGCAGCCCTCCCGGTCGGACAGCTGCGTGAGCAGCTCGACGTCAACCTGGTCGCGCCGGCGGTGTTGACCCGGGCGTGCCTGCCCGCCCTGCGCCGGGCCCAGGGCACGGTGGTCTTCGTGAACTCGACCTCGGGCCTGCGAGCCAACCCCGCGTGGTCGGCGTACGCCGCCTCGAAGTTCGGCCTCCGGGGTTTCGCCGACGCGCTCCGGGCCGAGGAGGCCGAGCATGGCGTCCGGGTCACCAGTGTCTTCCCGAGCCGGACCGCGACCCCCATGCAGGAGAAGGTCCACGACCAGGAGGGCAAGGAATACGACGCCTCGGACTGGATCACGCCCGAGACAGTGGCCGACGCGATCGTGCACGTCCTCGACGTCCCGCCGGAGGCGACCATTCCCGAGCTGGTGGTCAAGGTCGCCCGCTAGCAGGGTCAGGGCTCCCGCGAACGCCAGTTGAGGGCGCCGATCAGCACCATGCGCAGCTGGGTCCGGGCCCGGTCGACCACTGCCTGCTCGGTCTCCGGGCCGGACGCGATGATGACCTCGGCGGTGGCCACCACGTTGTTGACGATCAGGTTCGACAGGATCTGGAGGTCCTCCGAGGAGTATCGGCCGGTCCCCGGGATCCGGGCCAGGTCGAGGGCGAGCTCGCGCTCGAACAGCTCGATGCCGTGGGCGATCGCCTCCCGGACCACCAGCGGACCCGCGGCTCGCTCCCGGGCGATGAAGCGGAAGTGCTCCCGTCGCCCGTGGACGTGCTCGACCAGGACCCGTAGCGAGCTGTCGATGATGTCCTCCAGGGCAGGGTCGTTGCGGCGTACGTCGCGCAGCATCGCGCGCAGCGAGACGAAGGACTCCTCGACCAGGGCGAGCCCGAGCGCGTCGATCGACTCGAAGTGCCGGTAGAACGCGGTCGGGACGATCCCGACCTCCTTGGCGACAGCACGCAGCGAGAGCGCGGCGAACGTGCCCTCGCTCGAAAGGGCCAGCGCCGCGTCGAGGATCGCCCGGCGGGTGCGCTCCTTGCGCTCTCCGCGGGTCTCCCGGGGCTCGGCGGCCTGTGTGTTCATGCACAGGACGATAGGCGTACCGCGCCGGCGGGGCACCTAGGATGACCGCCATGAAGGACCACCTGAGCAGCACCGAGATCGGCAAGGACGCCGTGCAGAGCGCCGTGGAGGCGGCGGCGACCACCGTCGGCCAGGTGACCTCGATCATCGCCCACGCCGTCAAGGACGTCGCTTCGGTGATGGGTGGCTTCGCCACGGAGGTGTTCGAGATCCGCGACTCCGCCCGCCGGGCCCGGGAGCAGAACCAGTCCTAGGGCGGACGGCGCTTCTCGGTCGGCGGTGAGTAGGGACTGGTTTCGCGGGACAGGATCAGTCCCGACGCACCGCTGAGTCGGGATGCAGCAGGGCAGGGGCGGCCAGCGCGCTAGCCGAAGCTCATCTGGAAGTCCGACATCCGGAACGACGCCAGCGACCGGCGGCCGGCCAGCCAGCCGAGCGGCCCGTCGGGGGCGAACTCCCAGCGGCCGCGACAGGGGAGGCTCCGCGCCGACCCGTGCAGGGTCGCCGTCGTCGGGTCGCCGTCTCCGTCCAGCGGAGGCTGCCAGGTCGCGCCCCGGAACCGCAGGCGCGGCGCGTATCGCGAGACGTCGCTGAAGGTGGCCTTGGCGATCGGCTGGCCGGTGATCGAGGCCGACCAGGAGGCTCGCGACAGCGGACCGCGGCGCTCGGTCCCGGAGGTGAACTCGCAGAGCCCCTTGGGGATCGCCCAGAGCTCGCGGCCGCCCTCCACCGACTCGGGGGAGTCGACCCAGATGTCGGTGATGGTGACCGCGCGGTCGGGTCCGCGACGGGCGACGAGCACCTCGGAGTAGGTGAGCTCGCTGCCCGGCTCGTAGCTGACGAACGCGGCGCCGTAGACCCCGTCGGGGCGGCCCTCGACGCCGCGGACCCGGAACAGGGACAGCCAGAGCTGGCCCTGCATCTGCCACGGAGCCGCGGGGTATCCCATGTCAGTCCTCGGGGTCGTCGAGGCGGGCCAGCCACGTCGCGAGCCGCTCGACCGGGGTCTCGAACTCGGGGTGGGTGTCGGTGAACTCCTGCAACCGCTCCGCCAACCACGCGAGGGTGACCTCCTCGTCACCCCGGCGCTTCTCCAGCTCCTCGATGCCGCGGTCGGTGAAGTACATCAGTAGTCGTGGTCGGGGCGATCGGACAGCGGCGCGAATGCCCGGTCCACCAGCGCCTTCTGCTCCTCCATGTGCCGCTTGAGGGTGCCGACCGACGGGGACGACGACGGGGGTCGGGTCACACCCTCGACCGGGATCTCCAGCTTCTGCCACAGGTTCAGCGCGTAGCAGGGCCACGGGCCCATGTTGCGAGGCTCGTCCTGCACCCAGCGGATCGCCTTCAGGTTCGGGAGGTTCTCGACGTACTTGTTGAGCTCGTCCTCCGGCAGCGGGTAGAGCTGCTCGAACCGGGCGATCGCGAACCGGCCGGCGTCGTCGCGCTTCTTGCGCTCGACCATCAGGTCCCACGTCACCCGACCCGAGCAGAGCAGCAGCGTGTCGACAGACTCGGGGTCGGCCTGGTCGTCGGTGATCAGTGCCCGGAACTCCCCCGAGGTGAAGTCGTCGGGCTGCGAGGCAGCCTCCTTGCGCTTCAACATCGACTTCGGGGTGAACACGATGAGCGGCCGGTGCTCCTCGCCGAGCGAGTGCTGCCGCAGCAGGTGGAAGTACGACGCCGGCGTCGACGGCTGCGAGACCACGAAGGCGTCCTCGGCGGCCATGGCCAGGAACCGCTCGATCCGTGCGGAGGAGTGGTCGGGGCCCTGGCCCTCGTAGCCGTGGGGGAGGAGCAGCACGACGGACGACAGCTGACCCCACTTCTGCTCGCCCGACGAGATGAACTCGTCGATGATCGTCTGCGC
>JBJMIQ010000018.1:0-5358 GCA_045806805.1 Nocardioides sp. | reverse complement strand
AGGTGCTTCCCGGCCCGTGCCGCCACCAGCGCAAGCTCGGCCTGCGCGTCGGGCGGGACCGCGAACGCAACGGCCTCCACATCATCGAGCAGTGCGTCGTAGTCGTCGTAGGCGTTCACGCCCAGGTTCGCAGCCAGGGTCTCTGCCTTTTCCCGGGTTCGTCCCCACACGCCGACCAGCTCGACGTCGCGAGCCTCGGCCAGCCCCGGGCCGTGCACCATCGTCGCCCAGGGACCCGTGCCGACCAGACCGAACCGCATGGCGGCACCGTACTCCGGGCTCGCGGACCCAGGTTCCGAGGCCAGCACAGCGAGTGACCAGTTCCCCGCTGAGCGGGAAGCCAGGCGACCCGGAGCACCTCGCCCGCGGTGTCCGGTACAAACAAGACATGGACACCGAGCCGATCCGCGTCTTCCTGCTCGACGACCACGAGGTCGTGCGCCGCGGCCTGCGAGACCTCCTTGAGGGCGAGGGGGACATCGAGATCGTGGGCGAGTCCGGCACCGCCCGTGAGGCGACGGCCCGGATCCCGGCGCTCCGCCCCGACGTGGCCGTCCTCGACGCGCGACTCCCGGACGGCAGCGGCATCGACGTGTGCCGCGACGTCCGCTCGACCGATCCGTCGATCAAGGCGTTGATCCTGACCAGCTACGACGACGACGAAGCGCTGTTCGCCGCCATCATGGCCGGGGCCGCCGGCTACGTCCTGAAGCAGATCGGCGCCGGCGACCTGGTCGACAGCGTGCGGCGCGTGGCGGCCGGCCAGTCCCTGATCGACCCCCAGCTCATGGCCCGGGTGCTGGAGCGCGTGCGCACCGGGCCTCCCGAGCACGAGGAGCTGGCCGGCCTGACCGACCAGGAGCGCAAGATACTCGCCCTGATCGCCGAGGGGATGACCAATCGCCAGATCGGCGAGCGGCTGTTCCTGGCGGAGAAGACCGTGAAGAACTACGTCTCGAGCATCCTGTCCAAGCTCGGCCTCGAGCGGCGCACCCAGGCCGCCGTACTGGCCTCGAAGCTGCTGCGGGGGTAGCGGAGCGGCGCCAGCGGATCCGCTGGTGGTGGTCGAGCGAGCCGACCCACGGGACCAAGGACCCTCCAGGTCCGGTCCCACGGCCCTGCCCGTCAGAACCCAGGTCTACGACGCTGGTGTTGTCAGAACAAGCGGGCCCACCAGCCCGGAACGGAAGGCAACGCCATGAGCACCACTCATCTCCCGTCCGACATCGACGTAGACGTCGAGCAGCAGGACGTAGTCACGCAGACTGCCGCACGCCGCGCTCTGGGCGCGCTGCGGATCGGCTTCGGAGTGACCTTCCTGTGGGCGTTCTTCGACAAGCTGCTGGCACTCGGTTACGCCACCGGGGTGAACCCGGAGACCGGTGCCGTCGACCGGTTCGGTCCCGACGCCTGGATCAACGGCGGCAGCCCGACGTTCGGGTTCCTCACGTTCGGGGTTCCCGCCGACAACCCGTTCCAGTCGTTCTTCAACGGTCTCGCTGGTGACACCTGGGTCGACTGGCTGTTCATGCTGTCGCTCCTCGGCATCGGCCTCGCCCTCACCTCGGGGGTCGGGATGCGAATCGGCGCAGCCGTCGGAGCGCTGCTCTACCTGATGATGTGGGTGGCCTCGATGCCGCTGGAGAACAACCCGGTCGTCGACGAGCATCTGCTCGGAGCGCTGACCATGGTGGTCCTCGCGACGACGCTGGCCGGCGACACGTGGGGTCTCGGCAAGCGCTGGGCACGCACCAGGCTGGCCCGCCGGCACGAGGCCCTCCGATGAAGGCCGCCGAACACTGGTTCCCCGGCAGGCTCACCGAGATGCCGGCCGGGGAGTGCCGTGACTTGATGGGGAGCACGTCGGTGGGGCGCGTCGCCTTCGTCGACGAGGACGGGCCAGTCGTGCTCCCCGTCAACTACGTGCTGGACGGCGACACCGTGCTGTTCCGCACCTCGCCGGCCAACACCATGGGTCGCCACCTCGACTCGGCGGCGGTGGCGTTCGAGGTGGACGAGTTCGACGACTACACCCAGTCCGGGTGGAGCGTGGTGCTCCGCGGAGTCGCGTCCTTCGTCATGGACGACGAGCTGGCGCGCGACCAGCGGCGCCCCTTCCCCTGGGCTGACGGAGTCCGGCCGCTCATCATCCGGATCACGCCGGCCTCGGTCTCGGGCCGGCGGCTGCTGCCCGTCTGAGGCGGAGAGGGCGCGCCTCAGCCGGCGGTCAGCGGCACCGACCACTCGACCCTGGTGCCGTGCGGCTCCTCCACCAGGAGCCGCACAGCTCCGCCATGGTCGGCAGCGCGACGGCGTACGTTGCGCAGGCCACTCTCGCGGCGCTCGGGCGGGATCCCCTTGCCGTTGTCGGTCACGCTCAGCACGACCCGGTCGCCCGTCACCTCCACCTCGACGACCGCCGCGGACGCCTCCGCGTGGCGGGCCGTGTTCGACAGCGCCTCCCGCAACACCGCCAGCAGCTGCTCCCCCAGCTCTGCTCCCACTGCCGTGTCGACCGGACCGGTGGTGCGGACGAGCGGGGTGAATCCGAGCACCGGCACGTACTCCTTCGCAAGGTCGCGGAGGTCCGCCCGCAGGGAGCGCTCACCCACTCGCTGCAGCTCGAAGATGGTCGACCTGATGTCGCGGATGGTGGTGTCGAGGTCGGTGACTGCGCTGTCGAGTCGCTCCCGCACCTCGTCGCTCATCGCGACCCGGCGGGCACCCTGCAGCTGCAGACCGGTCGCGAACAACCGCTGGATGACCAGGTCGTGCAGGTCCCGTGCGATCCGGTCCCGGTCCGCGACCAGCACGAGCTCCTCGCGTTCCGCGATCGCCTCGGCCCGGTCCAGGGCCAGGGACGCCTGGTCAGCGAGCGAGGCCAGCAGGTCGACCTCCTCGACCTCCGGGCCGGACCGATCGGCGTCGAGCGCCACGAGCAGGACGCCGCCCCGGGCGATCTGCGCCCGTAGGGGCACCAGCACCACGGTGCCGTGCTGCTCGGTCTGTACGACGGCCACCTCGTGGTCCCTCTCGGTTTCGGCGATCCGCGCCGCAAGGTCCTCGACGAGGTCGGGGATCCTGGCGGCGTCCACACCGTCAGCCGCCACGATCTCCGCCTCGACGTCCCGGCGGAGCAGCAGCGCGACGGCGGCTGCCCGGACCACCCTCCGGGCCCCAACGGCGATCTGGCGCACCGCCTCGGTCATCTCGATGGGCGGCTGCAGCGCCTCGGTGATCTGCACCGAGGCTTCGAGCCACTGGCGGCGGCGCTCGCTCTGGGCGTAGGCCCGGGCATTCTCGATCACGAAGCCGGCCGCCGTGGCCAGCACCTCGACCAGCATCTCGTCCTGCTCGGTGAAGGTGCCCCCGCCCTGCTTCTCCGTGAGGTAGAGGTTGCCGAAGACCGTCCCGCGGATCCTGACCGGGACCCCCAGGAAGTTGTCCATCGGTGGATGGTGGGGTGGGAACCCGAACGACTCGGGATGCTCCGCCAGATGCTCCAGGCGGACCGCCTCGGGACGCTTGATCAACAGGCCCAGAATCCCCCGCCCGCGTGGCAGCTCCCCGATGGAGCGGTGTTGCTCATCGGTGAGGCCGTAGGTCACGAACTCGGCCAGTCCACGCCCGACGGTGTCGAGCACCCCCAGGGCGCCGTACCTGGCTTGCGTGATCCGGCAGGCCGACTCCACGATCCGGTTCAGGACGGAGCGCAGGTCGAGGTCGGAGCTGATCGCGACTACGGCCTCGAGCAACGCTCGGGCGTCACCGGGCAGGCCGAGGTCGAGCTCGGCGGGCGGCTCGCTCATGGATCCGAGGCTAACGAGCGAACGGCGACCAATTGCGCGACCGCGGAAAGGCATCGCGACGGCGGGTCGAGACCTGCCACCGCGGAAAGCCTCACACCACCCGGCGCACCGGCATCATCGACGACCGCGACCAGTCGTTGCCGATGCGACGACCCGAGATCTCTTGCCACACGAGCTTGAGGAAGAAGTTGCGGTGACCAGCTGCCCACGGTCGAGGCTCCCAGATCTCCCGCAGGTCGTCGACCTCCTCGGTCGTCATCTCCTCGAGCCGACCCAGCGCGACGACACTCCACCCCTGCTGGCGCTCGTAGTCAAGATGGTCGACCTCGAAGGCCGCAGCACTGCCCGGTCCATGGCTGCCGAGCTCGGTGTACGGCGCGGTCCGGAAGACGATCGCGCTGCCGTTCATCGCATAGTTGACCGGCACGATTCGGGGACCGAGCGGGGTCGACAACGCGACCCGGCCGACGACACCCCCGCCCAGCAGGCCCAGGCACTCGCTGACGGTGAGCTCCACTGGCTCCTTCATGGCAACCTCCTTCGCAGGTCTCCATGCTGCGCGCGGCCGGCCCGGAAGGGATGGGTCGTTGGTCCCGACCTGGTCAGGTCGACGGACTCGGTCCGGAACACAGCAGGGCCCCCGCCGAAGCGGGGGCCCTGCTGGTACTGAGTGTCCTGCGAGAGCGACTGGGTTTCGAGACGCGTCGCTCGTCCCCTCGCTCCGCTCGGGTCTGAGCCGACGCTCCTCAACCTTCGCGCCTGGTCCTGGCCCGAGCAAGCTCGGTCCAGGGGCGCTCGGCGATCAGAAGTCCATGCCGCCCATGCCGCCCATGTCGCCGCCAGCCGGTGCGGCAGCAGCCTTCTCGGGCTTGTCGGCCACGACGGCCTCGGTGGTGAGGAACAGCGCCGCGATGGACGCGGCGTTCTGCAGCGCAGAACGCGTCACCTTGGCCGGGTCGAGGATGCCGGCGTCGATCATGTCGACGTACTCGCCGGTGGCCGCGTTGAGGCCGTGGCCGAGCTTCAGGCCGCGAACCTTCTCCGCCACGACGCCACCCTCGAGACCCGCGTTGATCGCGATCTGCTTGAGCGGCGCCTCGGTCGCGGAACGCACGATCGCGGCACCGGTCGCCTCGTCGCCGACGAGGTCCAGCTTCTCGAACGCCGCGTCCGCCGCGTGCACCAGGGCCACGCCGCCGCCGGCGACGATGCCCTCCTCGACGGCCGCCTTGGCGTTGCGAACGGCGTCCTCGATGCGGTGCTTGCGCTCCTTGAGCTCGACCTCGGTGGCCGCGCCGACCTTGATCACCGCAACACCGCCGGCCAGCTTGGCCAGGCGCTCCTGCAGCTTTTCGCGGTCGTAGTCGGAGTCGGACTTCTCGATCTCGGCGCGGATCTGGTTCACCCGGCCGGCGATCTGGTCGGCGTCGCCAGCACCCTCGACGATGGTGGTCTCGTCCTTGGTGATGACGACCTTGCGGGCCTGGCCGAGCATCTCGATGCCGGTCGACTCCAGCTTGAGCCCGACCTCCTCGGAGATGACCTGGCC
>JBJMIQ010000017.1:0-7624 GCA_045806805.1 Nocardioides sp. | reverse complement strand
GAGCCCACCGGCGACAGCCGCCCCGCCGTCCTCGTCACCGGCCTGCGCAACCCCTGCCAGCAGATCAACCACTACCGCCCGGGCCTGCTCAAACGCGTTCTCGGCCGGAACGCCGACGGCACCCTCAGCCGCCGGGCGGGTGCCATGGCCGTGGTCCTGCGGGGCGGTCCCGTGCGGCCCGGCAGCGAGATCGAGATCGAGCTTCCGGCGGGGCCGCGGCTGCCGCTGGACCGGGTGTGATCCGGGCTCCCGGCCCGGCGTGGGACGATAGACGCTGCCGGTGCTTCCACCGGCAGCCAGCCCGCTTGAAGAGAACGGACGATCGTGCCTGGACCGCTCGACCCCGGCGTGAACATCATCGGAGCGACCGATCCGGGTCGTATCCGCAACTTCTGCATCATCGCCCACATCGACCACGGCAAGTCGACCCTGGCCGACCGCATGCTGCAGCTCACCGGGGTGGTCGACGAGCGGAGCGCGCGGGCGCAGTACCTCGACCGGATGGACATCGAGCGCGAGCGCGGGATCACGATCAAGAGCCAGGCCGTCCGGATGCCATGGACGGTGCCCGACGGCAACGCCGAACACGCGGAGCCTGGCAGCTACGTGCTGAACATGATCGACACCCCGGGCCACGTCGACTTCACCTACGAGGTGTCCCGATCGCTCGAGGCGTGCGAGGCGGCGATCCTGCTGGTCGACGCCGCACAGGGGATCGAGGCGCAGACCCTGGCCAACCTCTACCTCGCCCTCGGTGCGGACCTGCACGTCATCCCGGTCCTCAACAAGATCGACCTGCCGTCGGCCAACCCCGAGAAGTACGCCGAGGAGCTCGCCCACATCATCGGCTGCGAGGTCGACGACGTGCTCCGCGTCTCGGCCAAGACCGGGGAAGGGGTCGAGGCGGTGCTCAACGAGATCGTCAAGCAGACACCGGCCCCGGTGGGGGACGCAGACGCACCGGCGCGAGCCCTGATCTTCGACTCGGTCTACGACACCTACCGCGGGGTGGTCACCTACGTCCGGGTGGTCGACGGCAAGCTCAGCCACCGCGACCGGATCCGGATGATGTCCACCAACGCTGTCCACGAGATGCTCGAGGTCGGCGTGATCAGCCCCGAACCCGTGAAGGCGGGGGAGATCGGGGTCGGCGAGGTCGGCTACCTGATCACCGGCGTCAAGGACGTACGCCAGTCACGCGTGGGCGACACCGTCACCTCCCAGCACGGCGGCGCCGATGAACCGCTGGGCGGCTACAAGCACCCCAACCCGATGGTGTTCGCCGGGCTCTACCCGATCGACGGCGACGACTATCCCACGCTCCGCGACGCGCTGGACAAGCTGCAGCTCAACGATGCGGCCCTCGCCTACGAGCCCGAGACTTCGGGGGCCCTCGGCTTCGGATTCCGCTGCGGCTTCCTCGGGCTGCTCCACATGGAGATCGTGCGCGAGCGGCTCGAGCGCGAGTTCGACCTCGACCTGATCTCGACCGCGCCCAACGTGGTCTACCAGGTCACGATGGAGGACGGCACCGAGCACCAGGTGACCAACCCGAGCGAGTACCCGTCGGGCAAGGTCGAGGAGGTCCGCGAGCCGGTGGTCCGGGCCACGATCCTCACGCCGGCCGACTACATCGGCACGATCATGGAGCTCTGCCAGGCCCGGCGCGGCAACCTGCTCGGGATGGACTACCTCTCCGAGGACCGGGTCGAGATGCGCTACACGCTCCCGATGGCCGAGATCGTCTTCGACTTCTTCGACCAGCTGAAGTCGCGCACCAAGGGCTACGCCTCGCTGGACTACGAGCCCACCGGCGACCAGGTGGCCGACCTGGTCAAGGTCGACATCCTGCTCCAGGGCGAGACGGTCGACGCGTTCAGCGCGATCGTCCACAAGGACGCGGCGTACTCCTACGGCGTGATGCTGGCCGGCAAGCTCAAGGACCTGATCCCACGGCAACAGTTCGAGGTGCCGATCCAGGCGGCGATCGGGTCGCGGGTGATCGCGCGAGAGAACATCCGCGCGATCCGCAAGGACGTGCTGGCCAAGTGCTACGGCGGCGACATCACGCGCAAGCGCAAGCTGCTGGAGAAGCAGAAGGAGGGCAAGAAGCGGATGAAGATGGTCGGCCGGGTCGAGGTGCCCCAGGAGGCCTTCATCGCCGCGCTTGCCAATGCTCCGGCCGGAGAGAAGTCCGGCAAGAAGTAGTCAGGGCGTGCCAGACGCCGGGTTCCGGAGGGGGCGTCCGGAACCCGGCGTCGTCGCCGGTGTCACCCTGGTGGGGACTCCGGGGCAAGCGGCACTCGGCTACCCCGCAGGGCAGCCCAGAGCCGGGCCAGGGGTGTCGGTCAGGCCGTCCACGAGCATGGCTTCGCGTGGCAGGACCGCGACGTGGCCGAACCCGACCGCGTGGCCGTCGCCGAGCAGCGCCCGACGGAGCTGACGTTGGGTGAACGGGTTCTGGTCGTCGTTGCGCGACGGGCGGAACGGCGACCTGTACCGCATCCGCAACTGACCGGGCAACGCGCCGGGCCGACGCTCGACGATCACCCGGTTGGCCTCGAACCGGACCTTGTTGTTGCGCGGGGCGCGGAACTCGGCGGAGTCGATGAATCCGGGAGCGATCGCGCTCCCGTCGGCACGGAATGCCTGGAACGGAACGACGATGTCGCCATTGGCCAGTGCCCGCGGCCCCCTGGCCCCGAACCTGATGTTGTCGACGACCACCTCGTCGTTGCTTCCGCTGGGGGAGGTGACCTTGACGTGGTCACCAGGACGGATGTTGGGAACGTTGCCCTCCCAGCAGTCACCGGCCAAGGGAGCTCCGACGGGGCCGTGATTGACCTCCAGGCCCACCTCCGGGGCATCCCCGCGCGCCGCACCGGTGGCGGTGCCGATGACATTGCCGTCCCGCACCACCTGGACCGTGAGCAGCTCGCCGGGCTCGTAGCCGAAGACCGCGACGAAGTCGATGTTGTGGAAGACGGTGATGTTGTGGGTATCGGCCACCTGCACGACGGTCCCCTCCGCCGGGGTCGTACTCATCGCCAGTGGCACCAGCGCCGTGACCGCAACGGCCGCCGCGACTTTCGCCCGTCTGGTGCGGCTCTTGCGACTGCGGTTCCCAGAGATTTCGTTCATGTGAGGTTCCTCTCCAGCGCCAGCACCCGACCGCGCCGGGAGTGTGAGGAAAGCCTTCGCTTCGTCCGTGACGAACCCGTGAAATAGTGGTCCATACCAGCCGAAGGGAGCGTCCGGATGAGACTTCCCGACGGGGTGCTCGGCATGGCGTCGCGCGGCCCGGACTGGGCGGGCTGGGTCGACCGGCTGCCCCGGCGTCTGGACGGGCTTTTCGAAGAGTGGGAGCTGGCCCCCGACGGCTGGTCGATGCACGGTTACTGCTCCATCGTCGTGCCGGTCCGGACCAGTGACGCACAGGCCACGGTCCTGAAGGTGGCCTTCGACGCAGACGAGGAGTCCGAGCACGAGCACCTGGCCCTGCGGCACTGGGGCGGACGCGGTGCCGTACGTCTTCTGCGCGCGGATCCGCACCGGCGAGCGATGCTGCTCGAGCGGCTGCAGCAGCAGGACCTGACCACCGTCCCCGATCTCGAGGCGTGCGAGGTGGTGGCCGCGCTGTATCCCCGGCTGCACCTGCCGGCGCTGCCGCAGCTGCTGACAGTCACGTCGTACGTCGAGCGGTGGTCGGATGCCCTGGCCAGGATGCCGCGCAACGCACCGATCCCGCGGCGGATGGTCGAGCAGGCCCTTTCGCTGGCGCGGGACCTCGTCGCAGACGCGGCCAGCACCGGGGTCATCGTGCACGGGGACCTGCACTACGAGAACGTGCTCGCCTCTGACCGTGAGCCCTGGCTGGTGATCGACCCCAAGCCGATGTCCGGCGACCCCCACTTCGAGCTCGCCCCGATGCTGTGGAACCGGATGGAGGAGCTGGGTGACGCCGTGCGCACCGGCGTACGACGGCGCTTCCACACCCTCGTCGACGCGGCCGGGCTGGACGAGGCCCGCGCCCGCGACTGGGTGATCGTCCGGATGGTGCTCAACGCCCACTGGGCGGTGGAGGACGCGCAGAGGGCCGACCGCGACCTGTCAGCCGAGGAGCGGGACTGGATCACCAGCTGTATTGCGATCGTCAAGGCCGTCCAGGACTGAGAAACTCACGGCATGGCCGCCACCATCCGCTCCGTCAACGTCGGGACACCGCGCGCCTGGTCATGGGCGGGCATCGGCCGGTCCGCGATCGAGAAGCATCCGGTCGCCGGGCCGGTGCGCGTGGCGACCCTCGGCCTCGAGGGCGACCAGGTCGGCGACACCGTCCACCACGGCGGGGTCGACCAGGCCGTCTACGCCTTCGCCCGCGAGGATCTCGATGAGTGGGCCGAGCGGCTCGGCGCACCGATCTCGGACGGCATGTTCGGCGAGAACCTCACCACCGCAGGTCTCGACGTCAACGAGGCCCTGATCGGCGAACGCTGGCGGGTTGGCGACGTGCTGCTCGAGGTGGCATCGGTGCGGATCCCGTGCAACGACTTCAAGTGCTGGATGGGGGAGACGGGGTTCGACAACACCGGATGGGTGAAGCGGTTCGCCGCGGTCGGCAGGCCCGGTCCCTACCTGCGGGTCCTGCAGGAGGGCACCCTCCAGGCCGGCGACGCCTTGGCCGTCGTGCACAGACCTGCCCACGACGTCACGGTGTCGACGATGTTCCGTGCGCTGACGACTGACCGCTCGCTGCTTCCCGAGCTGCTCCAGGTCGAGGGACTCGTCGCCGAGGCCAGGCGGGCGGTCGAGAAGTACGTCGCTTCCGCGGCCAGTGCGGTCCGGCCCGGCCGGGCATGACCAAAGGGCGGGTCCTGCTACCCGGGCGTGTCGCGGTGATCTAGGTTACTGGCGCAAGCGTTGCAGCCCCCGCGACGGCGTTCCCCGACCTGCAAGCAGGAGTGTCATGCCCAGTACCAGCCCGAGGACCATCGACACCGGCTTCGTCGACAACCTGACCCCGAACGTCGCGATCCAGTTCCTCGACCGGGTGGAGAAGAGCCCGGATGCCGAGGCTTACCGGTTCCCCCGGGGCGAGTCCTGGGAGTCCGTGACCTGGCAGCAGACCGGCACGGAGGTGTCGCGGCTGGCGGCCGGCCTGCTCGCGCTGGGCATCGAGATGGAGCAGAGGGTCGGCATCGCGTCCGGGACGCGCTACGAGTGGATCCTCGCGGACCTCGCGATCATGTGTGCCGGTGCCGCGACGACCACGGTGTACCCGTCCACCAACGCCGAGGACACGGCGTACATCCTCAGCGACTCCGAGTGCCGGGTTGTCTTCGCCGAGGACGACGAGCAGATCGCGAAGCTGCAGGACCGCAAGGCCGAGCTGCCCCACCTGCTCAAAGTGGTCACGTTCGAGGGTGCCGCCGACGGTGACTGGATCATCGCCATGGAGGACCTCGCCAAGCTGGGCGAGGAGTACCTCGTCGAGCACCCCGACGTGATCAAGGAGAAGGCCGACGCGATCCGTCCCGACCAGCTGGCGACACTGATCTACACCTCCGGCACCACCGGGCGCCCCAAGGGGGTACGTCTTCGTCACCGCTCGTGGGTCTACGAGGGCGCCGCGATCCAGGCGCAGGGGATCCTGACCGAGGAGGACCTGCAGTTCCTGTGGCTTCCGATGGCGCACTCGTTCGGCAAGGTGCTGCTCTCGACCCAGCTCGCGTGCGGTTTCGCCACCGCCGTGGACGGCCGCGTCGACAAGATCGTCGACAACCTGGGTGTGGTGAAGCCGACCTTCATGGGTGCCGCCCCGCGCATCTTCGAGAAGGCGCACGGCCGGATCATCACGATGCAGGAGGCCGAGGGTGGGCTGAAGGAGAAGATCTTCACCCAGGCGTTCAAGGTGGGTCTGGAGGTCGACCGCCGCAAGCGGGCCGGGCAGTCGGTGCCCTTCCTGCTCGGCGCGCAGCACCAGCTCTTCGACCGGTTGGTGTTCAGCAAGGTGCGCGAGCGGTTCGGGGGCCGGGTCCGGTTCTTCATCTCCGGCGCCGCGGCGCTCAACCAGGAGATCGCGGAGTGGTTCAACGCCGCCGGCATCCTGATCCTCGAGGGCTACGGCATGACCGAGAACGCCGCCGGCGCGACGGTCAACCACCCCGACGACTACAAGATGGGGACGGTCGGCCCCGCGCTGCCGGGGAGCGAGGTCAAGCTGGGCGACGGCGACGAGGTCCTGCTGCGCGGCCCGCACATCATGGAGGGCTACCACAACCTCCCGGAGGAGACGGCCCAGGCGCTGGACGCCGACGGGTGGCTGCACACCGGCGACAAGGGCGCGCTCGACGCAGACGGTTTCCTCACGATCACCGGCCGGATCAAGGACCTGTTCAAGACCTCCGGCGGCAAGTACATCGCGCCCTCCGCGATCGAGTCGAAGTTCAAGGCCCTGTGCCCCTACGCCAGCCAGTTCGTCGTCTTCGGTGACGAGAAGAACTTCGTCGTCGCCCTGATCACGCTGGACCCTGACGCCATGGCCAACTGGGCCGCCGACAACGACATGGAGGGCAAGACGTACGCCGAGCTCGTCGGCTCCGACGAGGTGAAGGCGATGGTCGGGGACTACGTCGGCCAGCTCAACGAGAAGCTGAACCGCTGGGAGACGATCAAGAAGTGGGAGCTGCTCGACCACGACCTCTCGGTCGAGTCCGGCGAGCTCACCCCGTCGATGAAGGTCAAGCGGAACGTCGTCCAGGCCAACAACCAGGCCCGGATCGACGCGTTCTACACCGGAGCCTGACGCCGCCACCCGGCAGACTGGTCGGATGCCGTCCGCTCTGCCCGAAGGGGAGCCGGCGCCGAGCGACGGCAGCCTGCCCGAGCCGGCGCTGGCCGAGCTCGGCGAGCGGCCGTTCGGGGTCTACGTGCACGTGCCGTTCTGCACGGTGCGGTGCGGCTACTGCGACTTCAACACCTACACCGTCGCCGACCTCGGGACCGCCCTCGGCGTGCCGGGCGCTTCCCGGACGACGTACGCCGGCGCTGCGGTCGAGGAGGTACGCCTCGCCCGCCGGGTGCTCGGCCGCCCGGTGCCGGTCGAGACGGTCTTCTTCGGCGGCGGCACGCCCACGCTGCTGAGCCCGGTCGACCTAGGCTCGGTGCTGGCCGCGATCGACGACGAGCTCGGGCTGGCGCCGGGTGCCGAGGTGACCACCGAGGCGAACCCGGACAGCGTCACCAAGGCCGGGCTCGTCGCGCTGCGCGAGGCCGGCTTCACGCGGATCTCGTTCGGGATGCAGTCCGCGGTCGACCACGTCCTCACCGTGCTCGACCGCACCCACGACCCGGCCCGGGTGCCCGAGGTCGTCGCCTGGGCACGAGCGGCCGGGTTCGAGCCTGCCGACGGCGGGAGCATCAGCCTCGACCTGATCTACGGGACGCCCGGCGAGTCGATGGCCGACTGGGAGACCTCCCTCGACGCCGCGCTGGCCTGCGCGCCGGACCACATCTCGGCCTACTCCCTCATCGTCGAGGAGGGCACCGCACTGGCCCGCCGGGTCCGCCGTGGCGAGCTGCCGATGCCCGACGAGGACGACCTCGCGGACAAGTACGCCATGGC
>JBJMIQ010000016.1:0-16850 GCA_045806805.1 Nocardioides sp. | reverse complement strand
GACCTGCGCGCCTGGCTCTACGCCGGGGAGTCCACCGACGAGCGGACCACCGCCAGCGCGCTGCGCGGCGCGGCGGCCCGGGTCGAGGACGCGCACGGCGTCTCGGTCGACGTCGTGACCGTCGGCGACTGCGACTTCACCGAGGCCCTGCGCCCGAGCGTCAACGCGGTCGGCGAGGCGATCACGAACGCCGCCAAGCACGCCGGCACCGGCCGCGTCGACGTCTAGGCCGAGGTCACCGAGGCCGCGGTCGACGTCTTCGTCCGCGACCGCGGGCACGGCTTCGACCCCGACGCCGTCCCGGACGACCGCTACGGCGTGCGCCGCAGCATCGTGGACCGGATGCAGCGGCACGGCGGCACGGCCGAGATCAGATCGACCCCCGGTGAGGGGACCGAGGTACGCCTGCACCTGCCGCGGGCGGCCCGACAGGAGGAGACCGATGGCTGAGCCGACCCGTCGAGCGACGGTCGTGATCGTCGACGACCACGCGATGTTCCGCCGCGGCGTGCGCGCCGAGCTGGGCGACCAGGTCGATGTCCGGGCGGAGGCCGCCGACGTCGACGAGGCGGTGGCGGCCAGCGCCGAGCACCGCCCCGACGTCGTGCTGCTCGACGTGCACCTGCCGGGCGGCGGCGGGGTCGAGGTGATGCGGCGGCTCTCGACCTCCCCGGCGCTCACCGGCGGCGCGGCCCCGCGGTTCCTGGCGCTGTCGGTCAGCGACGCGGCCGAGGACGTGATCGGCACGATCCGCGGCGGCGCCCGCGGCTACGTCACCAAGACCATCACCGGGCCCGAGCTCGTCTCGGCGATCCGCCGGGTGGCCGACGGCGACGCGGTGTTCTCCCCGCGGCTGGCCGGGTTCGTGCTCGACGCGTTCGCCGGCTCGATCGAGGTCGCGGCGGTCGACGAGGACCTCGACCGGCTCACCGAGCGCGAGCGCGAGGTGATGCGGCTGATCGCCCGTGGCTACGCGTACAAGGAGGTGGCCAAGGAGCTGTTCATCTCCATCAAGACCGTGGAGACGCACATGTCCAGCGTGCTGCGGAAGCTGCAGCTCTCCTCGCGCCATGAGCTCGCCCGGTGGGCCTCGGACCGCAGGCTGCTCTAGTCGGGTGGCGGCTTGTACAGCTCCTGGACCGCCTCCTCGATGTCCCCGCCCTCGGCGTCGACCGGCTCCAGGTACAGGCGCCCCTCGGCGATCAGGCCGTCGCGCACGACCAGGATCGTGACCCCACGCATGGCGAAGGGCGACCCGTCCACGTGGTGTCCCTGCTAGAGCCACTCGCCCCACTCGACCTCCCCGTCCACCGATGAGGCAAGCAGCTCTGCGTTGAAGTCCGGCACCCCGTCGAAGACAGAGGACCAGTTCTCGAGCACCTGAGCGCTCCCGGTAAAACCTCGACCCGGGTGCAGCGGCTGCGAGCTCTGGTAGTCCTCCGCGAACAGCGCCGTCAGTCGCTGGGCATCGTGAGCGTTCGCCGCATCCCTGAGTCGCTCCACCGCGGTCGTCACTTCACCCACGATAGATCGGCGGGACGCGGGCTGCGGCTACGCCGCCCGTCACCTCAAGTCCTTCGCCGACCCGACCAAGATCACCGAGATCTCGGTGATCGCGGTGATCCGGCCACTGGCCGCGGTGTCCTTCGCCGACGAGCTGTCGACCGTCGACCAGCGCAAGGCCCACACTGACGCTGGGAGCTTTCGTGCAGCTGCCGAGAACGCAGTCGACGTGGTTGCCGCCGAGTTCGACGGATGGGGACCCAAGGTGCACCGCAAGGTCCGCGGCTGATCGCCGGCCAACGAGATCATCAAGGCGGCCAAGCAGCTCTCGGCCGGGCTCGTGGTCGTGGCCGCCGGTGGGCGGGGAATCAGCGACGTGGTGCTGGTCGGGTCGACCGCACAGCGGGTGCAGCACTATGCGCCGTGCCCCGTGCTCGTCGTACGTCCCGCGCCGCGGTCGACCCGTCGGACGACGACCAGGTCGGGACGCGGCTGATCAGTAGGCTGCCGCCATGGAGACACTGCGGCTGGTCCTGCTCGTCCTGCACCTGCTCGGCTTCGCCGCACTTTTCGGCGGGCTGGTGGTGCAGGTCCGCACCCCCGAGAAGGTCGTCAACGCCGCGATGCGGGACGGCATCGGCACGGCGTTCCTCGCCGGGCTGCTCCTGGTCGGGGTGCTCGAGGCGGGTGAAGGCCCGGTCGACCACGCCAAGATCGCCGTGAAGTTCGCGATCGGACTGGTGATCCTGATCCTGGTGATGGCCAACATGCGCAAGCCGCGGATCCCCGACGGCCTGTTCTACGCCCTGCTCCTGCTCACCGTCGCCAACGTGTGCGTCGCCGTGTTCTGGTCGACCGTCCACACCTGAGCGGCGCTAGAAAGGCCTGTAACACGCTGTTACCTGCTCTTCCATCCCGTTGCAACGGCATGGAAGAAGGGTGGACAGCGTGTTACAAGGATCGGGTTGGTGGCCGGGGCCGGGCGGCTCCTCAGCCGCTGGGACAGTACGCCGACCCGGGTGGCTGGTCAGGGTGGATCGCGCCGTCCCGGTCGCTGATCGACGCGACCGCGGAGCCGGCGCCACGGCGCTCGGCGACGATCTCGGCCAGGATCGAGACGGCGATCTCCCCGGGCTCGTCAGCCCCGATGTCCAACCCCACGGGGGCGTGCAGAGCGGACAGCTCAGCCTCGGTCACCCCGTTGGCCAGCAGCCACTCGCGCCGGCGGGCCTGGGTGCGACGGGATCCCATCGCGCCGACGTACGGCGTCCCGGCGGCGAGGGCGGCCCGGATCGCCGGGCCGTCGACGTCCTCGTGGTGGCTGGTCACCACGACGGCCTGCGCGCCGTCGAGCCGTGCCTGGGCGTCGGCGAGCGACGTCGCCGCCATGGGCGACCAGCCCAGAGCGGTGACCATGGGGTGCAAGACGTCTGCGACTGGCCCCTCACCCACGATGAGGACCGTCATCGACTCGGCCATCTGACCAGCCTCGCCGGATCTCCAGGCGATGTCCACCGATCGGCGCGGCGGTGGTTTCGGACGGGTCGTCAGGAAGCGCGGCGCCCTGAGCGCCGCACGATGAAGGGCGCCAGGTCCTCGATGGACTCGCCGAACCGCGCGGCGGTGTCGGCGTACTCCCTGGCCATCCGTGCCAGCGCCAGTCGTCGACGCGTTCCCCAGAGGTCGTCCCAGACGATCCGCGACATGCCCAGCTTGAAGCCACACACCCAGTCCTGGCGCTGCTTCTCGTCCCACAGCACCTGGGTCGGGTCGAGGGTGGCGACACCGCCCTCGTCCGCCCGCAGGTACTTGAGCTTGCCGTCGAACTCGAAGAGCTGCCGGCCGATCCGCAGGTCGCACCACACGGTGCGCGTGCCGTCGGTGAGACCGAACTGCGTCTCGGGCCGCCCGAGTCCCAGCTCTGTCACCAGCAGCCGCGCCAGCGTCTCACCGACCGATTCAGCACCGGGGTCGGCCAGGCGGCGAGCCGCCCGGACCACGGTCACGTTCGGCCAGTTCCTCATAGGGGCGCAGGCCGCGTCGAGATCGAAGGTGGTGCAGCCCAGGCGCAGCGCCGAATCGAAGGCGACCACTCCCGCCTGGAGACCGTGTTCGCGCGTGATGTCGGCAGCTGTCCGGGCCGGGTCGAGCACCCGACGACCGTTGACCTCCATGACCTGGTCGGGTCGGTACGGCGCCAGGTGGTGCTTGACGCCGTACCGGAGGTGCGACCCCACGACGCCGGGACGCGTCACGTGGGTGACCTGGTCGCGTGCCCGCAGGATGTCCATGCCCAGCTCGAGGGCGGCCGAATCATGGCTCATGACGTGGGGCCGCGAGATCCGCAGGCTGGCCGCGCGATCGCGCAGCAGCTGCCTCTCCTCGGGGCGAGCGAGGCTCTTCCACAGTTCCGCGTCGGCGTAGATGCCACGTCGCACGGTGACCCAGGCACCGGTGCGGGCCAGCCGGTCGACGGCCTCGGCCGTGAGGTCAGCCTCGATCGCCTGCCGACGCGTGACGAGCCCGTGCTGGGTAGCCATGATTCCGGCGATGGTGGGATGCACGGTCTGGAGCCTGCTCGACACGGCTCGGACCCGGCGGCGGCATCGCCTTCTCCTGTGGACGAGCCTGTCCGCACGGGTGGATGTGAAGACCTGCTGGCCGGTTCGACCGCATGTAACACGCCGTTACCTGGACTTCCATCCCGTTGCAACGACATGAAAGGTCAGTGGACCACGTGTTACATGCCAACGGCGGCCGGCAGCGTCGGACCGCACACGTAGGGTTGGCGGAGAGATGAGTACGTCGCCACCGTCGCCCCCCGCCGGCTCCTCGGCCACCGATCAGCTGGACCCCGAGCAGATCCCGCCCGAGGTCCGCACCACGCGGAGCGGACCGACGGCCGAGGAGCTGCTCGACGGGCTCAACGAGCCGCAGCGCAAGGCGGTCGTCCACGCCGGCCGGCCGCTCCTCGTCGTGGCCGGCGCCGGTTCGGGCAAGACCCGGGTGCTGACCCGCCGCATCGCCTGGCTGGTCGCCGAGCGCAAGGCCCACCCTGGCTCGATCCTGGCGATCACGTTCACCAACAAGGCTGCCGCCGAGATGAAGGAGCGCGTGGAGGCCCTGGTCGGCAAGCGGGCCCGGATCATGTGGGTGAGCACGTTCCACTCGGCCTGTGTCCGGATCCTCCGCAAGGAGATCCACCACTTCGGCTACAAGTCCAACTTCTCCATCTACGACGCCGCCGACTCCAAGCGGCTGATGACCCTGGTCTGCCGGGATCTCGACCTCGACCCCAAGCAGTACCAGCCGAACGCGATCCTCCACTGGGTCTCCAACCACAAGAACGAGCTGCGCGACCACGAGGAGGCCGCCAAGGACGCCCGCAACGGGCTGGAGGAGGCGTACGCCTCGGCCTACACGCTCTACCAGCGGCGGCTTCGGGAGGCCAACGCGCTCGACTTCGACGACCTGATCATGACCACGGTCCACCTCTTCCAGGCCCACCCCGACGTGTGCGAGAACTACCGGCGCCGGTTCCGCCACGTGCTGGTCGACGAGTATCAGGACACCAACCACGCGCAGTACGCCCTGGTCCACCAGCTCTGTGCCGACGATCCCGAGGAGGCCGGCGAACGGGTCGAGCCCGCGGAGCTGATGGTGGTCGGCGACGCCGACCAGTCGATCTACGCCTTCCGCGGCGCCAGCATCCGCAACATCCTCGACTTCGAGCAGGACTTCCCCGACGCGACCACCATCCTGCTCGAGCAGAACTACCGATCGACCCAGACGATCCTCAACGCCGCCAACGCCGTGATCGGCCACAACCAGGGACGCAAGCCCAAGCGGTTGTGGTCCCAGGCCGGCGACGGCCAGCGGATCGTCGGCTACGTCGCCGACGACGAGCGCGACGAGGCCCGGTTCGTCTCCGAGGAGATCGACAAGCTGACCGACAGCGGAGCGGCGCGGCCCGGCGAGGTCGCCGTGTTCTACCGCACCAACGCGCAGTCACGAGTGTTCGAGGAGATCTTCATCCGGCTCGGCATGCCCTACAAGGTGGTCGGTGGGGTCCGCTTCTACGAGCGCCGCGAGGTGCGCGACGCGCTGGCCTACCTGCGGATGCTGGTCAATCCCGCCGACGAGATCTCGCTGCGCCGGGTGCTCAACACCCCCAAGCGCGGGATCGGCGACCGTGCGGTGGCCTGCGTGCAGTCCCTGGCCGACCGGGACCGGATCACGTTCTGGGAGGCCCTGCGGCGTGCCGGCGACGCCCCTGGTCTGGCCACCCGGTCGCTGAAGGCGATCGACGGCTTCGTCGGCCTGGTCGACGAGCTGCAGTCGATGGTCGATGCCGGGGAGCGTGCCGACGTCATCCTCGAGTCGGTCCTCGACCGCACCGGCTACCTCGCCGAGCTCGAGGCCTCCGACGACCCCCAGGACGGCACCCGGGTGGAAAACCTCGCCGAGCTGGTGGCGGTGGCCCGGGAGTTCTCCGACGATCCCGTCGCCGGGCCTTCGGCCGACCCGACCGACGTCGACGCCGGCACCCTGACGCCGGGGCTCTCCGACTTCCTGGAGCGGGTGGCACTCGTGGCCGACACCGACCAGATCCCCGACACTCCCGACGAGGAGGACGACGGGGTGGTCACGCTGATGACGCTCCACACCGCCAAGGGCCTGGAGTTCCCGGTGGTCTTCCTCACGGGGCTCGAGGACGGCGTGTTCCCCCATTCCCGGTCTCTTGGCGACCAGCCCGAGCTCGAGGAGGAGCGGCGGCTCGCGTACGTCGGGGTCACTCGCGCCCAGCAGCGGCTCTACCTCTCCCGGGCCGTCGTCCGCTCGGCCTGGGGTGCGCCGTCCCACAACCCCGCCTCGCGGTTCCTCGACGAGATGCCGGTCGACCTCGTCGACTGGCGCCGCACCGAAGCCGCGCAGACCCGGTGGGGCCGGCCGGACCTGGCCGCCGGCGCGGCGGCCCGGCTAGGAACACCGACCGCGGCGGGCCGTCGCAACTTCTCCTCCGCGGCGCTCAAGGCCGACGCCGCGGCGAAGGCCAAGACCGCGCGCGAGATCCCGTCGCTCGAGCCGGGCGACCGGGTGGTCCACGACTCGTTCGGCATGGGCACCGTGGTGGCGATGGAAGGTGTGGCAGAGAAGTCGGTGGCGTCGATCGACTTCGGTTCCGAGGGCGTCAAGCGGCTGTTGCTGCGCTACGCGCCGGTCGAAAAACTCTAGTTCAGGTCCGCTCTCGGCTCACCGGGTTTCGACACGCTCCGTCGCGGCCTCGCAGGCTCGGTCGCGGTCGCTGCTCAACCACCAACGATCCGGTTCGCTGCCGCGCCCCGGATCAGGGGTTCAGCCCGTGAACAACCATCGCCTCGTACGGATCGACCGGGTCACCGCCGCCGGGGCGGACCTCGACATGGAGGTGGGGTCCGGTGGTGTTGCCGGTGTCGCCGAGGTAGCCGATCAGGTCGCCGGCGCGGACCTCCTCGCCGCTGGTCGCGGCGGTTTGGGACATGTGGCAGAACCACAGCTCGGTGCCGTCGTCGAGCGTGATCACGACCTTGTTGCCGTAGGAGCCGTCGTAGCCCACCTCGGTGACCTCTCCGCCCGCCATCGCCTTGATCGGCGAGCCGTAGCCGGCGGCGAAGTCGAGGCCGGTGTGATAGCTCGCCCACAGCCCCCAGTCGCCGAACCGTGCGGTCAGGTGGTAGCCGTCGACTGGGAGCACCCACTGGTTGAGCGCGATCTTGGCGGCCTGGGCCTCGGCCTGCTTGGCGAACTGGGCGAGGGCGGCGTTGCGTTCGCGGGCCTGCTGCTCGGCCTGCTCGACGAGCTTCTCGTCGGCGGCGTCGGCGAGGGCATCCCGGCGTGAGTCCCGGCTGACCGCTTCGGTGCGGTCGTTGAGCAGACTGGTCGACGCCGCTCCGCTGGTGCCGTTGAGGGCGCTGGCGCCGGAGATGTGCGACTCCCCCGAGACCAGAGTGGGGTTGGACATCGTGATGGCCCCACCTGCCGAGATGGCGAGCGCTGCGACTCCGACCGCGACGGGGAGCGGGGGCAGCCCCGGGAAGAGGCCTCCCCGACGACCGCTGTGACGGGCGGCTTTGCGCCGGCCGGGCGCGGCCTGCTGGGGGGCGGACCGGGTCGTGAGCGCCAGCGGCGGGACAACCTGGTCGGGACGCTGGGTCGGGTTCACCGAGGGTCCGCGGCGCAGGCCGCGGCGATGCGCTCGGTGAGCACCCATCTGCTTGAGTCTCCGTCGGTCGGGGTCTGGGACAACGGGGCAAAACCATAACGGATGGCTAGACCAGCCGGAACTCCTGGTGGGTGTGATTGTGGACAACATGGGTACTGCGACCGCTTGACCAGGCCCGGGTGACCCTCGTCACGGGTCGGATAGCCTGCCCACATGTCAGTCACGCAGTCGCGACGGATCCGGATCGTGGTCGCCAAGCCCGGCCTGGACGGCCACGACCGCGGTGCCAAGATCGTCGCTCGCGCCCTGCGCGACGCCGGGCACGAAGTGATCTACACCGGCCTCCACCAGACCCCCGAACAGATCGTCGAGACCGCGATCCAGGAGGACGCCGACCTGATCGGCCTCTCGGTGCTCTCCGGGGCCCACATGACGCTGTTCCGCAAGCTGATCGAGCTGCTGGCCGAGCGGGACGCCGCCGACATCGTCGTCTTCGGCGGCGGCATCGTTCCCGAGGAGGACATCCCCGTTCTCCAGGAGATGGGGGTCGCCAAGGTCTTCACTCCCGGGGCCGCGACCGGAGAGATCACCGGCTGGGTGGCCGAGCACTTCGCCAGCGCCTGACTCGTCATCCGTGACGTAGGCGCTGTGGATGACCTGGTCCGGGCAGCCCGATCGTCACCGACGACGTACGTCGAGCGCGATCCGGACCCGCTGGCCGGCCTGCCGGGCCTCCCGGATGGAGACCCGCTCGGAGGTGATGCGCCGCGGCAGCAGGGGCGCACCGGCACCGAGGAACACCGGGGTCACGCTGAGCAGGATCTCGTCGAGCAGCCCGGCGTCGTCGAACTGGCCGACCAGGTCTCCGCCGCCGACCACCCAGATGTTCCGGCCGCTCGCCGCGGCGACCAGGTCGTCGTAGACGGCCGCGACCTCGCCGGACACGAACGAGACGTCCACCCCCGGGATCGGCGGCAGGTCACGGTGGGTGAACACGAAGGCCGGCCGGTCGCCGTAGTAGGCGTGCCACCGCTGGGGGTTCTCGAGCAGCTGTTCGTGGTCGAGGACCCACCGGTACGTCGTTGCGCCCATCACCATCGACCCGACGCCGGCGATGAACTCGTCCCACTCCGACTCGTGGCTGTCGGCGGGGTCGACCTCGGCGCCACGGCCCACCTCGAACAGCCAGTCCAGGGAGTTGTGCTCGTCGGCGATGAAGCCGTCGGCGGACGTGGCGGTGTAGTACTGGGTGCGCGTCACCTGACCACCCTAGGCAAGAGTTGGCCCGCCCCGGCGTGGTCGCGCCGGTCCTGGCGGGCATAGGGTTCCAAGGAGTGAGCCGGTGAGAGCAGATGGCTAGGTCGAAGAGCACTGGTCGAAAGGACTGGGTCGAGACGTGGATCTGATGGAGTACCAGGCGAAGGAGCTCTTCGCCAAGCACGGTGTGCCGGTCAAGGTCGGCACCGTCGTCACCGAGGCCGACGACGCGGCGGCCGCAGCCGACGAGCACGGCGGGAAGGTCGTGGTCAAGGCGCAGGTCAAGATCGGCGGACGCGGCAAGGCCGGCGGCGTCAAGCTGGCCAACGACCCGCAGGAGGCTGTCGAGAAGGCCCGAGAGATTCTCGGCATGGACATCAAGGGCCACACGGTCCACCGGGTCCTGGTCGCGCCGGCCGCGGAGATCGCCGACGAGTACTACTTCTCGTTCCTGCTCGACCGGGCCAACCGCAACTACCTCTGCATCGCCTCGATCGAGGGCGGCGTCGAGATCGAGGTGACCGCGAAGGAGAAGCCGGACGCGGTCGCGAAGGTCGCCATCGACCCGCTGACCGGCGTCGACGACGCCAAGGTCGACGAGATCATCGAGGCCACCCGCTTCCCCGAGGACGTGCGCGAGCCCGCCCGCGACATGATCAAGAAGCTGTGGCAGGTCTTCGTCGAGGAGGACGCCACCCTGGTCGAGGTCAACCCGCTGGTGAAGCTGGGCGACGGGAGCCTGGAGGCCCTGGACGGGAAGGTGTCCCTCGACGGTAACGCCGACTTCCGGCACGAGGAGCATGCCGGCTTCGAGCTGGTCGAGGACGTCGACCCGCTCGAGCTGGCGGCCGCCGAGAAGGACCTCAACTACGTGAAGCTCGACGGCGCCGTCGGCATCATCGGCAACGGCGCAGGCCTGGTCATGTCGACCCTCGACGTCGTGGCCTACGCCGGCGAGGACCACGGGGGCGTAAAGCCCGCCAACTTCCTCGACATCGGCGGCGGGGCCTCGGCCCAGGTGATGACCGACGGGCTGCACATCATCCTCGGCGACGACCAGGTGAAGTCGGTGTTCGTCAACGTCTTCGGCGGCATCACCGCGTGCGACCAGGTGGCCAAGGGCATTGTCGGTGCGCTCGACGCACTGGGCGACGAGGCCAACAAGCCGCTCGTCGTACGCCTCGACGGCAACAACGTCGAGGAGGGGCGACGGATCCTCGATGAGGCCGACCACCCGCTGGTCACCATCATGGACACCATGGACGGTGCGGCCGACAAAGCCGCCGAGCTGGCATCCCGGTAATCGGCAGAGCCTGAAAGGACCGCACAACCAATGGCTATCTTCCTGACGGAACAGAGCAAGGTCATCGTCCAGGGCATGACCGGCTCCGAGGGCATGAAGCACACCCAGCGGATGCTCGATTCCGGCACCACCATCGTCGGCGGGGTCAACCCCAAGAAGGCGGGCACCACCGTCGACTTCCAGGGCGGAACCTCGGTACCGGTGTTCGGCTCGGTCGCCGACGCCATGGAGGAGACCGGCGCCGACGTGTCGGTGCTCTTCGTGCCCCCGGCCTTCACCAAGGCCGCCGTGCTCGAGGCCGTCGACGCCGGCATCGGTCTCGCCGTCGTCATCACCGAGGGCGTCCCGGTCCACGACACGGCGGAGTTCCGTGCCTACGCCGAGTCATCCGGCAAGACCCGCATCGTCGGACCCAACTGCCCCGGCATCATCAGCCCCGGCAAGTCCAACGCCGGCATCATCCCCTCCGACATCACCAAGGCCGGCCGGATCGGGCTGGTGTCGAAGTCCGGCACGCTGACCTACCAGATGATGTACGAGCTGCGAGACTTCGGCTTCTCCTCCTGCATCGGCATCGGCGGCGACCCGATCATCGGGACCACCCACATCGACGCGCTCGCGGCCTTCGAGGAGGACCCCGAGACCGACGCGGTGGTGATGATCGGCGAGATCGGCGGCGACGCCGAGGAGCGCGCTGCGGCCTACATCAAGGACAACGTGAGCAAGCCGGTCGTCGGCTACGTCGCCGGCTTCACCGCCCCCGAGGGCAAGACCATGGGTCACGCGGGCGCCATCGTCTCCGGATCGTCCGGCACCGCCTCGGCGAAGAAGGAGGCGCTCGAGGCGGTCGGCGTCAAGGTCGGCAAGACGCCGTCCGAGACCGCGCAGCTCATGCGGGAGATCCTCGAGAAGTCCTGACGACCGGGCTAACCGGGAGGCGGCATGGCGGGCAGCCGTTCACCCGCGCGCTCGACCAGCTCGACGAAGTCACCCGAGCCCATCGTGACGTCGGGCTCGGGGACGAACCCCACCTGGGCCACGGCGGTGCCCGCGCGGACGATCCCCATCAGGTAGGTCACCGATCGCTTGTCGTCGAGCTCGGTCGTCAGGCGCCACACCGTGAGGTCGCCTGCCCTGGAGTGCCGGTCGGCGAGGCGGGTCACCTTGGTGCCCAGCCCCTTGTCGCGGTCCGGACACGCGTCGACCTCGCGCCGTACGCCGTTGACGAAGGCGCGGGCGCGGGCGACCGGCATCGTGCCGACCGTCTCGGTGATGCCGAATGCCGCGGGCAGCCTGGCGGCCGGGATCAGGAACGAGCGGGTCAGGTTGTTGCTGATCTGCTTGCCGGTAAAGGCCGTGTTGTCGCACCCGGTGGCGGCCACGTTGACGTCGGCCCGACGGGGCTCGGTGCCTACCCACGGCTTCATCACGCGGGTGACTGGCGGGAGGTCGACCTCGGCGAGCATTCCTGGGGCATCGCCGACGGGGACCGGTGCGGTCTCCTCGAGCCCGGGGCGGGTCGCGCACTCGCCCGCCTCGGGACGGGCACACAGGCCGTTGACGGCGGCGGCCGCGAGACGGGCGGCGCGGCTCATGCTGGGGGCGGCCCCGGGTGGGGTCCAGGTCATCGTCGTCGTCGTGATCGCACCCGAGCGGGTCACGCCCACGATCATGGTCGGTCGGTCCCCGGACCAGGACCGCAGCACGAGCAGCTTGGCGTCGTCCCCGACCCTGGACACCCGGCGCGTCGTCATCAGCTGGACGCGACGGTCGGTGCAGCTGGCATACCACTCGAGAGTGGTGCCGAACGCCCGGCGGGCGGACCGGACGGATCCGGAGATCTCCGTCAGCTGGAACACCGACGCCTTCTCGCCGCCCTTGCGGGGGGTGGTGGTGAACGTGCGAAGCAAGGCGCCCTTGCCCCGGGGGTCGGCGTACCGGCTCTGCTGGCAGGGCAGGACCAGGCCGTCGCCGTCGGTGTTGTCGGAGGTCTCGCGCTCCTCCCACTTCCGACCGGCCACGTAGTCCTCGACCTGGTGCGCACTGAGCAGGTCGTCACCGGAGAACGCCGCAGGAGGCGACACGGACCGCTGCTGCGAGGTGCTCGTCGGGGCCTGCGTGGTGGCCAGCAGATCCCGGCCCAGGTTCGCTCTGACACCGTCTGCGTCGGTGACCAGGGTGCCGGACAGGACCACGGCCGCTGCGACGGCCGCCACGCCGATCAGCGTGTGGGTACGCCGCCGGGCCGCGCCGGCCCTGCGCACGATGGTCGGGCGTGGCCAGGTCGCTCCGTCGACCGGGCCGCGCAGGGCCTCGAGCAAGGAGCGGATGCTGGTGGTCGGCACGCCGCGGTGGACCGAGAACTGCGCCGTGGCGAGCTGCAGCTTCTGCTCCGCCTCGGCGCGGGACATGCCTGCCTCCTCCGCCATCCCGCCCATGCTGAGCGGGGTGAGGTGGGTCAGCAGCAGGGTCTTGCGCTGGGCGAGCGGGAGCTTGCCGAGAGCCTCGAGCGTGGCTCTGACCTCCGGGTCGAGCGACCTGTCGCGGTGCCAGATCCGGGCCGTGTGGCGACGCTGGGCCTGTGACCAGGCGTGGGGACGGATCCAGGCCTCGGGGTCGTCCTGCCGCGCGATCCTGGGCCAGTGGTGCCAAGCCACGATGAAGGAGTCGCGGACCGCGCTCCGCGCCGCCGGGAGGTCACCGGTGAGTGCGTAGGTCTGGAGCAGCAGGCGCGAGCGTGCGTCCTTGTAGAAGGCGTCGAACTCGTCGGCTCGCTTCACCCGGGGTCCCCGCGAAAGTGTGAGCGGAGCGAGCAGCTTCGTGGGGTGGTTGGGGTGGTTCCGGCGTCACCGGGCAGGTGCGAGCGGTTGAAGAGCATGGCCCTACGAAAATACGGGAGGCGGCGGCTCGGCGCACATCGGCGTGGGACCGTGGAACGCCCGGCCCGCGGGGGCAGGATGGCCGGGCCATGACTTCGTTGCTCTCCACGGTCGACGGCAAGGCCTCCGAGCGTGCCGTCGACGACGGCCCGTCGGACCCACGGCACCGCCGACCCCTGGTCATCCTCGCCACGCTCGGTGGCACCGTGGCGGCCGGCTCGGTGCTGGTGGTGTGCCTGGCTCTGGGTGTCGTCGGGTGGTTCGTCAGCGATGCGGGCACCCACGGAGAGCCCCGCGACGCCCTCCGGGTGGGCGCCCTGGGCTGGCTGATGGCCCACGGCTCGGGAGTCTCGATCGAGGGGGTGGCGGTCACCGCCGTACCCCTGCTGCTGACGCTGGTCTGCGCCTGGGTCACATGGCGGGTCGGACAGCGGGTGGGGGACTCGATCTCGGGTCATGGTCCCGACGCCGCCGCGCTCGCCGACGGTGAGCGCGACTGGACGGTCCCGACCGCGCTCGGCTGCTTCACCCTCGGCTACGCACTCGTCGCCTTGGTGACCCTCACGCTGGCGGGCACGCCGGAGACCGCGCCCTCGACCGCCCGGACGCTGCTGTGGGTGCTCCTGCTGACCGTTGGTGTGGGCGGTCCCGCACTGGCCGTCGGGTCGGGGCGCGCGGCGATCTGGGCGGCATTCGTGCCCGTCTCCGTGCGGGCCACGATCGGCACCTGCGCGTCAATCGTCCGCTACCACCTGGTGGTGGCCGCGGTCGTGTTCGTCGCTGCGCTCGCGGTCGACCTCGGCACCGCCGTGAACGTGCTCTCGCAGCTCAAGCTCGACGCCGGCGAGGGCTCCCTGTTCGTGCTCGCCGCCTTCCTCGTGGTCCCCAATGCCGTCCTCTTCTCAGGCTCCTACCTGCTCGGGCCCGGCTTCGCGGTCGGCACTGGCACGATCATCTCCCCGACCGTGGTCGTGCTGGGGCCGCTGCCGATGTTCCCGCTGCTGGCCGCCCTGCCCGACGGCGGTCCGACCAGCGCCTGGACGCCGTACCTGATGGCCCTCCCGCCCGTGGTCGCCGGGGTGGCGGCGGCACGGGCCCAGCGGCGTCATCCGACCCTCCGCTGGGAGGAGGGCGGACTGCGCGGCTGCACCGGCGGGGTGTTCGCCGGTCTCGTCGTCGGTCTGCTGGCCGCGGTCGCCGGCGGCGCGGTCGGCCCCGGCCGGATGCAGACGGTCGAACCGTTCGCCTTCGAGGCGCTGGTCCACGCCATCACGACGTTCGGCATCGGCGGGCTCTTCGGAGGCCTGGTCATGACCTGGTGGCAGCGACGAACCGCCCGCCGGGCGGCCGCCGTCAGCGCCTAGACTGCCGCGCGTGTCACCCTCCCCCGCGCGTCTGGTCGTCCTCGTCTCGGGCGCGGGCACCAACCTGCAGGCGCTCATCGACGCCTCCGCGGACCCGGCCTACGGGGCCCGGGTGGTCGCCGTCGGCTGCGACCGGGACGGCGTCGAGGGGCTGGCCCGGGCGGAGCGCGCCGGCATCCCCACCTTCGTGCACCGGGTCAACGACCACGACACCCGCGAGGCCTGGGACAAGGCGCTGGCCGACACGGTCGGCGGCTTCGAACCGGACCTGGTCGTCTCCGCCGGCTTCATGAAGCTGGTCGGTGAGGAGTTCCTGGCCCGCTTCGGCGGCCGGATGGTCAACACCCATCCGGCGCTCTCGCCCGCGTTCCCGGGCATGCGCGGGCCCCACGAGGCACTGGAGTACGGCGTCAAGGTCACCGGCTGCACGCTCTTCGTCGTCGACAGCGGCGTCGACACCGGCCCGATCGTGGCCCAGACGGTCGTTCCCGTCGAGGACGACGATGACGCCGAGTCCCTGCACGAGCGGATCAAGGTCGCCGAGCGGGCGATGCTCGTCGAGAACGTGGGCCGGATGGCCCGCGAAGGGTTCACCATCACCGACAGGAAGGTGCGGTTCGGCCAATGACCAGCGAGGGGACCGACCGGATCCCGCTGAAGCGGGCACTCATCTCCGTCTACGACAAGACCGGACTCGAGGAGCTCGTCCGGGGCCTGCACGACTCCGGGGTGGCCCTGGTCTCGACCGGCGGGTCCGCTGCTCTGATCGAGTCGCTCGGGCTTCCGGTGACCAAGGTGGAGGATCTGACCGGTTTCCCCGAGTGCCTCGACGGCCGGGTCAAGACGCTGCATCCGAAGGTGCACGCCGGAATCCTCGCCGACCGCCGGCTCGACAGCCATGTGGCGCAGCTCGCCGACCTTGGCGTCGAGCCGTTCGACCTGGTGGTCTCCAACCTCTATCCCTTCACCGAGACCGTGATGTCAGGGGCGTCGCCCGACGAGTGCGTCGAACAGATCGACATCGGCGGACCCTCGATGGTGCGCGCCGCCGCCAAGAACCACCCCTCCGTCGCGATCGTCACCTCGCCGGAGCGGTACCCCGACGTCGTCCGGGCCGCAGGGGAGGGTGGCTTCTCCCTCGCCGAACGCCAGGCACTGGCCGCGGCGGCGTTCGTCCACACCGCGACCTATGACGTGCACGTGGCGTCGTGGATGGGCAACGTGCTCTCGGACAGCTCGGGCGGGGACGGCTTTCCCGCCTGGATGGGCGCGACGTGGAACAAGAAGGCCTCGCTGCGATACGGCGAGAACCCGCACCAGTCTGCTGCGCTGTACGTCAACGGGTTCCAGCCGCAGCCCGGTCTCGCCCAGGGCGAGCAGCTCCACGGCAAGGAGATGTCCTACAACAACTACATCGACGCCGACGCCGCCTACCGCGCGGCGTACGACCATGGCGACCGCGCTGCCGTCGCGATCATCAAGCACGCCAACCCGTGCGGGATCGCGGTCGGCGGCGTGGGGGAGGACATCGCGGCCGTGCACGCTCGGGCCCACGCGTGCGACCCGGTGTCGGCGTACGGCGGCATCATCGCCACCAACCGTCCGGTCACTCGCCAGATGGCCGAGGCCGTCAAGGACATCTTCACCGAGGTGGTCCTGGCCCCCGACTTCGAGGACGACGCGCTGGAGATCCTCACCGGGAAGAAGAACCTGCGGCTGCTGCGGGTCCCGCCACCCCCCGCAGGCGAGGAGACGCGGAGGATCTCCGGTGGCCTGCTGATCCAGCAGCGGGACACGCTGGACGCCGAGGGCAAGGACAAGGACGGCAACCCCACCGGCGACGACCCCTCGCGGTGGCGGCTGGTCGCCGGCGAGGCCGCGTCGGAGGAGACCCTGGCGGACCTCGAGTTCGCCTGGCGCGCGATCCGGGCGGTGAAGTCCAACGCCATCCTGCTGGCCTCCGGCGGCGCCTCGGTGGGCGTCGGCATGGGCCAGGTCAACCGCGTCGACTCCTGCCACCTGGCCGTGACCCGGGCGGGGGCGCGGGCAGCCGGCTCGGTGGCCGCCTCCGACGCGTTCTTCCCCTTCGCCGACGGCCCGCAGATTCTCATCGACGCGGGTGTCCGGGCGATCGTGGCGCCCGGTGGGTCGATCCGCGACGAGGAGGTCATCGCCGCAGCCCGGGCCGCCGGCGTGACGACGTACTTCACCGGCACCCGGCACTTCGCCCACTGAGGTGACGTCCCGCCTGCTGTGGGCCGCGCTGGCCTTCGTGGGCGGCGCTCTGCTGTCCGTGCAGTCGCGGATGAACGGCGAGCTGGCCACCGTCTTCGGGCACGGAC
>JBJMIQ010000015.1:0-7052 GCA_045806805.1 Nocardioides sp. | reverse complement strand
ATCGGCCCCCCGGAGCCGACACCGCAGATGACCTCGTCACCGCGACGGACCTCGGCGATCGCGTCGAGCATCGCCACGAAGACCTGCTCTGCGTCGTCTCCGTTGGGGGTGGGACGCATGCCCCGGGCCAAGAGCTCACCCTCGGAGGTGACGACGCCCGCGGCCATCTTGGTGCCGCCGACGTCCACAGCGAGCACACTGTCCACCTCCGGGAACCTATCGACTGCCGGCGGCGTCACACTGATGGGTCCTCGGCCTACCCTGTCCCGGCCCTTCCCGTCGCGAGGAGCATTCCCGTTGGCCACCCGTCCGACCGCTGTCCGAGCCACCTTCGCCGACCACCACGGCGCCCTGCTCGAGAACATCGAGCGAGTGATCCAGGGCAAGCCCGAGGTCATCGAGCTCGTCCTGCTGTGCCTGGTGTCCGAGGGCCACCTGCTCATCGAAGACGTCCCCGGCGTCGGCAAGACCAGCTTGGCCAAGGCGCTGGCCGCCTCGATCGACGGCAGCTTCGGCCGGCTCCAGTTCACCCCTGATCTCCTCCCCACCGATGTGGTGGGCCTCACGGTGTGGAACCGCAACACGAGCGAGTTCGAGTTCCGGCCCGGCCCGGTGTTCGGGAACATCGTCCTGGCCGACGAGATCAACCGCGCCTCCCCCAAGACCCAGTCGGCGTTGCTCGAGTGCATGGAGGAGCGCCAGGTCACCGTCGACAACACGACCTACCAGCTCGACACCCCGTTCATGGTCATCGCGACGCAGAACCCGATCGAGATGGAAGGGACCTACGCCCTCCCCGAGGCCCAGCGCGACCGCTTCATGGCGCGCGTCTCGGTGGGATACCCCGTCGAGGCAGCCGAGATCGCGATGCTGAACTCCCACACCGGGGCCAACCCGCTCGACGACCTCGAACCGGTGGCGGACGCGGTCGAGATCCGCAAGCTGATCGACATCGTGAACGACGTCTATGTCTCCGAGGCGGTGCAGCGCTACAGCGTCGCCCTCACCTCCGCGACCCGCCGGTCCCACGAGCTCACGCTCGGGGCCTCCCCCCGCTCGACCCTGCACCTGGTCCGCGCCGCGAAGGCCCGGGCCGCCATCAAGGGCCGCGACTACGTCCTCCCCGACGACGTCCGGACCCTCGCCCAGTCGGTGCTCGCCCACCGGCTCCTGCCCAGTGTCGAGGCCGCGATGAGCGGACGCAGCACCACCGCCATCCTCGACGCTGTCATCGAGGCAGTCCCGGTGCCCGAGGGACACCGGGCCTGACGCCCACCGCAGGGAGTACGACGTGCGCGAGGCACTGGCCGGCCTGACGGTCCGCGGGAGGGCCTTCCTGGCCGCGGGGGTGACCGCGATCGTCTGCGCGATCCTTCTCGGCCAGCCGGCGCTGACCCGGGTCGGCGTCCTCGTCGGCGCGCTCCCGCTCGTCACGGCGGCTGTCATCGGCCGGAGCCGCTACCGGCTCGCGCTGGTGCGAACGGTCAACCCCCAGCTGGTCACGGCCGGCCAGCCGGTGCGCGTCAACCTCTCGCTGACCAACGAGGGGCGCACGCCCAGTGGGGTGCTCCGCCTGGAGGACCACGTCCCCTACGTGCTGGGCACCCGGCCGCGGTTCGTGCTCGAGGGCATCGGGCAGGGATGGCGGCGGCACGTGACGTATCACGTCCGTTCCGACGTGCGCGGCCAGTTCGACATCGGCCCGATGTCGGTGCGGGTCAGTGACCCGTTCGGCCTGGTCGAGCTGGGCCGGACGTTCCAGACGACGGTGCCGCTGACGGTGACCCCGCGGACCGTGCCGCTCCCCCAGATCCCCCTCGGGGGCGCCTGGACCGGGTCGGGCGACAACCGGCCACGGGCCTTCGCCACCGGCAGCGCGGAGGACGTGACGGTCCGTGAGTACCGCCGCGGAGACGACCTGCGCCGGGTCCACTGGCGAAGCTCGGCCCGGGTGGGCGAGCTGATGGTGCGCCGCGAGGAGCAGCCGTGGCAGTCGCGGGCAACCCTCTTCCTCGACAACCGGGTGCGGGTGCACCGCGGCCAGGGCATCGCCTCGTCACTCGAGGCCGCGGTGTCGACCGCCGCCTCGATCGCGGTCCACCTCAGCATGCGCGGGTTCACCGTGCGCCTGGTGACCGCCTCCGGTGAGGACCCCAGCAGCGCCTGGCACTTCCGCGACGCCGAGCTCAACACCGGCCCCCTGATGGAGACGCTGGCGGTGGTGCAGGCCGACCCCCGTCCGCGGATCGACACCGGGTGGCTCGCCGAACCAACGCACGGCGGACTGATGGTGGCCGTGGTCGGCAGCCTGGAGCCTCAGGACATCCCGGTCCTGCGCCGGATGCAGCACCACTCCGCCTCGGCGATGGCCCTGGCGCTCGACGTCGACGCCTGGGTGGCCCGGTCGACCGACGGCGGTGCCGCGACCGCACTCACCCGGCAGGGCTGGCGAGCGGCTGCGCTGGGACCCCGCGACCGGCTCGACACGGTGTGGCAGGAGCTGGGCCGCAGCACCGCCCACGTCAGCCGCAGCGGCCACGCATCGACGGGCGACACGGGCTTCGCCCCCGCACGGGATGAGGTGGCCCGATGACTCACCCCACGAGATCGCTCCGCTGGCGCTCCACGATCGCGCGGGGGCCCCGATGACTCACGCGCGCAGCGGATTCGCCGGGTACTTCGCCATCGCCGTGGCTGCAGCCGGGACCACCTGGCTCGCGCTGCTCTCCTGGCGTGGTTTTTCCGAGCAGTCCGTGACGTTCCTCGGCCCCCTCCTCGTCCTCGGCGCGGTCATCGCCGTGACCGGCGCCGTGGCCCGTTGGGCGCGGCTGGCCGCGCCGCTGGTCGTGGTGTGCCAGGTCGTCATCTCCGGCGCGCTCGCCAGCACGATGCTCAGTGGCTCACCGGTCCCGGTCGGTCCGGCCTGGGAGCGGCTCCAGCAAGGCTTCGCCGACGCCCTCATCACCGCCGAGCGGTACGCCGCTCCGTTGCCCGCGAGCGTCGACCCTGTCGACCCGATCCTCATTGCCGGTGGGCTCGCCTGCTTCCTCCTCGTCGACTTCCTGGCGTGCACGCTGCGCCGGGCGCCGCTGGCGGGCCTGCCCCTGCTGACCATCTACACCGTGCCGGTGAGCATCCTGCTCAGCGGTGTTTCCTGGTGGGTCTTCGCGGCCACCGCCGGCGGCTTCCTGGTGATGCTGTTCCTCCAGGAGAGCGAGCAGGTTGCCCGGTGGGGCCGCCCGCTCGGCACCGAGACGGCATCCGACCCCTCGGCATTCGGCGTCAGCACCGGTGCGGTCCGGGCCACCGCGGGAACGATCGGTGGCGTGGCCACCGCGCTCGCGGTGTTCGTGCCGTTCCTGGTCCCCACCCTCACCCTCGGCGTCTTCGACGGGGGTCTGGGGCCCGGGGGCGACGACATCGCGGTCACCAACCCCATGACCGACCTGCGCCGTGACCTCCAACGAGGAGACGACATCCCCCTTCTGGACGTCCGCACCAACGACCGCGACCCGTCGTACCTTCGGATCTCCGTCCTCAACCGCTTCTCCGCCAACGAGTGGACCTCGGGCGAGCGGGAGGTCCCGACCAACCAGCTCGCGACCGGGGACCTGCCCGCCCTCCAGGGCGTGGCGCAGAGCGTGCCTCGCGCCGAGCACGAGTACGACGTCTCGGTGAGCCCGAGCTTCCAGTCGATCTGGCTCCCGACCCAGGCCCCGATCTCGCGGATCACCGCCGAGGGCGACTGGCGCTACGACCGGGCGACGATGGACTTCCTGGCCGGCGACGACAACCTCGACACGGCGGGGATCAGCTACAAGATGACCGCAGTGGACCTCGATCTCTCGGCGGAGTCGATGGCCCGGGCACCCTCGACGGGTGGACAGGTCAGCAGCGACTTCATTGACCTGCCGGACGGGATGCCCAGCACGGTGACCAACCTCGCGTTCCAGGTCACCCGCAACGAGGACACCCGGTTCGAGAAGGCCGTGGCCCTGCAGCAGTGGTTCCGGGAGGACGGCGGGTTCACCTACGACCTCAACGCGACCCCCGGGAACGGCACCGACGACCTGGTCCGGTTCCTCACCGAGGGTGACGGTGGACGCACTGGCTACTGCGAGCAGTTCGCCTCTGCGATGGCCGTCATGGCTCGGGTGATCGGTGTTCCAGCCCGGGTGGCCGTGGGCTTCTACAAGCCCCGCAAGATCGGCCCGCAGACGTGGGAGTACAGCGCGTGGGACCTGCACGCGTGGCCGGAGCTCTTCTTCCCCGGGTCCGGTTGGGTCCGGTTCGAGCCCACGCCGCCGACCCGGGCCAGCGGTGTTCCCGCCTACACCACCCAGCTGGTCAACCTGCCCGACACCACCGACGCTCCGGGCAACCCCCGGCAGAGTGGGGACCTGCCCGGCCGTGGCGAGAGCTCGAGCGCCGCTGCCGGCGACTCGCAGGAGGGCAGGAAGAAGGACGAGCAGGCCGGCTTCCCCTGGACGCCGGTGCTCGGCGGCGGCGGAACGGTCCTCGTCGCCCTGGGCCTCCTGCTGGTGCCGTCGGTGGTCCGGCGTACCCGCAGGCGCACCCGGATCGGTGCCGGACCGGAGGAAGCCTGGGCCGAGCTCCTCGACACCGCGACCGACCTCGGAGTGTCCTGGCCCTACGACCGCTCGCCCCGCGAGACCAGGGACGCGCTGGTGGGCAGCTTCGGCCTGCCGATCCGCGCCGACACCCCCGAACGTCCGGTCCACGGCGCCCACATCGCGCCGTTCGCCGTCGAGGCGCTGGACCGGATCGTGCTGTGCGTCGAGCGGCTGCGCTACGCAAGGGAGGGTCAGCAGGCCGACGAGAGCCGGCTGGACAAGGACCTCGCGACCTGCGTCGCGTCGCTGCAGGGCGGGGCGCCCCGCTCCGCCCGTCGCCGGGCGGCCTGGCTGCCGCGGTCAGTGCTGCGGCGCCGGCCCCCGGTGGTGCGGACGCCCGAGGTCGAGCCGCTCACCGTGCGGTACGGCGGCGTCGTCGATCACGTTGGCTAAGACGACGAACGGTCGGCGTTCGTCTCACCGGGTCTCGACACGCCGGTCGCGACCCTTCGAGACGCTCGCTTCGCTCGCTCCTCAGGACACCGCCTCGTCCCTCGGTCGCGCGGCTCGCTCGACCACCACCAGCGCAAACCGCTGGCGCGGCTGCGCTAAAAGCCGCCGTTCTCCTTGCGCTTGCGCCAGCGCTCCTCGAGCCGCTCCATGAACGAGCCGGAGGCCTTGGCCTGGGGCCGCCGCGACTTGCGGCCGCGGCCACTGCCGTGGATCAGGGTGAAGCCGTGGGGCCCCTCGCCGGGAACCGGCGTCTGGGGCTCGGGGGGACCGTGTCGCTGGCTGCGGATCGCGGTCGCGCAGACGGTGGCGGCAATGAGCATGATCACGAAGCCGCCGATGGCGACGGCATAGGTCTTGGAGACCGCGCCGACCATCATGACTCCGACGCCGAGGACGAAGAACACCGCGGCGACGATCGCGCGCCGGCGGGCCGAGCTGCGCAGGCTGGTGCCGCGCAGGGTGGAGGCGAACTTGGGATCCTCCTCGACGAGGGCGCGCTCCATCTGCTCGAGCAGTCGCAGCTCCTCCTCAGAGAGCGGCACACTTCCTCCCGCGCTTCTCAAAATCCGTCACGCCCGTCCATTACGGCCCGGGACCACGTGATTCATCAAGTCTAGGCAGAGGGTGTGCGCGACGGTAGGCGCGTTCAGGAAATAGTCCGAACGGTTCATCCCAACAGGCTCGCGGGGTGAACGGCAGCCTTCCCGAACCGGAGCGTGGCCCGATCGACCGCCCGGTCGGCCTCCGACCAGCCGTGCTCGCGCTCGCCGAGGACCAGCTGGCGCTGCACCGTCTCGCGTGCGACCAGTCCCACGACTCGCACCCCCCCCAGCCGGATCCGGGCCCGCTGCAGTCCCAGGGCGTCGTAGAGCTGCAGGGCGGTGCGGTAGATCTCCTGGGTCACGTCGGTGGCCTCCGCGATCGTGCGGGAACGGGTGATCGTGGTGAAGTCGGCGAACCGGACCTTGATGGTCACGGTCCGGCCGGCCACCCCGGCCACCCGCATCCGGCCGGTCACCCTGGTCGTGAGACGCAGCAGCTCCCGGGAGATGACCTCCCGGTCGTCGGTGTCCCGGGAGAAGGTCTCGTCGGCTCCCATGGATGCCTCGGGCGCCCCCTCGCCCCTGCCGAAGAAGCCGGCCCTCGGGGTGATGGTCCGCCGGTCGGTGCCCCAGGCCAGCTCGTGGAGGTGGGTGCCGAGGTGGTGACCGACGGCGCGCTGGAGGGTGGGCAACGGGAGGTGGGCGACGTCGCCGACCGTGACCAGCCCGAGCCGGTGGAGCATCGCCCGGGTCTTCTCCCCCACTCCCCAGAGCTCGCCGACGTCGAGGGGGTGGAGGAAGGAGGTGGTCTGCGCGGGCGTCACGACCATCACGCCGTCGGGCTTCGCCCGCCGGCTGGCGAGCTTGGCGACCGAGACCGAGGCCGCGACCCCCACCGAGCAGGTGATGCCCTGCTCGTCGTGGATCGTGGCCCGCAGCTGCTCGGCGATGTCGAGGGGCGACCCGAGGCGGCGGGTGGAGCCGCGGACGTCGAGGAAGGCCTCGTCGAGCGAGAGCACCTCCACCAGCGGCGTGACCCGCCGGAAGGTCTCCATCACCGAGGACGACACCGACTCGATGATCTCGAAGTCGGGGGCGACCACCACTGCCTGCGGACACATCCGCCTGGCCCGGGTCATCGGCAGCGCGGACCGCACCCCTGACTGCCGGGCAAGGTAGTTGGCCGACAGCACCACCCCGCGGTAGCCGCCGCCCACGATCACGGGTACGTCCTGGAGGTCGGGGCGGTCGCGGATGACCACGGACGCGTAGAAGGCGTCCATGTCGACGTGGAGGATGGGCGCACCCGACGACGGGTCGCTCATGACCCGGGATTCCTACTTGGTCGCGAGGACGTGCACCTGGGTGGCGAGGGGGAGGTACTCCGGGCGTTCGGCGACGGCCTGCTCGAGCTCGACCAGGG
>JBJMIQ010000014.1:0-3955 GCA_045806805.1 Nocardioides sp. | reverse complement strand
GGTGAACCTTCCCCCCGGCGACCTCACGCCGCCCGTGTTCGCCGATGCTGCCAGCGACGCGGTGACAGAGGTGACCAAGGGTCGTGGCGCTCCCAAGGTGGGGGTCACGGTGCTCGACGAGAAGCGGCTCGCGGAGCTCGGGTGCGGCGGGATCCTGGGGGTGGGTCAGGGATCGTCCGCCCGCCCCCGGCTGGTCGAGATCACCTACTCCCCGCGCGGCGCCAAGAAGCACCTCGCCATGGTCGGCAAGGGCATCACGTTCGACTCCGGCGGCCTCACCATCAAGCCGGCCCAGGGCATGCAGGAGATGAAGAGCGACATGGCCGGCGCCGCCGCCGTCATCCAGGCCACCCTCGCGATTGCTGCGCTCAAGCTGCCGGTCAAGGTGACGACGCTGGCGCCGATGGCCGAGAACATGGTGTCCGGCTCCGCGATCCGGCCGGGCGACGTGCTCACGATGTACGGCGGCACCACCGTCGAGGTCCTCAACACCGACGCCGAGGGCCGGCTGATCCTGGCCGACGCCCTGGTGATGGCGACAGAGCGGAAGCCCGACGTGGTCATCGACGTGGCCACGCTGACCGGCGCGATGGTGCTGGCCCTCGGTGACCGGGTCGCCGGCGTCATGGGTTCCGATGAGGTGGTCGAGTCCGTCCTGGCCGCCGCCGAAACCGCGGGCGAGCCGCAGTGGCCGATGCCGATCCCGGAGGCCATGACCGAACGCGTCCACAGCAGCAAGGTCGCCGACCTCGCCCAACACGACTGGATCCGGTGGGGCGGCGGACTGTTCGCCGCGGCGTTCCTGCGCGAGTTCACCGCCGGAACGCCGTGGGCCCACCTCGACATCGCCGGACCGGGGTTCAACTCCGGCTCTGCCTACGGCCACGTGACCCCGGGCGGGACCGGCTTTGCGGTCGCGACGCTCGTCGACTACGCCCGCAGCCTGGCCTGACCCACGGCGCGACCGGTTCAGCCGAGCGTCGCCCGCAGTGACTCGACCGCGGTGTGTCGCGGTGCCCACCCGAGCTGGGTCTTCGCCTTGGTGGTGTCCATGATCACCGGACGCCCGACGGCCTCGACCCACTGGAGACCCGAGGGCAGGAAGGGAACCTTCGACACGGCCCGGGCAGCCGCCGCGAACGGACGTCCGGACACCCGGACCGGTCTCAGACCGAGCTCGCGCAGGATGTCTGCGCCGGTGACCACGTCATCCGCGGCGATGTTGTAGGCGCCCGGCGGGCCGGCACCCAGCACGCACAGGCGCAGGGCTTCGGCGACGTCGTCCTGGTGGATGAGCTGCAGCGGCAGGTCCGGAGCCAGGGCCGGCAGGCCCGGCAGGCGGCGCACCCCCGCGCCAAGACGTCGTACCAGTGGCTCGAGCACCGACGGGACGCTCACCTTCCCGCCGACCGCGTCGGGGCCGAGGACGACCGGGGGCCGCAGCAGGTACAGCGCCGTCTCCGGATGGAGTGCCGCCTCCTCGGTCAGCAGGTGCTCCAGCTCTGCCTTCTCCTGGGCGTAGAACAGCCGCTGCGCCGGTCGGGTCTCCCAGTCCTCGGTGATGCCGACCGGGTTGTCGGAGTGGAAGCCGTAGGCCGCGACCGAGGAGGCATAGACGAAGCGCGCCGCCCCGGCCTCGGCGGCGGCGCGGAAGGCGTTCAGGGTGCCCTCGACGTTGATCGCCTGCGTCGTCTGCTTGCTGCCACCCACGATCAGGAAGGCGAGGTGCACGACGACGTCCGCTCCCCCGAACGAGGTCCGCAGCGCGTCAGCGTCGCGCACGTCGCCGCGGCGATACTCCATCTTCGTCCAGCCGCGACCGGAAGGGTCGAACGGGCGCCGCGCGATGCCGATGACGCGCGCAATCCGCTCGTCGTCCTGCAGCAGTGGCATGAGCGCGAGCCCGAAGGTCCCGGTGGGACCGGTGACGGCGACAGTGAGGCCTGTGGGATCCACCATTCCGCCACCGTAGCGGCGTCGGGCCTAACGGCCCTCGAGCTTCTTGCGCCGGTTGTAGTCGCGCATCCGCTGCGGGATGCCGACGACCGCTGCGTCGTAGGACGGCACGCGGTACTTGTTGGCGAACGAGTGGGCCCACTCAACCGACGGCACCCGCCGCCTGGTCCACTCGCCGTCGTGGGCGACCAGGAGCAGGGTCACGTCGCTGACGGCGGTCCGGGGCTCGACGAACCCCTCGACCCCGCGCCGTGTCTGCACGAAGTCGAGCAGGTGCTTCTCGTCGGTGCGGCTGGAGGCCCGCACCCGCGTGGAGCCGGTGCGCGCAGCGTCGCGGGCCGGACGGCGCATGCGCCCCTGGCCACGGAAACGGTCGAACAAACCCATGGCCCTAGTGTGCCCGGTCCGCGTGTAGACAGGTGCGCAAAGAGTGCAAGGATGGGCCAGACATTCGCCGGAGGGAAGGACAGCGCGTGGCCGAGGCCGACTTCGACGTACTCGTGCTGGGGGCGGGGTCCGGCGGCTACGCCTGTGCCCTGCGGGCCGCCCAGCTGGGGTTGACCGTCGGGCTCGTCGAGAAGGGCAAGGTCGGCGGCACCTGCCTCCACGTCGGCTGTATCCCCACCAAGGCTCTCCTGCACTCTGCCGAGATCGCCGACCAGACCCGCGACTCGACCCAGTTCGGCATCGAGGCCACCCTCGACGGCATCGACATGGTCGGGGTCAACACCTACAAGGACGGCGTGGTCTCGCGGCTGTTCAAGGGGCTGACCGGCCTGATCAAGGGACGCGGGATCACCGTCATCGAGGGCGCAGGACGACTCACCGGGCCGCGCGAGGTCACCGTCGGCGACAAGGCCTGGACGGGCCAGCACGTCGTCCTCGCGTCGGGCTCCTACCCGAAGTCGCTGCCCGGCCTCGACATCGATGGTGAACGGGTGATCACCTCCGAGCATGCCGTGCGTCTCGAGCGGGTACCCGCCAGCGTGATCGTGCTCGGCGGGGGCGTCATCGGCTGCGAGTTCGCGAGCGTCTGGAAGTCATTCGGGGCCGACGTCACGATCATCGAGGCACTCCCCCGGCTGGTTCCGGCCGAGGACGAAGCCTCCTCCAAGGCACTCGAGCGGGCCTTCCGCAAGCGCAAGATCGACTTCCGGACCGGCACGCCCTTCCAGAGCGTCAAGCAGACCGAGACCGGCGTGGCCGTCACCGTCGAGGGCGGCGACGTGATCGAGGCCGAGCTGTTGCTGGTCGCCGTGGGCCGCGGTCCGACCACCGACGGGCTCGGCTACGACACGCAGGGCGTCGAGATGGACCGGGGCTTCGTGCTCACCGACGAGCGGTGCCGCACCAACCTCGAGGGCGTCTTCGCGGTGGGTGACATCGTTCCCGGGCTGCAGCTGGCCCACCGGGGGTTCCAGCAGGGCATATTCGTGGCCGAGGAGATCGCCGGTCTCGACCCCCGGCCGATCGACGAGGCGGGCATCCCGCGGGTGACCTACTCCCACCCGGAGGTTGCCTCCGTAGGGCTCGACGAGAAGTCGGCCACCGAGCAGTACGGCGCCGAGGCGATCGAGACGCTCACCTATGACCTCGGCGGCAACGGCAAGAGCCAGATCCTGCGCACCCAGGGCTTCGTCAAGCTGGTCCGTCGCAAGGACGGCCCGGTGGTAGGTGTCCACCTGGTCGGTGACCGGGTCGGCGAGCTGATCGGCGAGGCCCAGCTCATCTACAACTGGGAGGCGCACGCCGAGGACGTCGCTCCCCTGGTGCACGCCCACCCGACTCAGAACGAAGCCCTCGGCGAGGCCCACCTGGCGCTCGCCGGCAAGCCCCTGCACGCCCACAACTGAACCCGTCCCAGCGCTAGCGAAGGAACTCCATGGCGACCGAAGTCAATCTCCCGGCCCTCGGCGAGTCCGTCACCGAAGGTACCGTTACCCGCTGGCTCAAGCAGGTCGGTGACGAGGTCAAGGTGGACGAACCGCTCCTCGAGGTC
>JBJMIQ010000013.1:0-7768 GCA_045806805.1 Nocardioides sp. | reverse complement strand
AGTCGCGGTAGGCCTGGCTGGCCGGCATCGCTCCGGCGATTGCGGTGAAGCCCTCGGCCCTCGCGCGGTCGGCGGCGGCGATCGTGACGATTCGGTCACGGTCGGCCACCAGCGCGAGCGAGACGTCGACCGCCTCGTCGGTGCCCACGCAGTCCAGCGCGGCCACCACGCCTGCCGGCGCCGCCTCACGCACCCGCTGCGCGAGGCCGTCGCCGTACGTGACCGGCACCCCGCCGAACCGGGTCACGACGTCGAAGTTGCCCTCGCTCGCCGTTCCGATGACCCGCGCTCCGAGCAGCGCAGCCTGCTGGAGCACGCTCACGCCGACCGCGCCGGATGCGCCGTGCACCAGAATAGTGTCGCCCTCGCCGACACCGGTCACGTGCAGCATCTCGGAGGCGGTGCACCCGGCGAGCAGCAAGTTGGCGGCTTCGCCGAACGTCAGCGACGCCGGCTTGGCGAACACATCCCGCGCCGCGACGGTCACCTCGGTCGCCCAGCCGCCGCTGATGCGGAAAGCGAGGACCTCGTCGCCCACGGCCACGGGCCCCGACCCGATCCGGGTGTCCTCGCCGACGGCGCTGACCGCGCCGGCGACCTCATAGCCGATCTCCTTCGGAAAGTCCGCCTGGTCGCCGCGGGCCACGTGCTTGGCGTCGGCGGGGTTCATCCCCGCTGCCCGGACCGCGATGGTCACCTCCCCCTGGCGCGGCCGGGGAACGTCGTACTCCTCGAACACGAACACATCCAGGTCACCCGGCCGGGTCGCGATCCAGTGCTGTGCCATCCCTCGAACCTAGTCCGCCGGTCACAAAGGAGGATGATGACTCTTACCGGCGGATCCCCCGCCGAGTCGATGCCGAGGGGCGCGCGATGCCGACAACCCGGTTCAGAGTTCATACGAGCTTGTCCCCGAGCGACGTGATGGCGCTTTTCACCGACTTCGGGCCCGAACGGGCCCGCCGGTGGCCCAACGTCGACGACGCCCACTTCAAGGTGCACGACAGCGGCCCGGACTGGGCCGAGGTCACCGAGGGGAACGCGATGGGATGGGAGCGGGAGCGCTACGCGTGGGACGCCGCCGCAGGCACCGTCAAGATCGACACCCTCGACTCGAACCTGTGGGGACCGAACAGCGGCTGGCGCTACGAGCTCACGCCTGCCGCCGGGGGCACCGACGTGCAGGTCACGCTGACCCGCGAGCCCAAGTCCTTCCGGGGCCGACTCATCGGAGCATTGATTCCGGTCATCGGATCGCGCACGCTCGGAAGGCAGTTCCAGTCAGTGCTGCGCAAGGCAGAGTCGCCATAGGCCGGCACGGCCGGGAGGGAGCACACGTGCGTGCAGTCCAGGTATCCAAGCCCGACGGCAACTTCGAGGTGGTGGAGAGGGACGTTCCGCAGCCAGGGCGGTGGCAGGTGCTCGTCCGTACCGCGGCCTGCGGGGTGTGCCACAGCGACGTGCTGACCAAGGCCGGGCTGGCGAGTGACTACCCTCGCGTGCCTGGGCACGAGGTGGCCGGCACGGTGGAAGCCGTCGGCGACGGCGTCGAGCACTGGCAGGTGGGACAGCGAGTCGGGATCGGCTGGTTCGGCGGCGCATGCTTCACCTGCACTCCGTGCCGGAAGGGTGACTTCATCTCCTGCGTCGAGGGCCGGGTCACCGGGCTCTCCGCGGACGGCGGGTACGCCGACCACGTCCTGGCGCCCGCAGATGCTCTCGCAGCCATTCCGGACGGGCTCACGCACGAGGACGCGGCCCCGCTCATGTGTGCTGGCGTCACGACCTTCAACGGGCTTCGTCGCAGCGGAGCGCTCGCCGGCGACCTGGTGGCGGTGATCGGGCTCGGCGGGCTCGGGCACCTGGGCGTGCAGTTCGCGGCCAGGATGGGCTTCGAGGTGGTGGCCATCGCTCGCGGCGAGGAGAAGGGCGAGTTCGCTCAGCAGCTGGGTGCCCACCACTACATCGACAGCACCCGGGTCGATGTTGCCGCGGAGCTGACCCGGCTCGGGGGCGCCAGCACGGTCCTCTCCACGGTCACGGACTCCGCGGCCACCACCGACGCCGTCCGTGGGCTCGGCCCCCGAGGGCGACTGGTGGTCGTCGGCGTACCTGAGCAGCCGTTGCAGCTCCCGGCGTTCGACCTCATCCCCGCCAGCCGGCTCGTGGCCGGGCATGCGTCCGGAACGGCGAAGGACAGCGAGGACACGCTGCGCTTCGCAGCCATCACCGGCGTGCGCCCCATGGTGGAGACCATGCCGTTGTCGAAGGCGGAGCAGGGATTCGACCGGATGATGTCCGGCAAGGCCCGCTTCCGCGTCGTACTCACCGTCTAGCCCCTCCCTGGCGGGAGATCCTCGACCGCGCCGTGCTTCACGCCGCGGCGCGGGACCATTCCCGAGGCGAACGGCCCCGGGACGGTGATTCCCACCGTGGGCGGCAGCCGTTCGCCTTGTCGCCGGTCCCGCAGGGCTTCAGTCGAGTCCTGCGTCGTCGTCACCATGCTTGTCGGTGACCCAGGAGCCGTCGGCGGCGAAGTGCACCGCGTTGCCCCAGTTGTCTGAGTCCCAGTCGATCATCGTGTTGCCTCTCGTTCTCCAGCCGACTGAGCCCAGCGTCCGCTGATGGTGATCCCCGCACATCGGGGCAAGCGCTGAGGTTCCTACCCACCTCACCCCGGCTTTACCCCTGCCATCCACAGTGAGGACTCGTTGGGCGTTGCCCTGCCCACGGTTCCGGGGTTTCGAGGCTCGTCGCTGACGCTCCTCGCACCTCAACCTCCGGAAGCAGGGGTGCGGCGCTCGCTGACGCTCCTCGCACCTCCACCACCGGCGATGAGTCGTGGCGCGGCCTCCTCAACCTCCGTGCCGGGACGGCTAGCAGTGCTTGATGGTGGCGTCCTGGCGGGCGTCGTGGCCGTAACGGCGGGCCTGGCTGACGAACGGGAAGACCACGCTCGCGGTGCCCATGGTGCCGATGGATCCGTGGACCACGCAGGTGCTGATCTTGGAGCCGTCGACCTGAGCCACGATCTGGGCGAGCTTGAACAGCTCCGCGGGCGGCAGGTTGGTCGACGTGTGCTGCATGACCGTCATGATGCCGCGCTCCATGAACCCGGGCTTGTCGGCCTGGGACCGGATCCGGGCGTAGATGCCGCGGAGGGTTCGCTGCTGGTCGGCCGAGCGGTCGAAGTCGCCCCCGGGCAGGCTCTTGCGGATCCGCGAGAACGCCATCGCCTCGTACCCGTTCAGGTGGATGGCGCCCTTCTCGAAACCCTTGGGCTTCAGGTAGGGGTCGCTGAACGCCCGCGGGTTGTGGACGGTGATCCCGCCGATGTCGTTGATCATGTCCTCGAAGAACGGGAACCGGGTCACGAACACGTAGTCGGGCTGCACACCGACCAGGTTGCCGACGGTACGGCCGAGGAGCTGGGGGCCGCCGAAGTAGAGGGCGGCGTTGACCCGGTTGCGGCCATGGCCGGGAATGCTCACCACCGAGTCCCGCGGGATGCCGATCGCGGCTGCGGCGCCGGTCTCGGTGTTGAGCCCGACCAGCTGCAGCGCGTCGCCGCGGCTCCGGGTCATCTGCTCGCCGGGCCGGGCATCGGAGCCCACCGCCAGGATCCAGATCGTGCCGGCGCCGGCGTCGACCCCTTCCGCCGTGTGGAGCTTGACCAGCGCCGCGTCGGTGGACTGCACGGCGGAGTTGGGGACGATGAGCGCAGCGATCGCCAGCACCACCGTGAGTACGACGGGGCGCAGCAGGCGCCGGAACTTGGTCATGCCTGGGCTCCTGTCCTGGCCACGTGGTAGGCGAAGATCCGCCATCCCGGTTTCGCCCGGGTGAGCAGCAGCCGACCCCGTACGCCGACCCGGCGCACGAGGTCACCCTGGGTCTTGAATGCCAGGCGGAACCGGGCGGTCACCGCCACGGCCTTCTGGTGCACCGCGAGCACGTCGAGCGCGATCTCGCTCGCCTTCGGCGTGACGCCGCTGATCCTCATCCCGATGCTGTCGTTGCTCATCAGCTCCAGGTCGTGGCGCGCCTCCGTGCGAGCCCCGGCGGTGAATCCCGGGAAGGCGTCGCGGAAGTCGTTGCGCGGGTAGTCACCGCCGACGTACGCCGCGTTGAACCACCGCTGCACCACAGGGGTGATCGACTCCGACAGCCGCTTCCGATCCTGCTTGGACAGCCTGCCGACGACCTGCCCCATGGCGGTGGTCGTCTCGATCTGGAACATCGAGGGGTCACCGCTGGGCAACGGCTGCGAGCCGGCGTCACCGCCGTCGGAGTCGTCGCTGCACGCGGTGGCTCCCAGGGACAGGCACAGCAGCATCGAGGCGGCCGCGAGCGCCGGTCGGCTGGCCAATTTCATGGGGCCCGATCCTTACGTTTGGTCGTTCGGGGTACACCATGCCCGAAGGCGGCCCCTCCGCCGCGCATTTGCCCGCGTGTGGGACTAGCCTTGAGGCCGGAGTCCACCCATGCGAAAGGGAAGAGGCGAACCTAGCCGTGCCGCAGTCCTCAGGCCAAAAGACCACCTCAGCGCCTGCCCCCTCCCCCTCGAGCGACTTTGGAGCCAACGAGTGGCTCGTCGACGAGATGTACCAGCAGTACAAGGAGGACCCCAAGAGCGTCTCCCCTGAGTGGGCGAAGTACTTCAAGACCAACGGTTCTGGCGGCGGAGCCGACTCGGGTGACCAGGCTCCCGAGGCGAAGCAGGGCGAGACCAAGAAGGCTGAGCCCGGAGGGGCCGAGTCCAAGCAGGCGGAGTCGAAGAAGACCGAGGAGAAGCCCAAGGCCGAGCAGTCCGAGGCCAAGAAGAAGCCCGAGGGCAAGACGGAGTCGAAGTCGGAGGACAAGAAGTCCGCGAGCTCCAGCCCCGCCCCCAAGGCCAAGCCGCGCCCGGAGACGACCGCGGCCGAGCCGGCCAAGGGTGAGAGCCGCCCGGTCGCCAAGGACCCCAAGCCGCCTGCACCCGCGGAGGCCAAGGACGAGCCGACCTACACGATCCTGCGCGGCGCGCCGGCTCGCACCGTGCAGAACATGGACGCCTCCCTGAGCATCCCGGTAGCCACGTCGGTCCGCACCGTCCCGGTCAAGCTGCTCTGGGACAACCGGACGGTCATCAACAACCACCTCGCCCGCGCCCGCGGCGGCAAGGTGTCGTTCACCCACGTGATCGGGTATGCCCTGATCAAGGCCCTGAAGTCGATGCCGGAGATGAACGTCGGCTACGACGTCATCGACGGCAAGCCAACCCTGGTCACCCCGGCCCACATCAACCTCGGCCTCGCCATCGACATCGCGAAGAAGGACGGCACCCGCGCCCTGCTGGTGCCGTCGATCAAGGCTGCCGAGACGATGGACTTCGCGGCTTTCTGGACCGGCTACGAGGACATCGTCCGCAAGGCACGCAACGGCAAGCTGGCCATCGAGGACTTCCAGGGCACCACCATCTCGCTGACCAACCCCGGCACCCTCGGCACCAACCACTCGGTGCCGCGGCTGATGAAGGGCCAGGGCGCGATCATCGGCGTCGGGGCGATGGAGTACCCGTCGGGCTGGCAGGGCGCCTCCGAGGAGGCCATCGCCCGCAACGCCATCGGCAAGGTCATGACCCTGACGTCGACCTACGACCACCGGGTGATCCAGGGTGCCCAGTCCGGTGACTTCCTGCGCCGGGTCCACCAGCTCCTGCTCGGCGAGGACGACTTCTACGACGAGATCTTCCGCTCGCTCCGGATCCCCTACGAGCCGATCCGCTGGTCCCAGGACATCGCGACCTCCCACGACGACGAGATCAGCAAGCAGGCCCGGATCCTGGAGCTGATCCACGCCTACCGGGTCCGCGGCCACATGATGGCCGACACCGACCCGCTGGAGTACCGCCAGCGCAGCCACCCCGACCTCGAGGTGGAGTCCCACGGGCTGACCCTGTGGGACCTGGACCGGGAGTTCGCCACCGGGTCCTTCGGTGGCGAGGGTCGCCGGTTCATGAAGCTCCGCACGATCCTCGGCATCCTGCGCGACTCCTACTGCCGCACCACCGGCATCGAGTACATGCACATCATGGATCCCGAGCAGCGCCGCTGGATCCAGGAACGCGTCGAGCAGCCGCACACCAAGCCGCCCCGCGAGGAGCAGCTGCGGATCATGCTCAAGCTCAACCAGGCCGAGGCGTTCGAGACGTTCCTGCAGACCAAGTTCGTCGGGCAGAAGCGCTTCAGCCTCGAGGGCAGCGAGACCACCGTCCCGCTGATCGACGAGATCTGCGAGGCGGCCGCTGAGGCCGGCCTCGACGAAGTCGCCATGGGCATGGCGCACCGCGGCCGGCTCAACGTGCTCGCCAACATCGTCGGCAAGAAGTACTCCCAGATCTTCCGGGAGTTCGAGGGCAACATCGACCCCCGCACCGTCCAGGGCTCCGGCGACGTGAAGTACCACCTCGGCGCCGAGGGCGAGTTCATCTCCGGCAGCCGCGACAAGATCAAGGTGTCCGTCGCGGCCAACCCGTCCCACCTCGAGGCCGTCGACCCGGTCCTCGAGGGCATCGCTCGCGCCAAGCAGGACGTCCTCGACCGCCGCCTGGAGTTCCCCGTGCTCCCGCTGCTCGTCCACGGCGACGCAGCGTTCGCCGGCCAGGGGGTGGTCGCCGAGACGCTGAACCTGTCGCAGCTGCGCGGCTACCGCACCGGCGGCACCATCCACCTCGTCGTCAACAATCAGGTCGGGTTCACCACCTCACCCGGCGCGTCGCGGTCCTCGCTCTACTGCACCGACGTCGCCCGAATGGTGCAGGCGCCGATCTTCCACGTCAACGGCGACGACCCCGAGGCCTGCATCCGCGTGGCCAGGCTGGCCTTCGAGTACCGCCAGACGTTCAACAAGGACGTCGTCATCGACCTGGTGTGCTACCGGCGCCGCGGTCACAACGAGGGCGACGACCCGTCGTACACCCAGCCGCTGATGTACGACCTGATCGAGCAGAAGCGGTCGGTCCGCAAGCTCTACACCGAGTCCCTCATCGGCCGTGGCGACATCACCGTCGAGGAGGCCGAGCAGGTCCTCAAGGACTACCAGCAGCAGCTCGAGCGCGTCTTCACCGAGGTCCGTGAGGCCAGCGTGGAGGCCCCCGACGACTGGACCACGGTCCCCGACTACCCCGAGAAGTCGGCTGCGGGTGCGTCCACGGCGATCAGCAACGAGGTGCTCAAGCGCATCTCCGACGCCTACGTCACGCCGCCTGACGGCTTCACGGTGCATCCGAAGGTGATGCCCCAGCTGCAGCGCCGCGCGGCCGCGATCACCGACGGCCCTATCGACTGGGGCACCGCCGAGATCGTCGCCTTCGGCTCCCTGCTGATGGCCGGTCGTCCGGTACGCCTGGCCGGCCAGGACTCGCGACGCGGCACGTTCGTGCAGCGCTTCGCCACGATCATCGACCGCGCCAACGCCGACGAGTGGACTCCGCTCAGCTCGCTGACCGAGGACCAGGGCAGGTTCTACGCCTACGACTCGCTGCTGTCGGAGTTCGCTGCTCTCGGCTTCGAGTACGGCTACTCCGTGGCTCGGCCCGACGCACTGGTGCTGTGGGAGGCGCAGTTCGGCGACTTCGTCAACGGCGCGCAGGTCATCATCGACGAGTTCATCACCGCCGGTGAGACCAAGTGGCGCCAGCAGTCGGGCGTGGTCATGCTGCTTCCCCACGGCTACGAGGGCCAGGGCCCCGACCACTCCTCCGCACGGATCGAGCGGTTCCTGGCCA
>JBJMIQ010000012.1:0-13006 GCA_045806805.1 Nocardioides sp. | reverse complement strand
GGGAGGAACGTGGTGCCGTCGTCGCCGTTCGGCTCGGTGGCAAACTCGACGCTGATGTCCGGCAGGTCCTCGACCTTGGGCAGCAGCCACGGCTCGGTGCCGTTGGCCAGGAACCCGTCGCTGAGGAGGATCACCGGCGTCCGGTACTTGAGGGCGAGGCGGGCGGCTTCGATGGCGGCGTGGAAGCAGCCGCTCGGCGTGCTGGCGGCGACGATCGGCACCGGTGACTCGCCGTTGCGCCCGAACATCGCCTGCAGCAGGTCGGCCTGCTCGGTCTTGGTCGGCAGCCCGGTCGAGGGACCACCGCGCTGCACGTCGACGACCAGCAGCGGGAGCTCGATCATCACGCCGAGGCCGATGGTCTCCGACTTGAGCGCGAGACCCGGTCCGGACGTCGTGGTGATCCCGAGCGCGCCGCCGAACGATGCACCGAGCGCCGCGCCCACACCGGCGATCTCGTCCTCCGCCTGGAAGGTCGTGACGTCGAAGCGCTTGTGCTTGCTGAGCTCGTGAAGGATGTCGGAGGCCGGCGTGATCGGATAGCTGCCCAGGAACAGCGGCAGGCCGGACTGGACGCCGGCGGCGATCAGGCCGTAGGCCAGCGCCAGGTTGCCGGTGATGTTGCGGTAGGTGCCCGGCGCCATCGGCGCCGGCTTGATCTCGTAGGAGACGACGAACGCCTCGGTGGTCTCGCCGAAGTGCCAGCCCTTGTTGAACGCCGTGACGTTGGCGTCGCGAATCGCGGGAACCCGGGCGAAGCGGCGCTCGAGGAACGTGATCGTCGACTCGATCGGTCGGCCGTACATCCAGGAGAGCAACCCCAGCGCGAACATGTTCTTGGCGCGGGCGGCGTCCTTGCGGGACAGGCCGAACTCCTTGACCGCCTCGACCGTCATCCCTGTCAGGTCGACGGGGTGAAGTGCGTACTCGTCGAGCGAACCGTCGTCGAGCGGGCTCTCGGTGTAGCCGGCCTTGGTCAGGTTGCGTGAGGTGAAGTCGTGGGTGTCGACGATGATCGTGGCGCCCTTGGGCAGGTCGCCCAGGTTGGCCCGCAGCGCCGCCGGGTTCATCGCGACCAGCACGTCGGGTGAGTCGCCCGGCGTGAGGATGTCGTGGTCGGCGAAGTGGACCTGGAACGACGAGACGCCCGGCAGCGTGCCCTGCGGCGCGCGGATCTCGGCGGGGAAGTTGGGCAGCGTCGACAGGTCGTTGCCGAAGGCGGCTGATTCCTGCGTGAACCGGTCCCCCGTCAGCTGCATACCGTCGCCGGAGTCCCCCGCGAACCGGATGATGACCCGGTCGAGCTGCTTGACCTGCTTGGTCACCGCTCCCATCCCTCTCCTTGCTGGCTGGCTAGACCAATGATACTCGCGGTATGTGAAAACTGAAACACGTTCCAGTTCCGCTCGACAATGACCCTTGCCACGACTTACCCACGATAGTCCCGCCCCTCAACCTGGCCCGCATCGTCCCGGATGTGGACGGGGTGAGACACGCCACGATGTGGAAGATTGCGTCTAAGTCACTAAAGTCCACTACTCTGCTCGTCAATAGTCAGATACGCACCTTCTCGGGGCAGCGTGCGCAACAGAGAGAGATGGACCATGACTTCGAAGTTCAAGGCCGCCCTGGCGGCATCGCTGACCGGGGTTCTTGCCCTTTCCGCCTGCTCGGGTGCCAGCGGCGGCGCCACGGGCGGCGACCGGCTCAGCCTGGTCGGCTACTCGGTGCTGGAGGCCGCCAACGTGCCCGTCTTCGACGAGTTCGCAAACACCTCCGACGGTGAGGGCGTCACCTTCCAGACCTCGTACGGCGCCTCGGGCGACCAGAGCCGCGCCGTGGAGGGCGGACTCGACGCCGACGTCGTGCACTTCTCCCTCGAGCCTGACATGCAGCGTCTCGTCGACGCCGGCCTCGTCGCCGATGACTGGAAGGACAACGACACCAAGGGCATCGCCACGTCCTCGGTCGTCTCCTTCGTCGTCCGCGACGGCAACCCGAAGGACATCCAGGGTTGGGACGACCTGGTCAAGCCCGGCGTCGAGATCATCACCCCCAACCCGGCCTCGTCGGGTTCCGCGAAGTGGAACATGCTCGCCGCCTGGGCCCACGTCACCGGAGCTGGTGGCAGCGACGCCGAGGCGTCGGCCTTCTTCACCAAGCTCCTCCAGAACACCATCGCGCTGCCGCCGTCGGGCCGCGACGCGACCACGGCGTTCTCCGAGGGCAATGGTGACGTGCTGATCTCCTACGAGAACGAGGCAATCCTGGCCATTCAGAACGGGGAGCCGTTCGACTACGTCGTTCCCGACGACACCCTGCTGATCGAGAACCCCGCCGCGGTCACCAAGGATGCCCCTAAGTCCGCGCAGGCCTTCCTCGACTTCCTCACCACCCCCGAGGCGCAGGCCGACTACGCCCAGTCCGGCTTCCGGCCGGTGGTGGACGGCGTCGATCTGCCCGAGGTCAAGGGTGCCAACGACCCGGCCGACCCGTTCCCGACCCCGGACACGCTCTACACGATCGACAAGGACTTCGGCGGCTGGGCCGAGGCCGACGCGAAGTTCTTCGACGACGCCAACGGCATCATCCCGAAGCTCCAGGTGAAGACGGGCACCGAGGGCGAAGAAGAGTGATCACCCCAGTGAAATGCTCGCTTCGCTCCGCTTTCACCGGGGACCCCGAATGACAACAGTCGTAGCTGATGTCTCGGCCCGGCCGGCGCGTACGCGCCGGCCGGGCCGCGGCTCGGGTGGACTCACCTCGACCAACCTGACCAGGGGCTCCTCGCTGGCCCTCGGCATCTCGGTTACCTGGTTCAGCCTGCTCGTGCTGATCCCGCTCGCTGCGGTCGTGGTGACCGCGGCCGGCGGTGGTTGGGACGCCTACGTCGCGACCCTGACCAACCCCCAGACGTGGGCCGCGATCAAGCTCACGGTGTTCACCTCGGTGCTGGTGACCGTGGTCAACGTGGTCGTCGGCACGGTCATCGCCTGGGTGCTGGTCCGCGACCGCTTCTGGGGCAAGCGTGCGCTGGACGTCGTCATCGACATCCCGTTCGCGTTGCCCACGATCGTGGCCGGGCTGGTGCTGCTGTCGCTGTACGGCAAGGGAAGCCCCCTCGGGGTCGACTGGGCCAACACCGAGAAGGCGGTCTTCCTCGCGCTGGCGTTCGTGACCCTTCCGTTCATCGTCCGCACTGTCCAGCCGGTGCTGGAGGAGCTCGAGCACGACGTCGAAGAGGCCGCGTCCTCGCTGGGCGCCAACCGGCTGACCGTGTTCCGCCGGATCATCCTGCCCAGTCTGTTCCCCGCGATCGCGGCGGGCGCCGCGCTGTCGTTCGCGCGCGCGATCTCCGAGTACGGCTCCCTGGTGCTGCTCAGCGGCAACCTGCCGTTCCGCACCGAGGTGGTCTCGGTCCGGGTCGTCTCGTTCATCGAGGGCGGCAATGCCGCCGCCGCAGCATCGGTGGCCTCGTTGATGCTCGCGATCGCGCTGGTCGTGATCGTCGTCCTGGACATCGTCCAGAGGAGGGTGGCTCGCCGTGGTTGATGTCGCGACCCCCGTCAAGTGGCTCTTGCGGCTGGTGGCCGTCGGGTACGTGTTCTTCCTCGTCGCCTGGCCGGTCTCGTACATCGTCGTGGAGACCTTCGCCGACGGCCTCACCACACTCACGGACACGCTCGGTGACCCCGCAGTCCAGGCTGCGCTGCAGCTCACGGCGTACGTGGCGTTCTGGGCGGTGGTGATCAACCTGGCGTTCGGCGTGACCATCTCGATGCTGCTCGTCCGCTACGAGTTCCCCGGAAAGAGGGTCCTGTCTGCGCTGATCGACGTGCCGCTCTCGGTCTCGCCCGTCGTCGTCGGTCTCGCCCTGCTGCTCGTCTACAACGGGCGCACCGGCTGGTTCGGTCCGACGCTGGAATCCGCCGGCTACCAGGTCATCTTCAGCACACCGGGCATGATCATGGCGACCTGCTTCGTGGCCCTTCCACTCGTCATTCGCGAGGTCGTGCCGGTCCTGACCGAGGTCGGCGACGACCAGGAGCAGGCAGCCCGGAGCCTGGGGGCCAATGCCCGCCAGACCTTCCTGAGGATCACGCTCCCCAGCATCAAGTGGGCCGTCGTCTACGGCGTGGTCCTCTCGCTGGCGCGTTCCCTGGGGGAGTTCGGCGCCGTGAAGATCGTGTCCGGCAACTTCACCGGCCAGACCCAGACCGCGACGCTGATCGTCGAGCAGAAGTACCAGAACTTCGACCAGGAGGCCGCCTACGCGACCTCCTTCCTGCTGGCGGCCGCGAGCGTGCTCTGCATCGTGGTCGTCTCCCTCCTCCGACCGAAGGAACAAGCATGAACACCCCACAAAATTGCTCGCGTAGATGTTGGTTGAGGAGGGCGCGCAGCGCCCGTCTCGAAACCTCCCAATTTGGAGGGGACCCCGTATGAGCATCCAGATCTCCAACGTCACCAAGTCGTTCGGCGACTTCGTCGCGCTGGACGACGTCAGCGTCACGATCCCGACCGGCCAGCTCACAGCGCTCCTCGGGCCGTCCGGTGGCGGCAAGTCGACGCTGCTGCGGATCATCGCCGGGCTCGAGTCCGCCGACTCCGGCAAGATCGGGATCGAAGGCGTCGACGCCACGAAGCTTCCCCCGCGCAAGCGCAACGTCGGCTTCGTCTTCCAGCACTACGCCGTGTTCAAGCACATGTCGGTGGCCAAGAACGTGGCCTGCGGCCTGGAGATCAGGAAGAAGTCGAAGGCCGAGGTGGCCAAGCGGGTCGATGAGCTGCTGAAGCTGGTGCACCTGTCCCAGTTCGCGGACCGGATGCCCTCCCAGCTCTCCGGTGGGCAGCGTCAGCGGATGGCCCTGGCCCGCGCGCTGGCCGTCGAGCCGACGGTGCTGCTGCTCGACGAGCCGTTCGGAGCGCTCGACGCCAAGGTTCGCAAGGAGCTGCGCGACTGGCTGCGCCGGCTCCACGACGAGGTGCACGTGACGACCGTGTTCGTCACCCACGACCAGGAGGAGGCCCTCGAGGTCTCCGACGAGATCGTGGTGATCAACGAGGGCCGGGTCGAGCAGATCGGCAGCCCCGAGCAGCTCTACGACGAGCCGGCCAGCGACTTCGTGATGGGGTTCCTCGGCGAGGTCACGCGGCTCAACGGGATCAACATCCGCCCCCACGACATCGAGATCTCGGCGGTGCCCGGGATGGCCGGAGCCACGCCGGGTTACGTCCTCCGGGTGCTGCGCGTCGGCTTCGAGGTGCGGGCAACCGTGATGACCGAGGACGGGGACGAGGTCACCGTCGTGCTCACCCGAACCCACGCGCAGGCCATCGGGCTGGAGGAGCACGTCAAGGTGTGGCTGACGCCGACGGTCGGGGCGGCGGTCGTCCCGGCCATGGCCGCCGGCTGAGGCCTCAGAAGCCGTTGCCGGTCGGTGGCCGAGAGGTCATGCTCGTGTGGTGACCGACCGGCCCACCCTGCACGCCTACCTCAGCTACCGGGACGCGCCGCTGGGACTCGACTGGCTGCGAGCGGTTGGGTTCGAGGTGGTCGCTCGCCAGGATGCGGACGACAACCGGGTGGCCCACGCCGAGGTCAGGTACGGCGACGTCGTGGTGATGCTCGCAACGGCGGGCGAGGACTATGACGTCCCCACCCGCAAGGGGTCGAGTGTGGGGGGAGGCCTCTACATGTGGCTCCCCACCTCCGAGGAGGTCGACGACTGGCACGCCCGGGCCGTGACCGCCGGCGCCGAGGCGATCCTGGCTCCCGAGGACACCGAGTGGGGGACCCGGCGCGCGCGGGTGCTGGATCCAGAGGGCCACGAGTGGAGCGTCGGCACCTACCGGCCGGGCGCCGGGTGGTGACGACGCCGGGTCAGGGGAGGAACAGCATGGTGTCGCCGAGCTCGTGCCACAGGTACGGCGCCGGCGCGACCGCGGCGGCCTCATAGGCCTCGCGCCTCAGGCGCTCTCCCGCCACCGCATCCACGAGGTCGAGGTGGCTGGCCTGAGGGTCGTGCAGCCCCGTGAGCAGTCCCTGCACCGTGCGGGTGGGCCTGTCCGGGCCGAGGACCAGGCTGGTCCAGCCGGTTGCGGGGTGGACGCGGCCGGTGCGGTCCGCCACGGTCTCGAGGGCCCTCACCACCGTCGTACCGACCGCGACGACGCGCCGGCCGACCCGACGGGTCTCGTTCACGAGCCGCGCAGTGACGTCGGGGACGGTGAACCGTTCGGGCTGCGGAGGCTCGTGGGCCTCCTGGCTGGAGACGCCGGTGTCGAGCACGAGCGGCGCGATCACGACGCCGCGGCTCATCAGGCACATCAGCACGCGTTCGGTCAGCGGCCGGCCGGCGCTGGGCATCTCCGCGCTGCCGGCGCGGTCGGCGTAGACGTTCTGCAGGTCGGTCAGTGCCAACTCGGTGTCGAGGTAGCGGTAGCCGATCGGGTGCCCGTGCTCGCCCAGGTAGTCGACGGTGTCGCGCCAGGGTGAGGGGATCGCTCGCCACAGCCGGTGCTGGCCACGTGGGTGCGCGCCAGTCACGCGCAGGCGCAGCCCGCCGGGCAGGCGGAGGATCTCGCCCTCGGTCACCCGGGCGTGCCCGTTGGCATCGGCTCGGCGCACCTCGACCACCCACGCCCCGTCGTCGAGCTGGGTCGAGACGTGCACCGCCTGTCCGGCGCGGTCCCGGGCCAGGTCGACGGCAGCCGGCAGCGTGCCGGAGGTGTTGACCACGAGCAGGTCGCCGGGCCGCAGCTCGGCAGGCAGGTCGCGAACCCGGCGGTGGGTGACCTGGCCGGGTCGCGCCACCAGCATCTGCACCCCGTCTCGGGCCAGGCCGCGGGACTCGGGCGTGCTGGTGGCCTCGGTGCCGGGCAGGGGGTCCGGACCCTGCTCGAACGCGGTGGAGCCGGTCATCGGTCAACTCCCGCGGGCAACGCCAGGTCGGCCGCACGATAGCGCCCGCTGGGAAGGTCCCCCTCGATCAGTGAGATCAGGTCGGGTACGACGTCCTCGGGCGGTGGCCGGTCGGAGATGTCCTCACCCGGGAACGCGTCCTGGTGCATCTGGGTCCGCATGTCACCGGGGTCGACGGCGTAGACCCGGAGCGTGGGCTCCTCGGCCGCGAGCACCCGGGTCATCTGGTCGAGGGCCGCCTTGGAGGCGCCGTACGCACCCCATCCCGGATAACCCTCGACCGCGGCGTCGGAACTGATGTTCAGGATCCTGCCGCCGGAGCCGCGGAGCTGTGGCAGCAGCGCACGCATCAGCTCCACCGGCGCGTGCAGGTTGGTGGTGAAGACTGCCTCGAGGACCCGGGGGTTCAGGTCGGCGACGGTGGGCTGGGGGCTTGCGCCGAGGGTGCTGGCGTTGTTGACCAGCAGCGTGGCCCCGCCGAGCTCGGCGGCCCGCGCGGCCAGCAGGGCCCGGTGCTCAGTCTCGGTGACGTCACCGGAGATCGGGTGCGCGTGGTCGAGCCCACGGACCGAGTCCTGGAGCCGGGAGGAGTTCCGCGCGTCGAGGACCAGGGTCCATCCGCTGTGGCTGAGCTCGTGCGCAAGCGCGTGGCCGAGCCCTTCGGAGGCACCGGTGATCACGGCAACCCGTCGGTCGTTGGTGGTCATGCGATGAGCGTGCAACTTGAAGTGGACTTCAAGTCAAGCACTCGGCAGCAGACTTCACGCGGCGTTGATGAGCCGGGCCTGCGTCCGCGAGGAGGGGTAGACGCATGTGGGACCCGGCTCTCACCCCGCATCTACCCACCGGCCAAGACCCCAAACCTGCTGCGCTAGACCACCAGCGACGCGGCCGTGTGTCAGTCGACGCAGCGCGCTTTCGTGCCTACCCTGTTGTCCAGGGAGTGGAGAGGCGGTTTGATGTCCCGCGATGTCGAACAGGGCGGCGCCCGCGGGGCTGCCCCCGGCCGTGCGTGGTTCGAGGTGTCGGAGCTGGACGGCTGGGCCGTCGTACGCGCCGGCGGCGAGATCGACACCCACACCGTCCACGAATTCCACGAAACCGTGACTCGAGCAACGAGCGTTGCGTCTCGAGTCGTCCTGGACCTCGCAGGGGTGACCTTCGTGGACTCGTCGGGACTGGGCGCGCTGATCGTTGCCCGCAACAGCGCGAGGGAGGTCGGGGGATCCTTGTCGCTGGTCTCGCCGCCACCGGTGGTCCGCAGGCTGCTGGGCTCGACGCGACTTCACGACGTCTTCGATATCTACGACACCTTGGACGAGGCCATCAACGCGTTCGAGCGACCCTGATCCGTGGCGACCCCCGTCAGCCTCCGGTCGCGCTCAGGGTGAGGTCACTGGCACTACGGGTCGGCAGCTTCAGGGTCGGCGAGGTGAAGGAGATGGAGCTCGGCTCGTTGTCCGGGCGGTAGGTCGGTGCGTCCACCTGCGTGAGGTCGAAGCGGATGCGGTCGCCTCGGTGCAGTGGCCAGTGGTTGCCGTACAAGGGCAGACGGAGGGTGTCGGCAGCGGGATCGTAGGCGGGGGTGTCGAGCCGGTAGGTTCCGCGCGTCATCAGCAGTGCCGGGCCACCGGCCGCGGGCACGACCCACACCCGGGCGTTGAGGGTCGCGGTAGGTCCACCCGTCAGCGTGTAGGGCACCTTGACCGACCCCAGCCCGACGTAGGTCGTGTCCCGCGGCAGCGGTGCGGACACCGCCGTGTAGCGGCCGGGCCAGCCGGGCGTGGTGCTCTCTCGGCAATCAGGTGTGGGCACGACGGCGGAGGGCAACCGGCTGGGCACCACCGCGTCGGTGGCCAGGCCGTCCGGGTCGGTTGCCGCCAGGGGATTCACGGTCGAGCCGGCGGGGCCGATCACCTTCAATGTCGCAGTGGACAGGCCTTCGGGCGTCGTCGCAGTTACCTGTTGCGCCGCCGTCTGCGGGCCTGGGTCCGGGTTGTTCGCGCACAGCGTGGGCTGGCTGAACACGGTGGTCTGTTGCCGGTGACTGCCGGAGATCTGCGAGAAGAGGAACTGGTTGGCCTGGTCGTTCAGAGACCGCCAGGTCGATGGCTTGTTCTGGGCGCGGGCGTGCCCGACGTCCGCTACGCCCACGGCGACGGGCCAGAGCGGGTCGAGACTCTTGAGGTACTTGAACATCCGGAACGACTCGACTGCCTCGAACAAGTCGTCCGTCCATCCCTGCACCGCGAACACCGCCGTCTCATGGCCCGCGCGCTGCTGCTCGCGCCACCCGGGTTGGTAGAACGCGGAATGGCAGTCGCTGAAGTCCTGCCGGATCTGCGCGATCACCGGGTCATCGGCACCTCCGGCGCCATATGGCTCGCCGGCGGTCACCCGGTCCAGCCACGCGGTGAAGGTTTCCGGCTCGTTGCACGGCGGGGGCTTGACGGGCGTCGGCGCGGTGCCCTCCTCGAAGGAACCGGTGGTTGTCCCGAGCGCGTAGAGCCCGGTGATGTAGCTCTGCTTGGCCGCGCCGATCGGGTTGCCGATTCCGTGGGCATCCGGAGCGCCCTGCGAGGAGGAGTAGATCGGGTCACCGGACAGGAACCCGCGGTGGCCGTTGGGCACGAGGGAGTACGCGAGGTCCGTCCAGCCGTACTTGGGCACGGCGACCTGGAGCTGCAGGACGGGAAGGCTGGGGTCGACGGTGTGTGGGAACGTCCATTCCGGGTCCGCCGCCTGCAGCCAGCTCTCGCCGCCGCCGTACGAGCCGCCCGACACGGCCACTTGCTGCGGGTCGATGTCCGGGAACGCCGCGGCCGTGAGCGCGGCGAGGTACTGGCTGTCGCGGATCTCGACCTCCTTGTTCTTCACGCGGATGGTGCCGCTCGGCTCGCAGTTCGAGCCCGCGGAGCTGCCGGTGCCGGACATCGGTGGGCGACAGGTCGGGTCCGTGCCCGCCGGGGTGTCCGGCTGGTCCGGCCGGTCGGGGCCCTGGTCGGTGAAGCCGCGAGCGGTGTAGGTCAGCACGTAGTAGCCGTGGGCCGCGAACCAGTGACTGTTCCAGTGGTACTTGTCCGCGCCGTCACCAGCGTCGGTGGTGGACTCCCACTCGTGCTTGTTGTTGCCGAAGCCGTGGAACATGACCATCAGAGGGTGCCGCGCTGCGCTGTCGTTGCTCGGCAAGGTGACGTCGACGTCGAGCGGTGACCCGTCGAAGCTCTTGACCTCGCCCGAGCACACGGTGTCGCCACCCGGGTACTCGGCGCACGGCAGGCCCAACGGCGCGGGCGTGCTCTCCGGAGGCGCGGCTCCCGCCGCGGGTGAGCTGGCGGGGACGCCGGCGAGCAGGCCGGCTCCCGTGAGGACGGACAGCGCGGCGCAGACCGCGCCGCTCTTCATCTTGCGCATGGGGACCCCCGATTCCGTGACGCCGTACCCCTGCGCGTCGGAGCCGAAACAACTCACGGGCCAGCGGAGTCTCCTCAGCGGTGGTTGGTGAGCGGTCGCACCAACCCTTCCCAGCCTGATTCCTGCGTGTGCTGCCTGTTGCTGCACGCTCGTGTGCGGTTGCTTGTTCGATTCCCGCACGAGGGCATCGCACCTTCGCCCGGGTCAGGCGTGTGCCGGAGCGGCGGCGTATTCCTCGTCGGCCACGTGCTCGAGCCAGGTCACGACCTCGCCTTGGTCGTCGGCTCCTGGATGGCGACATGGGCCATGAACCGGCTGGGGGTGGCACCGTGCCAGTGCTCCTCGCCGGGCTCGATGTAGACGACGTCCCCGGGGCGGATCACCTGCGGCTCGCCGCCGCGGCGAGCGACGTACCCGATGCCGTCTGTGACATAGAGGGTCTGGCCCTTGGGGTGGTGGTGCCAGGCGGTCCGTGCGCCGGGTGTGAATCGGACGTGGGCGCAGCCGACCGCGGACCGGTCGTCAGGGTTGCGGATGCCGTCGATGTAGACGGCGCCGGTGAACCAGTCATCGGGACCGGTGGTGGTCTCGTTGGAGCTCGGAGTGATCTTCATGATCTGGTCGGTCTCTTCCTAGGGTCGTTCTGTCGCAACTGGCGCCTGCTCCGAGGCCGCCCAAGAGGCGAGCAACCGGAGGCGCTCGGCGGAGGGTGAGCCGGGTTCGGCGGTGTAGATGAGGAGCACGAGGCCGGGTTCGGCGGTGATGGCCAGCTCTTCGTAGGCGAGGGTGAGCTCGCCGACGATGGGGTGGTTGAACCGCTTGGTTCCCGTGCCGTGGGTTCGGACGTTGTGGTCGGCCCAGAGGCGGCGGAAGGTTTCGTTGCGGGTGGAGAGCTCGCCGATCAGGTCTTGCAGGCCGCGGTCGTGGGGGTCGCGGCCGGCTTCGGCGCGCATGACGCCCACGCACATCTCGGCGAACAGGTCCCAGTCGGGGTAGAAGTCGCGGGAGGCGGGATCGAGGAACTGGAACCTGGCCAGGTTCGGCTGCCGGCCACCCTCGCCGACCACAGGTGAGTAGAACGCCCGGCCGAGGGTGTTGGTGGCGAGCAGGTTCTGGTGAGGGTCTCGGACGAAGGCGACGCCGTCCTTGATCGCTTCCAGCGCCCAGTTGAGGCTTGGTCGTGACGCTGACTTGCTCGGGGCTCGACGGCGGGAGCGGCCCGAGGTGGGGATCCCGTCGGCGGCGCGGGCGAGGTCGAAGAGATGAGCCCGTTCGGTCTCGTCGAGCTGGAGTGCCCGCGCGAGGGCGTCGAGGACGCCCGCTGAGGCGCCGGCGATCTGTCCTCGCTCGAGACGGGCGTAGTACTCGACGCTGAGCCCGGCGACGGCGGCGACCTCGCTGCGCCGAAGCCCCGGCACGCGCCGGGTGCCGAACGTGGGGAGGCCTACCTGGTCGGGGGTGAGGCGGGCGCGGCGAGTGGTGAGGAACTCGCGGACCTCTGCTCGGTTGTCCACGCCGTCGAGGGTATGCCGATGCCGCATGGTGTCCGAGCGGCCAGGGGTGCCCTGTCAGTGCACCCCTCAACAGGGACTCCCTCCACGCGGTCCTGACGGGTTGACTCGAGGTCGCGGTGCCACCCGGTCCGCACAGTGCGGGAGTCGCCCGCGAACCCCGAGCAACGAAGTGGAGCATCTGCCATGCGTGGAGTTGTCATGCACGCCCCCGGTGACGTGCGAGTCGAGGACCGCGAAGACCCGCGGGTCGTCGAGCCGACTGACGCCATCATCCGCCTGTCCGCGACCTGCATCTGCGGGTCCGACCTCTGGCCCTACCGGGGTGTCGAGCCCGTGGACCACACGCTGATGGGACACGAGTACGTCGGCGTCGTGGAGCAGGTCGGCGACCAGGTGCAGACGCTCCAGCCAGGCGACTTCGTCGTCGGTTCGTTCGTCATCTCCGACAACACCTGCGAGATCTGTCGGGCCGGGTTCCAGTCCAAGTGCGTGCACGCCGAGTTCGTGCACGCCGGCATCGGGACCCAGGCCGAGAAGGCGCGTATCCCGCACGCGGACGGCACGCTGGTCGCCACTCCGGGTCAGCCGGACGACGACCTCATTCCGTCGCTGCTTGCCGCCTCCGACGTGCTGGGCACCGGCTGGTTCGCCGCTGACGCTGCCCAGGCCGGCTCCGGCAAGACCGTGGCGGTCGTCGGTGACGGCGCGGTCGGCCTCATGGCGATCCTTGCTGCCAAGCAGCTCGGCGCGGAGCGGATCATCGCCATGTCGCGCCACGCTGAGCGTCAGCAGCTTGCCCGCTTCTACGGAGCCACCGACGTCGTCGAGGAGCGCGGTGAGGAGGGCGTGGCGAGGATCAAGGAACTCACCGGCGGGCTCGGCGCCCACTCGGTCATCGAGGCCGTCGGCACCCAGGAGTCCTTCATGCAGGCCGTGGGCGCGACGCGTGGCGGCGGACACCTCGGCTACGTCGGGGTCAACCATGACGTGCAGATCCCCGGGATCCAGCTCTTCTTCGCCGGCATCCACGCCCTCGGCGGACCGGCCCCCGTGCGCCGCTACCTCCCCGACCTCATCCAGCTCATCTGGAACCGCAGGATCGACCCCGGCAAGGTCTTCGACCTGACCCTGCCGCTCGACCGGGCAGCCGAGG
>JBJMIQ010000011.1:0-7409 GCA_045806805.1 Nocardioides sp. | reverse complement strand
GGCTGCGTGGTCACTGGCTCACTCTCGCACGGGGATCCTCACGCCGCGCTCGTTTGCGACTTCCACTGCCCGCTCGTATCCCGCGTCGACGTGCCGGATCACGCCCATGCCGGGGTCGTTGGTGAGGACCCGCTCGATCTTGCGGACGGCCAGGTCGGTGCCGTCGGCGACGCAGACCTGGCCGGCGTGGATGGAGCGGCCCATCCCCACGCCGCCGCCATGGTGGATCGACACCCACGAAGCACCGGACGCGGTGTTCACGAGGGCGTTGAGGAGCGCCCAGTCGGCGATCGCGTCGGAGCCGTCGAGCAGGCCCTCCGTCACGCGGTACGGCGAGGCGACCGAGCCGCAGTCGAGGTGGTCGCGGCCGATCACAACCGGTGCCGTGAGCTCGCCCGAGGCCACCATCTCGTTGAACTTGAGTCCGGCCAGGTGCCGCTCGCCGTACCCCAGCCAGCAGATCCGCGCCGGCAGACCCTGGAAGTGCACCCGCTCGCCGGCCATGGTGATCCACTTGCGCAGCCGCTCGTTGTCGGGGAAGAGCTCGAGAATGGCCCGGTCGGTCGCGGCGATGTCGGCCGGGTCGCCAGACAGGGCCGCCCAGCGGAACGGGCCCTTGCCCTCGCAGAACAGCGGCCGGATGTAGGCCGGCACGAAGCCCGGGAACTCGAAGGCCCGGTCGTAGCCCCCCTTCCGTGCCTCGTCGCGGATCGAGTTGCCGTAGTCGAACACCTCGGCGCCGCGGTCCTGGAACTCGACCATGGCCCGCACGTGGGCGGCCATCGACTGCTGTGCACGCTTGGTGAAACCAACCGGGTCGTCGGTGCGCTCGCGCTCCCAGTCCTCGAACGCGGTGTCGACGGGCAGGTAGAACAGCGGGTCGTGCGCCGAGGTCTGATCGGTGACGATGTCGATCGGCGCGTCCGTCTCCAGCAGCGCGGGCAGCAGCTCGGCGGCGTTGCCCAGCACACCGATCGAGAGCGGCCGCCGCTCGTCGCGGGCGGCCACGGCCAACTCGACCGCGTGCTCCAGCGAGTCGGCCTGCTGGTCGAGGTAGCGGTGGTCGATCCGGCGCTGGATGCGCGCCTGGTCGCACTCGATGCAGATGACCACACCGTCGTTCATGGTCACTGCGAGCGGCTGGGCGCCACCCATCCCGCCGAGGCCTGCGGTCACGGTGATCGTGCCGGCCAGCGTGCCGTCGCCATCCTGGATGCGGCCGGAGGCCGCCAGCTTGTCGGCCACGGCCGCGAAGGTCTCGAAGGTGCCCTGGAGGATCCCCTGGGTACCGATGTAGATCCACGAGCCTGCGGTCATCTGGCCGTACATCGTCAGCCCGAGGTCCTCGAGCCGGCGGAACTCCTCCCAGTTCGCCCAGTCGCCGACCAGGTTGGAGTTGGCGATGAGCACCCGCGGAGCCCACTCGTGGGTCTTCATCACCCCGACCGGCTTCCCGGACTGGACGAGCATCGTCTCGTCGTCCTCGAGGGTGCGCAGGGTCGCGACCAGGGCGTCGTACGCCTCCCAGCTGCGGGCGGCCTTGCCGGTGCCGCCGTAGACCACCAGGTCCTCGGGGCGCTCGGCGTTCTCGGGGTCGAGGTTGTTCATCAGCATCCGCAGCGGCGCCTCGGTCTGCCATGACTTCGCGGACAGCTCAGTGCCGGTGGCGGCGTGGATGGGGAGGCGGGGATTGCTCACGAGAGTTCTCCGATCACTTCTTCGACGGCGGCGAGGACGGCGCCCGAGGCGACCAGCTCGCAGGTGGTCTCGATCTCGGGCGAGAGGTGGCGGTCAGGTCCGGGGCCGGGGATCCCGGACGACCGCAGCAGTCGTACGACGGTGCGGGTAGCCGGCGAGGGTTCCAACGGTGCACGCAGGTCGAGCGCCCGGGCGGCGGTGAGCACCTCGATCGCCACCACCCGCGTGAGGCCGTCGACGGCCCGGCGCAGCTTGCGGGCGGCCGACCAGCCCATGGAGACGTGGTCCTCCTGCATCGCGCTGGAGGGGATCGAGTCGACCGACGCAGGCACGGCGAGCCGCTTGAGCTCGGAGACGACCGCGGCCTGGGTGTACTGCGCGATCATGTGGCCGCTGTCGACTCCCGGGTCGTCGGCGAGGAAGGGCGGCAGTCCGTGGTTGCGGGCCTTGTCGAGGAACCGGTCGGTGCGCCGCTCCGAGATCGAGGCGACGTCAGCGGCGACGATGGCCAGGAAGTCCAACACATACCCGACGGGTGCGCCGTGGAAGTTGCCGTTGGACTCGACCCGCCCCTCCTCGGCGAGCACCACCGGGTTGTCCACGGCGGAGACCAGCTCACGCCCGGCCACGGCCGCGGCGTGCTCGACGGTGTCCCGGGCCGCGCCGTGCACCTGAGGGGAACACCGCAGCGAGTAGGCATCCTGGACCCGGTTGCAGTCCGGTCCGCGGTGCGAGGCGACCACGCCGGAGTCAGCGAGGATCGCGGTCAGGTTGGCCGCGGAGAGCGCCTGACCCGGGTGCGGCCGGATCGCCTGCAGCTCGGGAGCGAACACCCGGTCCGTCGCAAGCTGGGCCTCCACCGACATGGCGGCCGCGATGTCCGCCGTTCGCAGCAGCCGACGAAGGTCGTGGATCGCCAGCACCAGCATCCCCAGCATCCCGTCGGTGCCGTTGATCAGGGCCAGCCCCTCCTTCGCGGCGAGCTCGACGGGCGTGAGCCCCGCGGCGGCCAGGGCGTCGGCGGCGTCCATGAGCGACCCCGAGGCGTCTCGCACCGGGCCCTCCCCCATCAGCGCGAGCGCGCAGTGGGCGAGCGGCGCGAGGTCACCTGAGCAGCCGAGCGACCCGTACTCCCGCACCACCGGGGTGATGCCGTGCGTGAGCAGCGACGCCAGCAGCTGCGCGGTCGCGGGGCGGATGCCGGTGTGACCAGTTGCCAGAGTCGAAAGCCGGAGCAGCATCAGCCCCCGGACCACCTCACGCTCGACCTCTGGTCCCGAACCCGCGGCGTGCGATCGGACCAGCGATCTCTGCAGCTGGGCCCGCATCTCGGTCGGGATGTGCCGCGTGGCCAGGGCCCCGAAGCCGGTCGAGATCCCGTACGCCGGCGTCGGTGCGGCCGCCAGCGCGTCGACGACCGTGCGTGCCCGCTCGATCGCCGCCAGGGCGTCGTTGGTGAGCACCACCCCGGCATCGTCACGGCACACCGCGACCACGTCGTCGAACGAGACCGGGCCGGTGCCGACGAGGATCTCGGTGGAGCTTGTCGTGAGCATGGGCCAATCCAACTCCGCAGACCCCGCACCCACCAGTGCCGGCCCCGCCGCACAGTCTCGGATCCGAGAAGCGGGCGGTGCGTCAGTCCACGAGCTCGGTCGGCTCGGCCACGGCGTCGACGAGCGCGCCGTTGCGCAGCACGGTGATCTCGATCCGGGTGCCGATCGCATCGTCGAGGAGGCGCCGCTGGAGCGACTGCGCGTCCGCGAGCGGCGTGCCGCCGACGGCCAGGATCAGGTCACCGCGCCGGAGGCCGCTGACCTCGGCGGGGCTGTGCTCCACCACCTCGATCACCCGTAGTGCACGCTTCTGTCCGGACCGGTCGGCCCAGACCCTGGGCAGGGGTGCCGGACTGGTCACCAGCCCGAGGTAGGCGCGGCGTACCCGGCCGTCGTGGAGCAACGAGTAGATGATCCGGTTCGTGGTGGCGTTGACCGGGACGGCGAGCCCCAGCCCGACTCCGGCCACCGCGGTGTTGATGCCGACCACGCGACCACTGGCGTCGGCCAGGGCGCCGCCGGAGTTCCCCGGGTTGAGCGCGGCGTCGGTCTGGATGACGGCCTCGATCAGCCGGGCGGTGGTCCGGCCGCGGGCAGGCATGCTCCGCCCCAGCGCGCTCACGACGCCCGCGGTCACGCTGCCGGCCAGCCCGAGCGGGTTGCCGACGGCTACGACCAGGGACCCGACCTTGAGCCGGTCGGCGTCCCCGTACTCCGGGGGTGCGGGCACTGGTCGGTCGGCGCGGACGATGGCGAGATCGGAGAGGGGGTCGCGGCCGACCAGCTCGAAGTTCGCGGCGGTGCCGTCGGAGAACGCGACCTCACCCCGGTTGGCCTCGCCGACGACGTGTGCGTTGGTGACCAGATGTCCCTCCCTGCTGAGCACCACGGCCGAGCCGGACGCCTCACCGCGCCGTCCGCGGATCCGTAGCGACGCCACCCGCGGGGTCAGCAGCTCCGCCACTCCGACGACCACCGCCGAGTAGGCGTCGAGCGGACCCTCCTCGTTCATGGCCCGGTCATCGTCCATGAGCCGTGAACACTCTCGGGCGACGGCACCTTCCGCTGTTCACCGTCGGAGGAACCTCCCGCTCCGGCATGAGCGTGCTCGACGTGGGTACGGGCCCGCTGCCAGGGAGGGTGCATTCAGCGCGCCCTCACCGAGAGTATGGAGAATTCCGTGTCTACCGGAACGATCGTCCTGATCATTGTCATCGCCCTTATCGTTGTTGCCCTGATCGGGCTGGCAGCCTGGCTGAGCGCCAAGAAGAAGCGCGAGCAGCGCGCCGCCCAGGCCGAGAGCATCCGGCACGAAGCCCGGAGTGAGGCCAGCGGCGTCCGCGAGTCCCAGGTGCAGGCCCGCGAGGCGGAGGCCAAGGCCGAGCAGGCCCGGCTCGAGGCCCAGCGCGCCGAGGAGCAGGCAGCCCGAGCCCACCAGGGTGTCAGCCAGGAGCAGGCCCTCCACGAGGAGCGGATCCGCGAGGCCGACCGGCTCGACCCGCGCGTTGACCACAAGTCCGAGGACTACACCCCCGACACCTCGGCCGCCGAGACCACCGCGCCGGCCTACGACGAGACCGGCCGGGTGGACCCTGCGGAGACCAGTACGACCGGGACCACCGGGACCACCGGGACCACCGGTACGGCCGGCGCGACGGAGACCACTGGCACGACCGAGCCCACCGGCACGACGGAGACCACCGGTACCCGCCGCGTCGACGAGCACGGCCGTCCCATCGACGACCCGAGCGAGCCAGGCGGAGCCCACCGGGCGCCATAATGTGACCCCATGGTCAACCTCCGCGCCGCCACCCTCGAGGAGGCGGCGCGGAGTTGTCTGCGGACCGTCGAGGCCCCCGCGAGGCATCGATGAGCCAGGTTCCAGCCGCCACCCGCGCCTTGCGCGTGCTCCGGTTCCTGGCCAGCCAGCCCGACCCGGTACCGCTCGACCGGATCATGCGGGCCTGCGACCTTCCGCGCAGCACGGCCTACCACCTGCTCAGCGCGATGGCCGACGAGGGCTTCGTCATCCATCTCGTCGAGGACAAGCGCTACGGCCTCGGTGTCGCGGCCTTCGAGGTCGGCAGTGGTTACTCGCGACAGGAGCCCCTCCAGCGGATCGCCCGGCGGCTGCTCGCCGGCCTGGTCGACGCCACCGGTCACAGCGCCCACCTCGCGGTGCTGCACGGACGCGACGTGCTCTACGTGGTCGAGGAGCGCGCACCCGGTCGCCCGCCGCTCGTCACCGACGTCGGCGTGCGCCTGCCGGCCCACCTGACCGCCAGCGGTCGCGCCATCCTCGCCGCCCTGCCGCCGCCCCAGGTGCGGGCGCTCTACCCCGACCACAGCGCCTTCGTCGACCGGCACGGCACGGGGACCGCAAGTCTCAGCGCGCTGAGGACGCTGCTCGCCGAGACCCGGCAACGCGGGTACGCCGTTGAGGACGGTGAGGTCACCCCGGGGTTCGCCAGCGTCGCCGCGCCGGTCCTCGACCCCAACGGACACCCCGTCGCCGGCCTCGCCGTCACCTTTCCGATGCCGACCGACGACGACCCGCCGACGATGGCGGTCCGCCGCGCGGCCGAGGCGCTCACCGCGCGGCTGGGTGGGCGGGCGGGTCAGCCCTCGACGCGATAGCCCGCCCACAATCGGCCGCCTGCGGCCTCGAGGATCTCCTCGGCGACGACGGTCAGCAGGACCGGGTCGCGCTCGATGGCGGAGACCAGAGCAGCGTGCAGCCGGAGGGCGTACGACGTTCCGTGCGCGGCATCGCGCTCCCGCAGTTCCCGGACCAGCCACTTCCCGGTGCCCCACCAACACCCGTCGAGCATCAGCAACAGCTTGGCTGCCTGCTCCCACGTCGCGAACGCCAACGCCGCGACGGTCACCGGGTCGGTGCCGTCGGCCAGGTCGTCGAGCAGGTCGGTCAGGGCGTAACGCACCGCGTCCCGGTCGGCGTCGGAGACCCGACCCGGTCCGCCGGCCAGGATCATCGCGCACTCCTCGGCGAGCGCCACCCCGACGCCGTCGGTGTCGAGCAGCACCACGCCGCTCGAGATCAGCCGCACCAGCGTGGGTCGCCGACGCTCGAGGTCCTTCTCGATCCAGTGCGAGACCGATTCCTGTGTGTGGACGAAGAGCTCGACCGGCCACCCGTCGTGGACCAGGGACTCGCGGAACGGCGCCGGCGGACCGGGCAGCAGGACCGTGATGTCCAGGTCGGAGGTGGGGGTGGCCTCGCCCGACACCACACTGCCCGCCAGCCAGGCCGCGCGGGCTTCCGGGAAGCGCTGGGCCACCAGGGCCCTCGCCGTGGCCACCACCTCATCGAGCTGCATGAGGACGAGTTTGCCCGGTGACGCCCGCGGGGAGGGTGACTTCGAAAGCAGATCCTCGTTGTACCAGCGCATCCAGCCCGAGGAGACCCGTGCGCCCGAGCCGAACCCCCGTTCCCCGCCTGCTGTTGTCGATCCTCGTCGCAGTGGGCCTGGTGGCCACTGCGGTCAGCGCCACGTCTCCGGGGGCTGGGGGCGGCGGCCGCTCGGTCGACCTGCAGGGGCTCTACACAGCCTCCAAGAACGCAGCGGCCGACCGCGCCACCAAGAATGCAATCTCGCGCGCCGGTGACCTCGGCAGCGCCACCCAGGACCCGACCACCGCTGCCGAGCGTCGGGCCAACGCGGCCTACGTCGCGCGGAGCCGCAACACCCCCGACCCGAAACTGACCACCGTCCCCGTTCGCGAGACCAGGCAGCCGGTGCCCGAGGATCGCTACGCGATGGCCCGTGGCTGCTACTCGATGGCCGGGCAGCCGATCCGGTTCCAGGCCACCGACCTCGGCTCCTACCTGCTCTACACCCGTGACCGTTCGTTCGTGAGCGCCGACGGGCTCGCCGAGGAGCCGTCGGAGAACGCCGACTGGACCGCCAGGGGACGCGACGGTCGGTTCACCTTCCAGCTCCCCGACGGCCGCTGGCTCACGACCTCCGGAGGCGGCTTCGCCACGAGCACGAAGGCGCACGAGTTCAGCCTCCGCACCACGAGTGGCTGCCCCACCTATCCCGAGGCCGGGATCAACATCTCCGGAGCGCCGTTCGCGGGCACGACGCCGTACCAGGAAGTGCGCGGCTACGTCGACGCCCACACCCACGGGAT
>JBJMIQ010000010.1:0-8451 GCA_045806805.1 Nocardioides sp. | reverse complement strand
TAGACCGCCAGGAAGCAACGCAGCTGGTGCAGGGAAAGCATAGGGCAAGCCTAGGGCATCTCTAGGAAAGAAAGGCTACCCCTATCGGTCTCCTGAGCCCACACTTGGAGGTGAGAGAGCTTCGAGGACCCGAGGAGGTCACCATGTTCGCCAACGTCTGCACCGCGTGCGGCAACCGCGGGCTGGTCTTCACCGACCAGATCCGCAACCTGCAGCAGACGGCGTACGGCTTCGACGTGCGCTACCAGTGCACGTGCGGCGCGACTGCCACCTGGCACGTCGAGCGTGCCGGCGCCCCGGCCGCCGCTGCCGCCGCCTGAGCCGGCCCAGCGCCTGTTGACAGGCGTTCAATTGGCCGCGAAGGTGGGTCCATGCCTGCCCGTGCCGCGCCGTGGTCGGTCCCCTCGACGGACGGAGTGCGGCTGGCGGTCCACGAGACCGGCAACCCGGACGGGCCGGTCATGCTCGCGGTGCACGGCTTCCCCGACAACCACCACGTGTGGGACGGAGTCGCGCGCGAGCTCGGCGACGACTTCCGCCTGGTCGCGTACGACGTCCGAGGCGCCGGTGACTCCGACAAGCCGACCGGGCGGGCGGCGTACCGGATCGGGCAGCTCGGTGACGACCTCGCCGCCGTCATCGACGCGGTGAGCCCGGAGGCGCCGGTGCACCTGCTCGGCCACGACTGGGGCTCGATGCAGCTGTGGGAGCCGCTCTCGGAGCCCCGGTTCGCGGGGCGGGTCGCCACCTTCACGTCGATCTCCGGTCCGTCGCTGGACTTCGTCGGCGCCTGGATGCGCGACCGGCGACACGTCGGCTCGTCGCTGCGCCAGCTGCTCGCATCCACGTACATGCTCCTCTTCCAGGTCCCGTGGCTGCCCGAGCTCGTGCTCCGGGTCGCACCCGTCGATCGGGTGGCCGGCCGGTCGTTCCGGCGCAGCACGGCCGACAGGACCAACGGCGTCAACCTCTACCGGGCGAACGTCGCGGGCCGTGTGCTCCAGCCGCGACCTGCGCGGCTCACCCTTCCGGTGCTCGTGCTCGCCCCGGTCGACGACCCGTACTCACGGCTGGTGACCGCGACGCAGGCGCCGGTACCCTACGTCGCCGACCTCACCGTCGAGGAGCTGCCGGGAGGCCACTGGGTGGTGACGCAGCAGCCGGGCCTGGTCGCCGAGCGGGTGCGCGCGTTCGTCGAGCAGCGCGGGTAGTCGCCTCGGCGTCTCGCGCAGGTCGGCCGCGAGTCCCGATGCGCCGTACGATCTGGTCAGGAGGCCGCTCATGCACACGGAGCCGTCTCGGGTCGACACGCTGCTCGCGCAGGCGCGCAGCGGGCTCGACCGCGTGGAGCCGGACCAGCTGGATGCCGAGGTCGCTTCCGGTGCCCTCGTCGTCGACATCCGCCCGGTCGAGCAGCGCGACCGCGACGGCGACCTGCCGGGCGCGGTCGTGATCGACCGCAACGTGCTCGAGTGGCGCCTCGATCCGAGCTCGCCGCACCGGCTGGCCGGCTTCGACGACCCCGACACCCGTGTCGTGATCGTCTGCAACGAGGGTTACGGCTCCAGCCTCGCCGCCGCGACCCTGCGCGAGCTGGGGCTGTCGCGGGCGACGGATCTCGTCGGTGGCTACCAGGCCTGGTCGGCCCGGACCCGCTGAGTGCCGAAGTGGTCGCCGGAGCGGCCACTTCAGCACTCAACCGTCGAGACCCCTGGGTCCGCGAGCGGAGGATGCGGGATTCGAACCCGCGAGGGCGTTAACCCAACCCGCTTTCCAAGCGAGCGCCATAGGCCACTAGGCGAATCCTCCGCGCAGGAGAGTACCCGCCGCCCGACGACCGGGTGAAATCCAGCCTCGCCCCCGGATTGGTGCCTACCGGCCGCTCACCTACACTCGTCCGCAACCCCCCGCGTGGCGGTATCTTGCCGAACTCCCCCAGGGCCGGAAGGCAGCAAGGGTAAGCGAGCTCTGCCGGGTACGCGGGGGGCCTTTTCACGCCCCGACGGCTGAGCTGGCGAAGACGTCGACCAGGGCGGGAGGTTGACGAGGGCTCGGCGCCGGACCGAGCTGAGCGAGGTCGGGCGCGACCCGTCTCGAAACCCGGGGCCTCTGCGCGAGTGGTACTGCGAGCGACGGGCGTTACCAGCTGTCGGAACGGATGGTTAGGGTTCAGGCGTGGAGTCACCCCTCGCGTTGTACCGGCGCCACCGGCCCGAGACGTTCGCCGACGTCATCGGGCAGGAGCACGTCACGGCACCGCTGCGAGCCGCTCTGGCCAACAACCGGGTCAACCACGCCTACCTCTTCTCCGGCCCTCGCGGCTGTGGCAAGACCACCTCGGCGCGGATCCTCGCGCGTGCGCTCAACTGCGAGCGGGCGCCGACCGCAGATCCGTGCGGCGAGTGCGACAGCTGCCGAGACCTCGCCCGGGACGGTTCGGGATCGATCGACGTGATCGAGATCGACGCGGCCTCCCACGGCGGCGTCGACGACGCGCGCGACCTGCGTGAGAAGGCCTTCTTCGCGCCGGTGAGGAGCAAGTACAAGGTCTACATCATCGATGAGGCCCACATGGTGACCACCCAGGGCTTCAACGCCCTGCTCAAGCTTGTCGAGGAGCCGCCGCCCCACCTGCGGTTCATCTTTGCCACCACCGAGCCCGACAAGGTCCTGCCGACCATCCGCTCCCGGACCCACCACTACCCCTTCCGGCTGATTCCGCCGCGGCTGCTGTCGGCCTACCTCTCCGAGCTGTGCGAGAAGGAAGGCGTCCCGATCGAGCCCGCCGCCCTGCCGCTGATCGTGCGGGCCGGCGGCGGGTCGGCGCGCGACAGCCTGTCGGTGCTCGACCAGCTCCTCGGTGGCGCCGGAGCCGAGGGCGTGACCCACCTCCTGGCGACCGGACTGCTCGGCTACACCCCCGACTCCCTGCTCGACGACGTGGTCGACGCGTTTGCGGCCGGCGACGGTGCCGCCGTGTTCGAGGTGATCGACCGGGTGATCGAGACCGGACAGGACCCCCGCCGGCTCGCCGAGGACCTGCTGCGCCGGCTGCGCGACCTCGTCATCGTGGCCGCCGTCCCGGACGCACCTGCCACAGGGCTGATCGACGTCTCCGTCGACCAGGGAGAGCGGCTGGTCGCGCAGTCGGCCCGGTTCGGCGGGGCCGAGCTCAGCCGTGCCGCCGACATCGTCTCCGCGGGCCTGACCGAGATGCGCGGCGCGACCGCCCCCCGGCTTCTGCTCGAGCTGATCTGTGCCCGGGTGTTGTTGCCGGCCGCCGATCACGGCACCGACGGACTGCTCGCCAGGATCGACCGACTGGAGAAGCGCGCCGCGATCAGCGGCGGAACGCCGAGCCAGGGGGCGACGGGCCCCGCCCCGCCGCCCCTCAGGGAACACCCGGTAGAACCTGTCGCCGAGGCGACTGCACCCCCCGCGCCGCGTCCGCACCCCTCGCCGGCCGCGGCTGAGGTGCCCACCGCGAAGCAACCGGCCTCAACCAAGCCGACCCCGCCGCCGGCGGCCGAGCCAGCGCCCACGGCAGCGCCGACCACGACCGAGACGACCGAAGGCGGGCTCACGCTGGTCGAGGTACGCCGCCTGTGGCCCGACATCGTCGAGGCGACCAAGCTCCGCCGCCGGGTGGCCTGGATGCATCTCACCCAGAACTCCCAGGTCATCGGAGTCGAGGGCAACACCCTCGTGCTCGGCTTCAACAACCTCGGCGCTCGCGACTCGTTCGTCAACGGCGGCTGCGACGAGATCCTGCGCCAGGCGGCCATCGACGTCGTCGGCGCGGACTGGAAGATCGACGCGATCGTCGACCCCGGTGCCCGTCCCGCTGCCCCCGCGTCGCCGAGTCCCGAGACTCCACCCGCGCCGCACCCCCCCGAACCGCCGTCGCCGTCCCAGGAGGCCGACGCGCCCGCCGAGGCGAGCGCGGCAGCCGCCGCCCGAGGGGCCATCTCACAGACCCGCTCGGCCGAGCCGGCCGAGGACCACCGGGCCCGGGCCGACGCCGACGCCCACCCCGACGACCCCGACGCCGACGGCGGTGAGCTCGACACCACCGAGCTGCTCCAGCGAGAGCTGGGCGCCCAGGTGATCGAGGAGACCCCCAACAAGTGACCGGCCCAGTGACCATCCATCCGACGACAATCCATCCGACGACCAAGTGAGGCAGCCATGACCCAGAACCCGTTCGACGCGCTCGGCGGAGGCGGGGCCGGCGGAGGGGGCTTCGACATGAACGCCCTCATGCAGCAGGCCCAGCAGGTGCAGCAGCAGCTCCAGGACGCCCAGGCCCGCCTGGCGGAGACCAACGTCGACGGGACGGTCGCCGGCGGCGCCGTCATCGTCACGGTCAACGGCGTCGGCGACCTGACCGGGGTCCAGATCAAGGCCGGCGGCTTCGACGGCAGCGACGTCGACGACCTCTCCGACCTCGGTGACATGATCGTCGCGGCCTACCGAGACGCCAAGGCCCAGGCCGACGCGCTGGCCGCGGAGGCGCTCGGTCCCCTCGCGGGCGGCGGCGGTCTCCCGGGACTGGGCTAGAGGCCAGATCGCGAGGTCGCGGTGTACGAAGGCATCGTCCAGGACCTGATCGACGAGCTGGGGCGGTTGCCCGGCGTCGGTCCCAAGGGCGCGCAACGGATCGCGTTCCACCTGCTCCAGGCCGAGCCTGCCGACGTACGCCGTCTCGCCGACATCCTGGTCGAGGTCAAGGCGAAGGTGAAATTCTGCAACATCTGCTTCAACGTCTCCGAAGACGACCAGTGCCGGATCTGCCGCGACCCGCGGCGCGACGCCGCGGTGCTGTGCGTGGTCGAGGAGTACAAGGACGTGGTCGCCATCGAGCGGACCCGGGAGTTCCGGGGCCGCTACCACGTCCTGGGCGGGGCAATCTCGCCGATCGACGGCATCGGTCCCGACCAGCTGCGGATGCGCGAGCTGATGACCAGACTGGCCGACGGCGCGGTCACCGAGGTCATCCTCGCCACGGACCCGAACCTCGAGGGTGAGGCCACGGCGACCTATCTCACCCGGCTGCTGAAGCCAATGGAGTTGCGCGTGACGCGGTTGGCGAGTGGACTGCCGGTAGGCGGTGATCTCGAGTACGCCGACGAGGTCACCTTGGGTCGCGCGTTCGCAGGGAGGCGATCGGCACATGAATGAGCCGCAGAAGATCGACGGTGAGACCAGGGAGTTCGCCCAGCAGATCGCCGACCAGGTCGAGAGCTTCCTGATCGCCCTGCAGGCCATCGCCCGCGAGGGAGACGTCGGCCGGGCCATCTCGCTGCTGCTGCTGGAGATCAGCCAGGTCCTGCTCGCGGGTGCCAGGCTCGGCGCGCAGCGCGACTTCGCGCCCCGGGCCGAGTACCAACCCGACGTCGGCCCCGAACCCGACATCGACGAGATGCGGCTGCGCCTGGCCGAGATGCTCGACACCATCGACACCTACGGGCTGGTGTTCGACCCCTATGTTCCGGAGCTGGTCGAGAGCCAGCTCTCCGACGACCTGACCAGCATCGCCACCGACCTCGAGAACGGCCTGCGCCACTACCGGCTCGGCAACGTCGACGAAGCGTTGTGGTGGTGGCAGTTCTCCTACGTCTCGTCCTGGGGCAACCTGGCCGGGGCGGCGCTCAACGCCCTGCTCTCCGTCGTCGCCCACGACCGGCTCGACGCAGACATCGAGGGCGAGGAGGAACAGGTCGCCGCGGCGATTGAGATGCTGGAGGCCGACCCGTCGGCGCCCCGGTAAACTAAGGGCTTCGTGCCGCCGATCAGCAGAGGTAACTGACCAGTGGGCATTGTCGTGCAGAAGTACGGCGGCTCGTCGGTCGCCGACGCGACCGGCATCAAGCGGGTCGCACAGCGCATCGTGGCGACCCGCAAGGCCGGACACGACGTGGTCGTCGTCGTCTCCGCCATGGGCGACACCACCGACGAGCTCCGGGACCTGGCCGAGCAGGTGACGCCGCTTCCGCCGCCCCGCGAGCTGGACATGCTGCTCACCGCCGGTGAGCGGATCTCGATGGCGTTGCTGGCGATGGCGATCGCGCAGCTCGGTCACAAGGCGCAGTCGTTCACCGGCTCTCAGGCCGGGGTCATCACCGACTCCGCCCACGGCAAGGCGAAGATCATCGACATCACCCCCGGCCGGATCGAGAACGCCATCAACGCAGACGCGATCGCGATCGTCGCGGGCTTCCAGGGGGTCTCCCAGGACACCAAGGACATCACCACGCTCGGCCGGGGCGCCTCCGACACCACCGCGGTGGCCCTTGCGGCGGCGCTCGGCGCCGAGGTCTGCGAGATCTACTCAGACGTCGACGGTGTCTTCACCGCCGACCCGCGGATCGTGCCGACTGCCCGCAAGCTCCATCGGGTCTCCACCGAGGAGATGCTGGAGATGGCCGCCTGCGGGGCCAAGATCCTCCACCTCCGCTGCGTCGAGTACGCCCGGCGCTACGACATGCCCGTCCACGTGCGTTCCTCCTTCAGCCAGAAGGAAGGCACCTGGATCATTCCCGACTCCGAGGGAGAACCGATGGAACAGGCGATCATCGCCGGCGTCGCCCACGACCGCAGCGAGGCCAAGATCACGGTGGTCGGCGTGCCCGACAAGGTGGGCGAGGCAGCGCGGATCTTCGAGGCGCTGGCCTCCGTCGAGGTCAACCTCGACATGGTCGTCCAGAATGTCTCGGCCGCAGCGACCGGGCTCACCGACATCTCGTTCACGCTGCCGCGCGAGGACGGGCAGACGGCCATGGGCGCGCTGGCGCGGATCCAGGACGAGGTCGGCTACGACAAGCTGCTCTACGACGACCAGATCGGGAAGGTGTCCCTGATCGGCGCGGGCATGCGCTCCCACCCGGGCATCACCGCCAAGTTCTTCGCGGGGCTCGCCTCGGCCGGCGTCAACATCGAGATGATCTCCACCTCGGAGATCCGGATCTCGGTGGTCGTGGACGAGAACCTGGTGGACGCCGCCGTGACCGCGGCGCACACCGCATTCGATCTGGACGACGAGCACACCCAGGCTGTCGTGTACGGAGGAACTGGACGGTGACCCCTGTGAGCGCTGTGGAGAACACGATCGAGGACCGGACGGGGCTGCCCGCCCTGGCGGTGGTCGGTGCGACCGGTGCCGTCGGATCGGTGATGCTGACCCTGCTCTCCACCCGGCAGAACGTCTGGGGAGAGATCCGGCTGATCGCCTCCGAGCGCTCCGCGGGCAAACGCCTCAAGGTCCGCGGCGAGGAGGTCGAGGTCGTCGCGATCAGCGAGAACGCCTTCGACGGCATCGACGTGGCGATGTTCGACGTGCCGGACGAGGTGTCGGCGCACTGGGCCCCGATCGCGGCCGCCAAGGGCGCCGTCGTGGTGGACAACTCCGGCGCCTTCCGGATGGACCCCGACGTCCCGCTGGTGGTCCCGGAGGTGAACGCCGAGGCGGCCCGGAACCGGCCGCGGGGCATCATCTCCAACCCCAACTGCACGACCCTGTCGATGATCGTGGCGATGGGCGCGCTGCACCACCGCTACGAGCTCGAGCAGCTGGTCGTCGCGTCGTACCAGGCCGCGTCGGGGGCGGGGCAGGAAGGCATCGACGCGCTCTACGACCAGCTGATGAAGGTGGCCGGCAATCGCGAGCTCGGTACGACGCCGGGCGACGTACGACGGGTGATCGGCAACGCGCTCGGCCCGTTCCCGGCGCCGCTCGCGCTGAACGTCGTACCGTGGGCCGGATCGCTCAAGGACGACGGCTGGTCGTCGGAGGAGCTGAAGGTCCGCAACGAGTCGCGCAAGATCCTCGGCCTGCCCGACCTGAAGGTGTCCGCGACCTGTGTCCGGGTGCCGGTGATCACCACGCACTCGCTGTCGGTGCACGCGCGGTTCACCCAGGAGGTGGACGCCGACGAGGCCCGCGAGGTCCTGCGGGACGCGCCGGGCGTGCTGCTGTTCGACAACCCGGCCGAGGGTGAGTTCCCGACGCCGGCCGATGTGGTCGGCACCGACCCGACCTGGGTGGGCCGGATCCGCAAGTCCCTGGACGACCCGAACGCGCTGGAGCTGTTCGTCTGCGGCGACAACCTGCGCAAGGGCGCCGCGCTGAACACCGCCCAGATCGCCGAGGTCGTCGCCAAGGAGTTCGCCGCGGCCAAGGCCTGAACGCCAACTGATCAAGGGCTCCCGCTCAGGGCGGGAGCCCTTGACGTTGTCTCAGAGCCAGTTCTCCCGGGCCGCGTGGAGGGCGAGCTGGAAGCGGGTGCTGGCGCCGGTGCGGTTCATCAGGCGTTCGAGGTAGCGGAAGAAGGTACGGCGGCTGATGCCCAGCGTGCGGGCGATGGTGTCGTCGGCGGCGCCGGTGGCCAGCAAGGCGAGCAGGCGGCGTTCGATCGGCTCGAGCCGGTCGTCCTCGGTGCCGACCGAGGCGTG
>JBJMIQ010000009.1:0-5133 GCA_045806805.1 Nocardioides sp. | reverse complement strand
CCCAAGAAGTGCAGGGAACCCCCGAGAAGCGGTCCAGAAGCCGGCCGCTCGAGCATCGGTAAGTCCAGATGTCCGGCACGCTGACGTGCCGGGCACGATCGCGGGTACGACGGCGTCGGGCTCGGGGGTTGCCCCGGGACCCCGGCCGGAGAAGACTCGCGGCAGGATCGAAGAAACCACCAACAGCAGGAGGACTGGATGACCACCCCCGAGGAGCCCCTGGGCGACGACGACATGACCACCAGCGCCGCGGGCGCGCCGCAGGAGGGCCTGGGCGGCGGCGACGCCGACGGCACCGACGGCGATGCCGCTGACGGCACCGACGGCGACACGACCGACGCCGACGGCACCGACTCCGACGGCACCGACGGCGGCGACGCCGATGGGACCGACGCCGACGGCACCGACGGTGACGCCTCCGACAGCACCGACGGAGACGCGTCCTGAGCGCTCTCGACCTGCTCAGCGGTGACGCCCAGACCTTCCTCGACAAGGTCTGGGCGTCCCGCGTCCACCTCCACCGGGGGGATCCCGACGACCTCGTCGGGTTGCTCGACCTCGACGACGCCGACCAGCTGCTGACCTCGAGCGCCATCCGTACCCCGTCGGTTCGTGTGGCGAAGGAGGGTGCGGTCCAGCCGGAGTCCTCGTTCACCCGCCGGGCCACCCTGGCCGGCCAGCCGCTCTCCGGCCTCGTCGACCCACGCAAGGCCCTCGCGGCCTTCGCGGACGGCGCCACCATCGTCTTCCAGGGGCTGCACCGGTACTGGCCTCCACTCACCCGCCTGACCGCTGAGCTCGAGCTCGAGCTCGGCCACCCGTGCCAGGCCAACGCCTATCTCACCCCGCCGGGCTCGCAGGGCTTCGCCGTCCACGAGGACACCCACGACGTGTTCGTCTTCCAGACCGTCGGCTCCAAGCTGTGGGAGGTGCACACTCCCGACGGCGTCGAGGAGGTCCTGCTCGAGCCCGGGCTGTGCCTCTACCTCCCCACCGGCACTCCCCATGCCGCGCGGGCGCAGGAGTCGGTGTCGCTGCACGTCACCCTCGGCATCAACCAGCTGACGTGGCGGGGACTGGTCGAGCGCACGGTCCAGAAGGCCGTGGACGAGGTGCCCGAGGAGCACCTGCCGGGTGGTTTCCTCGAGGCCCGAGCCGATCTCGCCGACGAGCTCGCCCGGAGGCTGGAGCACGTCGCGGACGCCGTACGTCGTCTGGACCCGACGGCTGCGGTCGAGGCCGAGGTTCGCCGGTTCCTGACCGGCCGGAGCTCCCGTCTCGACGGAGGACTGCGCGACACCCTCGAGGCGGAGACCGTCGACGACACCACGCTGCTGCGCCGGCGACCCGGTCACCCGTGCGTGCTGATCCCCCACGGCGAGCGCCTCGAGGTGCTGCTCGGCGACCGCTCCCTCGACGTGCCGGCACGGCTCGAGACCGCCCTCGAGGAGATCCGGGCCCGGTCCGAGCTCCGCCCGACCGACCTCGAATCGCATCTCGACGCGCAGAGCCGGGTCGTGCTGTGCCGCCGCCTCGTCCGCGAAGGGCTGCTCGGGGTCGTCAGGTGACCGCTGCCCTCCCCGGCGAGCCGGCCTTCCGCTGCGCCCGCACCAGCCTCCTGCGCAACGAGCCCATCGCCGGGACCGCCTCCATCGTGCGCGCCTACCTGCTGATCGAGCACTCGGGCTCCTGGGGCGAGGACGCCCTCCGCGACGCCCGTCTGCCCGACGGACTGGGTGCCGAGCTCCGCCGTCGCGCTTTGGAGGCGCGGATCCGGGTGCTGCTGATCCGGCGCACCGGTCGCCGCCCGGCCAGCGACGGGACCAGGGTCTTCGCGGCCCACGCCCACCCCTACCGCCCCTGGATCGAGAGCGGCACGGTGAGCAACCCGGCCGACGTGCTCGACCTCGACTTCTTCGACCTGCGGGCGGGACACCCGACCTCGCTGACGCCGCACGACGAGTCGCTGTTCTGCGTCTGCACCCACGGCCGTCACGACGTCTGCTGCGCCGAGCTCGGCCGCCCGGTCGTCACGGCACTGAGCGAGGCGTACCCGGAGGAGACGTGGGAGGTCTCGCACATCGGCGGCGACCGGTTCGCGAGCAACCTGCTGGTGCTGCCCAACGGGCTGTACTACGGCCGCCTCGACCCCGCCTCCGCCCTCGCCGTCGCCGGCGCGCACGTCTCCGGCCAGCTCGACCTCGACCACCTCCGCGGACGGTCCGGCTTCCCCACGCCGGTGCAGGCCGCTGAGGTTGCGCTCCGTCGGCATCTCGGCGAGACCCGGGAGGGCGCGCTGCGCCTGGACCACCGGCACTCCGAGGGACATGACACGGAGGCGGTGTTCGTCGTCGGCGGTCAGTCGTACGTCGTGAACGTGCACTCCGCCTGGGGCGAGAAACCGGAGCGGCTGACCTGCAAGGCCCAGCGGGACAACTCGATCCCCGAGCACACCGTGATCGGCATCGGACGCCGCTGAGGCGCGTCGATCCCCGCGCACGGACCGAGTCGCGGGCCGGCCGGCAGGGCGTAGCCTGACCACCGTGCTGACCCGGCGTCGTGGTGCGCGATCCCTCTCGGGCGTCGCCTGGGGTCTTCTCCTCGCCGGTGTGTCGGCCTGCGGACTGGCTCAGAGCGAAGCGCCACGGTCGACGGGATCCGCGAGCAGCGAGAACGCCGAGACGACGGAAAGCCCGGACCCGAGTGACTCCGACGACGCCAAGAGCGCCGTCCGTAGGGCTCTCGCGCGTTGGATGAAGGCCGACACCGCAGTCTTCACCCAGACCACGACATTCCCCGGCGGCAGTATGACGACCTCGGGCGCCTACCAGATGTCCACAAGAACCAGCAGGGCCTCGGTTGCCGTGGAGAGTCCGGACGGCCAGCACTTCGACTTCCGGCTCATCGGGATCAGGGACGTCAACTACATGAACGGACCCTGGTCGGGCGGGCTGGGACGGTGCTGGTTGCGGTCCACTGTCGAGTCGATCGGGAGGGTCACCGGGCTCGAGACGGTGGCGGGTGCCGGCGGCTTGCCCGCCAATGTGGTCGCCCTGTCCTATGCGCGGGGAACACGGACCAGCCTGGACGACGCTGACCTCGTCCTCGGGACGGTCGATCTGGTGAGCTCTGCCTCGATGTTCGGGTCCGGCGTGCTGAAGCTGTTCGACGACAACACGCTCACAGCGCCTATCGCGGCGGAATTCACCATCGAGGACGGTGAGATCGTCAGTTGGAGAATCACTGGCCAGAGCCTCGTGGCGGCACTGGACCGCGAGGGAGTGCTGGCCGGGAGGGACGACGAGCTACGTGAGGGTCTCGAGGAGTTCGACGTCGAAGTCGACTACCACCAGGTGGGATCGGCGGAGGTGGCAGTGCGGCCACCAGATCGAGCGCACCTGATGTCCGGAGAGCAGCTGGAGAGCAGCGAGGGTTGTGCCGCCGCGCGGTAGCCGCTGAGACGTCGCTGGTCCGCGAGTCTACGTACTCGTAGTATGCGAAGTCCGGCGTACCCGACGTAAGGCATCCATGAGCACCACCGAAGACCGAGTCGACGCGCTGACCGAGCAGCGCTTCGAGCGGATGGGCCGACCGTTCGGCGGCGAGGTGCCGCCGCCGGTCGACCGAGGCCTGCTGCCACCGGGACCGAGGTGGCCGGCCCTTGCCCAGAGCGCGGGGCTGCTCCGCTTCCGTCACCGGTTCGTGCCGTGGGCACACCGGAAGTACGGCGACGTCTTCACCGTGCGGATGATCCCCCACGGCCGCCCGCTGGTGATGTTCACCAGGCCCGAGCACGCGAAGGAGATCTTCGCCGGCGACCCCGAGATCTTCCACGCCGGCAAGGGCAACGCGATCCTCGGGCCGATCATGGGCGAGCACTCGCTGCTCCTCCAGGACTCCCGCGAGCACCAGCGCGCCCGCAAGCTCCTGATGCCGGCCTTCAACGGCCATGCCCTGCGCACCTACGAGTCGCTGGTGACCGAGCTCGCCCGGGCGGAGGTCTCGCGGTGGGCACCGGGGTCGGAGTTCAAGGCGCTCGACCGGATGAACGCCCTCACGCTCGAGGTCATCCTGCGCGTGGTCTTTGGGGTCACCGACGAGCAGCGGCTCGCCGAGCTGCGCCCGCGCGTCCGCAAAACCGTCAATGTGAACCCGGCGATCCTGCTCGCCTGGGGCTGGCCCTCGCTGACGAAGGTCGGCCCCTGGAAGCGGACCGTGGAGAACCAGCACGAGCTCGACCGGCTCATGTACGCCGAGATCACCGAGCGCCGTCAGGCTCCCGACCTGGCCGAGCGCACCGACGTGCTCTCCCGGCTGATCCTTGCCCAGGAGGGCGACGACGCGCTGACCGACGAGGAGCTGCGAGACCAGCTGGTCACCCTGCTGCTCGCCGGTCACGAGACCACCGCGAGTGCCCTGGCCTGGACCCTCCACGAGATCGGCCGCGACGAGGAGCAGCTGCGGCGGGCTCGCGAGGCCGCCACCAATGGCAACGACGCCTGGCTGGAGGCCGTGCTCAAGGAGTCGATGCGGCTCCACCCCGTGATCGCGATGGTCGTGCGCACTCTGATGGAACCGACGACCGTCGGCGGCCTCGACCTGCCAGCCGGCACCACCGTCGGCCCGTCAATCCTGATCGCGCACGGCCGCCCCGACAACCACCAGGACCCAAAGTGCTTCCGCCCGGAGCGGTTCCTAGGCCAGAATCCACCCGCCAACACGTGGATCCCGTTCGGCGGCGGCGTGCGGCGCTGCATCGGTGCCGGCTTCTCCCTGATGGAGGGCGTAGCAATCCTGCGTGCGGTGCTCTCGGTCTACGACGTGCACGCCGTCGGCGACGAGGAGCCCAAGGTCCGCAACATCACCAGCGTCCCGCGTCGGGGATCCCGGATCCGCATCACCGCGCGCTGACGGGTTTGACCATTCCGCCCCGTCGGGAGGCGGACGGTGGCAGCATGGCCGGGAATTTTCTCGGGTTCTTGGGGGATCACGGTGCGCGCCACACTCGGAGCTGGACTCCTGCTTGTCTCGACGGTGCTGGTCGGGGTCGCTGCCGTGCCGGCCGACGCGGCCACCGGCTGCGACGACCCGGACGCCACCACGTGGGTCGGTCCGGCGACCGAGGGCGGTTCC
>JBJMIQ010000008.1:0-6594 GCA_045806805.1 Nocardioides sp. | reverse complement strand
GACCGCATCGAGCACCAGCGGGCTGCTCGAGGTGACCACGGTGGTCCGTCCGGCACGGTGGGCCCGCAGCCGAGACGCGATCCGGGCCTCGGTGTGGGCGTCGACGGCGGAGGTCGGCTCGACCAGGATCAGGATCTCCGGGTCGGCCGTCAGCGCCCGAGCCAGGATCAGCCGCTGCCGCTGCCCACCGGAGAAGGTCCGGCCGCGCTCGGCGACGATCGTGTCGAGCCCGTCGTCGATGGCGTCGAAGATGTCGTCGGCCGATGCGGTGTCGAGGGCACGCTCGAGCCCGCCGCGACCACGCACGTCGAGCCGGTCGCCGAGCCGTCCGGAGAAGAACGTGGCGCCGGTGTCGGAGACCACGATCCGCTTCCGCACCTCGGCGCGGGCCAGTGCCGGGAGGGGTACGCCACCCAGCCGGACGTCGTCGTCGACAACCGGAGCGCACATCCCGAGCCGGTCGGCCAGTGCCGCGGACTCGTCGGGCACGTCGGCGACGACCGCCGTCAGCAGACCGGCACGCACGTGCAGGCCGGAGCGCAGGTCGACCAGGTCGGAGCCGACCGGCGGAGAGGGCGCCGCCGTCTCGGGGTCGGTGTGGTCGGGTGTCAGCACCAGCACCCGGCAGACCCGGGTGGCCGCCACCCGCCCGCGGATCAGCTTGTTGGCGTACTCCGTCGCGGTCCGGAGCGGGATCATCAGGAACGCCGAGTAGCCGTAGAAGGCGACCAGCTCGCCCGCGGTGATCTGGCCGGCGACGGCGGACCGGGCGCCCAGCCAGACCACGAGCACCACGAACACGCCGGGCAGGAACACCTGCAACGCGTCGAGCACCGACTGGAGCCGCGCCACCTCCACCCCGGCGCGTCGCGTGGTCTGCGACTCGCGGCGGTAGCGGTCGTGGAAGACCTGCTCGCCGCCGATTCCGCGCAGCACGCGGAGGCCGCTGACGATGTCGCTGGCGGTGTTGGAGAGCTCGCCCATCAGGTGGCGCTGGTGGGCGCTCCGCCGCTGGAGAGGGCTCAGGATCGGGCCGATCAGCAGCATCAGGGCCGGTACGCCGATCAGCACGACCAGGCCGAGCGTCACCGACGTGCTCAGCAGGATCACCGATACGAGCAGGAAGGACACGATCGCACCCGCGAAGCGGGCCGTGACGTCCATGACGTTGCCGATGTGGCTGAGGTCGCTGGTCCCGATCGCGACCACCTCGCCCGTGGAGACCTTGCGCGGCAAGGTGCCGCCGAGGTGTACGGCCTGGCGGCCGACCAGCTGGACGGTGCGGTACGCCGAGGTCAGCCAGTTGGTCACGGCGAACCGGTGACGCATGATCCCGCTGACCGCCTGAATCAGGCCGATCCCGAACAGCAGGCCGGCCCACTTCAGCAGCTCGCTGGTGTTCTGGGCGGCGACGCCCCGGTCGATCGCCCGACCGAGGACGAACGGCATCACGGCCTGGGTGCTCATCCAGACGATGCCGAAGAACATCCCCAGCAACAGGGTGTGCCACTGCCCCTTGGCCAGCCACCACAGGTACCGGCCCGGCGACCGGTGGTCGGCGGTTCCGGGGTGGTCGAGGGGGAGTTTGCGCACCCGTCCAACGGTACGGACCGGGAGGAAGGAGAGCGACCGGTTTACGGCCGGTCGAGCTCAGTCGTGGGGACCGACCAGGTTCAGCGGCAGCGCGACCAGCAGGCCGGCGAGGGTCGCCGCGACCGCGGCTCCGACGACGAGCGCGGCCGTCCGGTCCACGACCACGTCGAAGATCAGGACCACGATGCCGGTCACCAGCACCGCCAGCAGGGACAGGCCGATCCCGACGAGGCGGTGCGCGGTCTCCACCAGTCGCTCCTTGACGTGCTGGCCCGAGATCCGCCGGTGCACCGCAACGGGGGTGATCACGGTGGCCGTGGTCAGCGCTGCCACCACCACGAGCACCAGGAACAGACCGGTCTGGAAGTCGTCGAGGGTGGGGAACTTCGTGGTGAACGGGAGCGTCAGCAGGAAGCCCGCGGTCAGCTGGGCGCCGGTCTGCATGACCCTGAGCTCCTGGAGCAGGTCCCCCCACTTGCGGTCCAGCCGCTCTTCCTCGGTCTCGTTACGGCCGTTGCTCATCGGGTTCCCTCCATGGCGCGCACCGTATCGCGCCGGGCCGGCGGCGCGTCCGAGTGACGCCTCATCAGCCGGCGAGGCCCTCGACGACCTCCGCGCCGGGCAGCTCGGCGAGGTGGCTGCCCGAGACCAGCAGCTTGGAGCGACGTACGCCGGAGCCGATGATCGCCACGTCCATCTCCGGCACGCGGGCGTCGACCAGGATCCGCCATTCCGCGGGCAGGCCGAGCGGGGTGATCCCGCCGTACTCCATCCCCGACTCCTCGACCGCCCGCTCGATCGGGAGGAACGACGCCTTGCGCACGTCCAGGGTCCGCTTGACCAGGTTGTTGACGTCGGCGCGGGTGTCGGCCCGGACCAGGCAGGCCGCGACCCGCTCCTCGCCGGCGCGCCGGCCGGCCACGACGACGCAGTTGGCCCCGGTGTCCATCGTCAGGGAGTAGGCCTCGCTCATGGCCGAGGTGTCGGCGAGCGCGGGGTCGATCTCGACCACGGCCACGTCCTCACCGTGCGGCCACGAGTCGAGCGCGGCAGTCACCTGCGGGGTGACCAGCTCGGGGTGCTCGAGCGCGGCGAGCGAGCGCAGACCATCGATCCGGGGAAGGGACATGTGTCCATCATGGCCGCCCGACGCGCCCGGGTGACGACAGGCGTACGTCTGCCACCGACTCGGCGGGAGTCGGTGGCAGACGCACTGCCTGTGGGCCGGGAGGTCGGGCCCGGCTGGGCAATCAGTCCTCCGTGTCGCCGCTGGTATCGCCGTTGCCGACCCAGCCGGTCTGCCGGGTGGTGTGGCGGTTCCTGGCGGTCAGGGTCGTGGCCAGCAGGCCGGCGATCCCGGCGAACACCCACGGGAGCGGCAGCAGCCAGCGGATGTCGCCGTTGCTGACGGCATCGCCCTGGACCAGGGCCCAGATGCCGACCAGGCCGAGGAATGCGATGCCCATCACCAGGTGGCCGATGTTGACGGGGTGACGCCCGCTCTCCAGCTCGTTCATGTCCTCACTCACTCTCTGCGCGGATCTCGCCGACGCCCAGCTGGGCGTCGATGGTCAGGCGGGGGGCGTCCGGTCCGCCGTTGTGGAAGCCCCGGGCGCTGGTGGCGATGCCGCCCCGCTGCTGCCCGAAGAGGGTGACCGCGCCGGGACCGCCCACCTGGCCGCTGACGTCGACGTCCATGCCGTCCGGCACGATCAGGTCGATCTGGCCGGCGCCGCCCTCGACGCGGATGTTTCGACCGTCCAGCGCCTCGATGTCGTCGACCCGGCTCAGGTCCAGCTCCAGCTCGCCGGCACCGAAGTCGTAGGTGCTCTGGACCTCGGCCGCGCTCTGCGGGGTCTCGCTGATCCGGTCGCCCTCCCACTGGCCGGCTGCGGTGACCGCGACCATCGGGACGGTGGTGAGCAGGCCGAGCAGGATCAGGCCGCCCGCGCGGCCGTACACAGAGCCGACCAGGAGCATCAGCCCGGTGATGCCGACGGCCAGGGCGGGGTAGGCCGAGTCCGCGACGGCCACGCCGGCCACGTCGACGATCCCCAGGATCCCGACCGCCAGTGCGATCAGCGCGAGAGTGAACCAGAACAGGATCGGGCCGCGGCGACGCGGGTTGCGGGGCGGCGCGACGTAGGTCGTGCCCTGATAGCTGTAGGTCGGGCCCTGGACCGTCGTGTCCTGGTAGGGCCCAGGGCCGCGGTACGTCGTGCCCGCATAGCCGGTGCTCTCGTAAGTGCCCTCGTACGGCGTGGTCTCTGAACTCGCGGGCGCGGCGCCCCCCGAGCCCGGTGGCGGCGTGGCCGACCGGCGGCGGTCCTTGCGCGTCATGAACAGCACCACGACCAGGGCGATGATGGCCAGTGGCCAGGGGAACCAGAAGAACCCCGTGGAGTCGCCGAGCAGCGCGAACGCGGCCAGCACGCCGACGGACAACAGGGCGATGGTGCGGCTGCGGCTGTCGAGGGTGATCGCCGCCTCGTCGGAGCCGTCCTCGGGCACGAGCAGCCAGCAGGCGCCGTACAGCAGGAGGCCGGCGCCGCCGAAGAACGCGAGCACGACGAACGCCACCCGCAGGATCACTGGGTCGACGTCGAGGTGGCGGGCGAGGCCGCCGGAGACGCCGGCCACCCAGCGGTCGTCCACGGAGCGGCGGAGGCGGCCGAGGTCGCGCATCTCGTCGCGGGTGACGCGTGGGCCAGTGTCGGGCGCCGGCTCGTCGGCCGGGCCGGAGGGTGCTTCGGGTGGTGTCGTGGTCATGCTCCAAGCGTGCGGCCGGGACCGTCCGGAAACCATCGGGGACGACCCTGATCCTGCCCGACGGACCTGGCGGGCGGGTCAGGGTCGGGCCGGGGTTGCACCTCATGGTTCGCGCCCCTGCGTTGTGTGACGATTGCTGCGTCATGACGAGCACTCCCAGCGCGACCTTTTCCGAACCGCGCCGGGCCCACCGCGACAGCCAGGAGCCGATCATCGGCGGCGTGGCCGGCGGACTGGCCCGGCACCTCGGGCTGCCCGTGCTCTGGGTGCGGGTCGCGTTCCTGGTGGCCGCCGCCCTGGGTGGCCTCGGCATCGCGATGTACGCGGGCTTGTGGCTGGTGCTGCCCACGGACTCCCACTTCGAGGAAGGCGCCCCGGGCCTCGAGAGCGCGACCCGGGGCGGCCGACGCCCGAGCCGGATCCGCAGGCTCGGGGACGTCGGTCCGGTGATCGCGCTGGCCGCGCTCGGCCTGGGCGCCGTGCTGCTGCTCGAGGCGGTTCTGGGGCGAGGGCTGGTGTTCTGGCCGCTCTTCCTCGGGCTGGTCGGCGTCGCCCTGCTGTGGCGGCAGGCTGACGAGGCGCAGCGGGAGCGCTGGCTCGACACCACGGGCCGGATCGACCCGGCCCGGGTAGTGCTCGGCCGGGGCGGGTGGGCGGCGTACGCCCGGCTGGCGGCCGGGATCGGCCTGATCGTGACTGCCTTCGTGGTCTTCGTCCTGCGAGGCGGTTCGCTCGACATGGCCCGCGACGTCACGATCGCGGCGCTCCTCACGGTCGTCGGGCTCGGGATCGTGGTCGGGCCGTGGATCTACCGGCTCGCCTCCGACCTGACCGCGGAGCGCGCCGAGCGGGTCCGCACCCAGGAGCGCGCCGACCTGGCCGCCCACCTGCACGACTCGGTCCTCCAGACGCTGGCCCTGATCCAGAAGAACGCCCACGACGGCACGACCGTCGCCCGGCTGGCGCGGGCGCAGGAGCGCGACCTCCGGTCGTGGCTGTACGCCGGGGAGGCCACCGACGAGAGCACCGTCGGGAGCGCACTCCGGGGTGTCGCGGCGGCCGCCGAGGACACGCACGGGGTCTCGGTCGACGTCGTCACCGTCGGCGACTGCCCACTGGCCGAGTCCCTGCGACCGGTCGTCAACGCCACTCGCGAGGCGGTCACCAACGCCGCCAGGCACGCGGGGACCGGCCAGATCGATGTGTACGCCGAGGTGTCGCCGCCCGCGGTCGATGTCTTCGTCCGCGACCGCGGACGCGGTTTCGACCTCGCCAGCGTGCCGGAGGACCGGCACGGGCTGCGGCACAGCATCATCGACCGGATGGAACGCCACGGCGGCACGGCCACCGTGGTGTCGACGCCGGACGAGGGGACCGAGGTGCGGCTGCACCTCCCCAGGCAGGAGGACTCCCATGGCTGAACCGATCCGCGTCGTGCTGGTCGACGACCACGCGATGTTCCGGGCCGGCGTCCGCGCCGAGCTCGGCGGTGCGGTCGACGTGGTGGCCGAGGCCGCCGACGTCGAGGGGGCGGTCACCGCCGTCGACGAGCACCGGCCCGACGTCGTACTCCTCGACGTGCACCTGCCCGGGGGCGGTGGTGCGGAGGTGATGCGGAGGGCCCACTCAGCCCAGACCCGTTACCTGGCGCTGTCGGTGAGTGACGCCGCAGAGGACGTGATCGGCACGATCCGCGGCGGAGCCCGGGGCTACGTCACCAAGACGATCACCGGCCCCGAGCTGGTGGCCGCGATCCACCGAGTGGCCGACGGCGACGCAGTGTTCTCACCCCGGCTCGCCGGTTTCGTCCTCGACGCGTTCGCCGGCTCGATCGAGGTGGCCGACGTCGACGAGGACCTCGACCGGCTGACCGAGCGGGAACGGGAGGTGATGCGGTTGATCGCCCGCGGCTACGCCTACAAGGAGGTCGCAAAGGAACTGTTCATCTCGATCAAGACCGTCGAGACCCACATGTCCAGCGTGCTGCGCAAGCTCCAGCTCTCCTCGCGCCACGAGCTGGCCCGCTGGGCCTCGGACAGGAGGCTGCTGTGATCCGCTGGAGCGATCTCGACGAGGGCAACCGCCGTCTGGTGGTGGCCGGGGCCGCCGTGGACGGCGCGCTGCGGGTCGCGGCGCTGGTCGACCTGGCGCGCCGGCCGGCCGAGGAGGTGCGCGGCTCGAAGAGGGCCTGGGGCGCGGCGCTTGCGGTGGTCAGCTCGGCGGGCGTGCTCC
>JBJMIQ010000007.1:0-15999 GCA_045806805.1 Nocardioides sp. | reverse complement strand
AGCTCGTCGACGTTGACGTGGCTGGGCCGGGTGGCGACCCAGGCGATGGCGTCGGCGATGTCCTCGGCGACCAGCGGGTCGGGTACGCCGGCGTAGACCGCGTCCGCCTTCTCCCGGTCCCCCTCGAACCGGACCAGCGCGAACTCGTCGGTGCGGACCATGCCGGGCGCGATCTCACTGATCCGGATCGGCTCGCCGCACAGCTCGAGACGCAGGGTCTCGGTCACGACCTGGGTGCCGTGCTTGGCGGCGGTGTAGCCGCCGCCGCCCTCGTAGGCGATCCGTCCCGCGGTCGATCCGACGTTGACGATCAGCCCATCGCCGCTCGCCCGGAGCGCGGGGAGCAGGGCCTGGGTGACCTGCAGGAGGCCGATCACGTTGACGTCGTACATCGCGCGCCAGTCGGCGGGGTCCGCTGTCTCCACCGGGTCGGACCCGAACGCTCCGCCGGCGTTGTTGACCAGCACGTGCAGGACTCCGCCCACGGCGTCCGCCAGTCCGCGTACCGAGTCCGCGTCGGTCACGTCGCAGGCCACCGCGCGGCCGCCGATCTCGGTGGCCAGTGCCTCGATCCGCTCGGTACGCCGCGCGGCGCAGACGACGTCGTACCCCTCGGCCGCAAGCGCCCGGGCGGTGGCCGCCCCGATGCCGCTGCTCGCCCCGGTCACGACGGCCAGCCGGTTGTGGTCCATGCCCAGATTCTGCACACCGATGACCGGCCCCCAGTCAGCGGTGGCAGAATTGCCACGAGGAGGGGGCCCGGGGTGGGCGACAACCCCGCGGGACTGATCGGTCTTCAAGAAGCTGGAGAACCATGAACGTACGCCCTCTCGCCCGTGTCTGCGGACTGCTCGGGGGTCTCTGCTGGGTGGCTCGGTGGGTGCTCGGCGGCGGCACCGTCGGCGACCTCCTCCAGTGGACCGGGCTGTTGCTGCTCTTCGTCGGCGTGTTCGGACTCGGGACCGCGCTGGTCAACAAGGGCGCCATCTGGTTGCAGGTGATCGTCGGCGTTGCCTTTCCGCTGCTCGTCTGGTCGGTGGTCGAGGTGCTGCATGCGTCGGGAGACCCGGTGGTGATCAACGCGGTCGTCGGGGTCCTGATTGCCGTTGCCTGCGTCCTGACGCTCGGCTCCGGCGGCGACGGCGGCGAGCGGCCGCCCCGACGGCACGCCGGCGCGCACGCCCGCTGAGGACCGCGGGAATGCGACGCTCAACTCCCGGGTTGGGTCAGGAGGACCGGACCCGGAGGTGAACGTGGACCCTGCGATCTCGGACCGGGCGATCGACCGCCTGGCGATGATCAGCCTTCACACCTCTCCCCTCGACCAGCCGGGGACCGGAGACGCGGGCGGCATGAACGTCTACGTCATCGAGCTTGCCCGCCGCCTGGCCGACCGGGGGATCGAGGTCGACATCTTCACCCGCGCCACCTCCTCCACCCTGCCATCGGTCGTCGAGGCCGCCGACGGGGTCACCGTCCGCCACATCCACGCGGGGCCCTTCGAGGGCCTCACCAAGGGCGAGCTGCCCGGACAGCTGTGCGTCTTCGCCCGCGAGGTGCTCAGGTCGGAGGCGGCTCAACCGGTCGGTCACTACGACGTGGTGCACTCCCACTACTGGCTCTCCGGACAGGTCGGCGCGCTCGCGCGCGACCGCTGGGGGGTGCCGCTCGTCCACACGATGCACACCATGGCCCGCGTCAAGAACGACGCCCTGGCCATCGGTGACACCCCGGAGCCCGCGGCCCGGATCATCGGCGAGCAGCAGGTGGTCGAGGCCTCCGACATGCTCATCGCCAACACCGACATCGAGGCCAAGCAGCTGATCAACCTCTACGACGCCGATCCCGGCCGGGTCGAGGTGGTCCATCCCGGCGTTGACCTCTCGGTGTTCCGGCCCATCGACCAGGGGACGGCCCGCCGCTCGCTCGGGCTACCCGCCGACGCCCACGTGCTGATGTTCGCCGGACGTATCCAGCCGTTGAAGGCGCCCGACGTGCTGCTGCGGGCGGTGGCCGTCCTGCTCGAGGAGACGCCCTCGCTGCGATCCCGGCTGGTCGTTCCGGTGGTCGGTGGCCCGTCGGGCACCGGGCTTGACCACCCCGAGTCGCTCGCCCAGCTGGCCGCAGAGCTCGGAGTCGACGACGTGGTCCGGTTCGTGCCACCGGTCGCCCAGGCCGAGCTGGCCCAGTGGTGTGCCGCCGCCACCCTGGTCGCCGTACCGTCCTACAACGAGTCGTTCGGCCTCGTCGCCGCCGAGGCCCAGGCCACCGGCACCCCGGTGATCGCCGCCGCCGTGGGTGGCCTGACGACGGTGATCCGCAGCGGTCACGGCGGTCTGCTGGTCGACAGCCACGAACCCCGCGACTGGGCTCGTGCGATGCGCCGCGTGCTCGAGGACGACGCGCTGCGTTCCCGGTTGCAGGCCGGGGCGGTCGAGCAGGCGCGACAGTTCTCCTGGGAGCGCACGGCCCAGAGCACTCTCGCGGTCTATCAACGGGCCCGCGCGTCCCTGCTGGACGCGGTGTCGTGACCGCGGAGACGATCCGGAGCTATCTCGACGACAACGAGGTCGACTACGACGAGGTCGGCGACGGGGTCTTCGCGATCACCCTGCCCGGCGAGAAGAAGCTGCAGACGCCGGTCCGCCTCGACGTCGGTCCGCACGCCCTCGGGATCCACGCCTTCGTGTGCCGCAAGCCCGACGAGAATCACGAGGGCGTCTACCGCTGGCTGCTGCAGCGCAACCTGAAGATGTACGGCGTCTCCTTCGCCCTCGACGCCGTGGGCGACATCTACCTCGACGGCCGGCTCCCGCTCTCCGCCGTCACCGCCGACGAGCTCGACCGGCTGCTCGGGTCGGTGCTGTCCTACGCCGACGAGTCGTTCAACGCGATCCTCGAGCTCGGCTTTGCCTCCTCGATCCGCAAGGAGTGGGAGTGGCGCCGGCTGCGGGGCGAGTCCACCCGCAACCTCGAGGCCTTCCGCGGCTGGCTCGAGTCCGACGACCGTTGAGATGGGCGCCCCTCAGCGTTGAGTTGGGCTCAGCTCCGGGTCGTCGCCTGACTCCCGCCCAACTCGTGCGTCAGCGGCGCCCAACTCGACGGCGCGGGGCTTGCGACGAGCGACCGCGACGCCGACGAGGGCAAGCGCGCCGCCGGCGTACGCCATTGGGGGAGGCGCCTCGTTCAGGAAGATCACGCCGAGCACGATCGTGATCGGCGGGACCAGGTAGGTCGTGATCCCGAGGTTGCCCGCCGACATGTGCCGCAGTGCGTAGGCGTAGGTCGTGAACGCGATCGCGGTCGGGAACACCCCCAGGTAGATCAGCCACCAGATCGACGACGCCGGTGCTGCCGCGGCCTCACTCACCAGGGAGCCGGCGAACGGCAGGCAGGCCAGGGTGCCGACAGTGCAGGCCAGCCAGGTGATGTGGACCGCCGGCAGCCGTCCGACCAGTGGCTTCTGCAGGATCAGGCTGATCGAGTAGACGGCCGCCGACAGCAGGCACAGGAGTACGCCGACGACGTCGCTGTTGCCGCCGGGGCTGGCCGAGAGCGCGATCAGCGCGACCCCGCCGAACCCGAGCGCGAGGCCGATGCCGAGGTAGACCGTGAACCGCTCGGAGAGGAACATCGCCGCCAGGGTTGCGATCAGCAGCGGCGCCAGCTGGATCAGCATCGCAGCGGTGCCTGCGTCCACGCGTTCCTCGCCCGCGTTGAGGGCGACGTTGTAGACGCCGAACCACAGCACCCCGATCACGATGATCGGCAGCAGGTCCCGTCGGGTCGGACGCGGACGGCCGCGTCCGAGCGCGAGCACCGCGAGTGCCGCCGTCGCGACCACCAGCCGACCCAGCGACAGCGCGCCCGGAGAGAAGTCGTGGGTGAGGTGCCGGATCGCCACGAACGCCGACGCCCAGAACACCAGCGTGCACCCGACGGCAGCGACGGGGAGCCAGGATCGGGCGGGGCTGTTCATGGGTCAAAGCCTAGGGAGCCGCACCGACACCGGACACGCGGTTATCGGACGTCGTTGCGCGACTTCCCGCCAGTCACATGAATCCCCGCCTGAGCGGGGATCCCGACGGTCCCTTGCGCCTACAGATCCAGCTTGTAGCCGAGCCCGCGCACGGTCACCAGCAGCTTCGGCTCGGAGGGGTCGGGCTCGAGCTTGGCGCGCAGCCGCTTGACGTGCACGTCGAGCGTCTTGGTGTCGCCGACGTAGTCCGAACCCCACACCCGGTCGATCAGCTGTCCCCTGGTGAGCACGCGGCCCGGGTTGCGCAGGAACATCTCCAGCAGCTCGAACTCCTTCAGCGGGAGTCGCTGCTCGCTGCCCTCGACGGTCACCACGTGGCGTTCGACGTCCATCCGGACCGGCCCCGCCTCGAGCGTCATCGGCGCCAGGTCGGGTTCGGTGCCGCGGCGCAGCACCGCCCGGATCCGGGCCACGAGCTCGGGTGGAGCGTAGGGCTGGGTGACGTAGTCGTCGGCGCCGAGCTCGAGGCCGACCACCTTGTCGACCTCGTCGTCCTTGGCGCTCACCATGATCACCGGGACGTTGGAGGTCTGCCGGATCTGCCGGCACACCTCGGTGCCCGGCAGCCCGGGCAGCATCAGGTCCAGCAGTACGACGTCCGCCCCGTTCCGGTCGAACTCGGTGAGCGCGTCCGGACCAGTGGCCGCCAGAGCCACCTCGTAGCCCTCCTTGCGCAGCATGTAGGCGAGGGCATCGCTGTAGCTCTCCTCGTCCTCGACCACGAGTACCCGTGTCACGCGCTGTTCTCCCGAAGGTGGGCTGAGTGGTGGCGGGGCAGGGCGAGGGTGAAGGTCGACCCCTGTCCCTCGACCGACCACACGCGGACGTCGCCGCCGTGCGTGGCCGCGACGTGCTTGACGATCGAGAGGCCCAGCCCCGTCCCGCCGGTGGAGCGGTGCCGGGCGGGGTCGATCCGGTAGAAGCGCTCGAAGATGCGGTCCATCTCGCCCGGCGGGATCCCGATGCCCTGGTCGACCACCGAGATCTCGACGGTGCTGTCGTCCGCCTTGGAGGAGACCAGGACCGTGGAGTCCTGCCCGGAGTAGGTGACGGCGTTCGCGACCAGGTTGGCCACCGCGGCCGAGACCTGCTCGGCGTTGCCGAAGACCTCGAGGCCGTGGGTGCCGCGGGACACCAGGGAGATCCTGCGGGTGTCGGCGTCGATGGCGCTCGCATCCACAGCTGCGCTGATGACATCGTCCACCGAGACCGGGACGGGGGCCTCGAGCGGGTCGTGGCCCTGCAGCCGGGACAGCTCGATGATCTGCTGCACCAGTCGGGTCAGGCGGTCGCTCTCGGTGAGCATGCGGCCGCCGAAGCGCTTGACCGCTTCCTCGTCGTCGGCGGCGTCGAGGATCGCCTCGGCCAGCAGCCTGATCGCCCCGATCGGGGTCTTCAGCTCGTGGCTGACGTTGGCCACGAAGTCCCGGCGTACGGCCTCGACCCGGCGCTCGTGGGTGCGGTCCTCGATCAGCGCCAGCACCATCCGCGAACCCAACGGCGCGACGCGAGCGGTGACGTGACGTGACGGCATGTCGGTGCGCGACAGCAGCAGCTCGGTCTCGCGGATCTGGCCGTCGCGGCGGACCTGGCGCACGACATCGGTCAGTTCCTCGGCCACCAGGACGTTGCCGCGGACCAGGCCGAACGCGTAGGCCGGCGCCGACGCCTTGAGGACCGCGTCGTCCTCGCCGACAACCACCGCACTGCTGCGCAGCACGGAGAGCACCGTCGCCACCGCGGGCGGCACCGCGGGCTCCTCGGGCGCAGGGACGAACGACTGCTGGCGGTCGCTGATGGCCCACGCGAGAACGGCGCCGCCGGCGACGACGGCTCCGATGAGCGCGGCCAGGAATGCCTGCGTCGTCGGGTCCACACCAGAATCGTACGCAGCGCGCCACCGGGGGTTCGGCTCCGGAGGGCAGGGCGGAACGAGTGTTCATCCGGCGTTCACACCCTCGTCCACGCCTGTCATCCGTGCTGCCTACCATCAGGGCATGCGCGAGGTCTTCCACGAACAGCTCGACTCAATCTTCGACGACCTGGCCGGCATCTGTCGCAGCGTCGAGACCGCTGTCCGCCTGGCCAACCAGGCACTGCTGACCGGGGACGCAGAGATCGCCGAGCAGGTGATCACCGCCGACGCCGACATCGACAAGGCGCGCGAGAAGGTCGAGGACACCGCCTTCTCCATCCTTTCCCTCCAGGCACCGGTCGCCGGCGACCTGCGCGTCGTGGTCTCGGCCCTGCGGATGGTCAGCGAACTCGAGCGGATGGGTGATCTCTCGGTCCACGTGGCGAAGATCGCGCGGCTGCGCGTCCCGCAGGTGGCGGTTCCCGACGAGGTCCGCCCGACCATGGCGCGGATGGGCGAGGTGGCCGAGGACATGGTGTCCCGGGTCTCCCGGATCATCAGCGGCATGGACGTCGACGCGGCCATCGACCTGGGCCGGGCCGACGAGATCATGGATCAGCTGCGTCGCAAGAGCTTCACCGAGCTCCTGGGGGACAACTGGACCCACGGCGTCGAGGCCGCGGTTGACCTGGCACTCCTGGGGCGCTACTACGAGCGGATCGCCGACCACGCCGTCTCGGTCGCGCACCGCGTGGTCTACGTCGTCACCGGCGACTTCCCGCCGCGCGTCTGAGCGGCTCCGGAGTCACCGCCCTGCCTCGCCTACTGGATTTCGGCGCGCCCGTCGCGCCCTCGTCCCTCGGCCGCGGGGCTTGCTCAATCTTCGCGAGCCACGGACCGCACGCGTTCGCGTGCGGTCCTGCTCGCTCGCTCAGCGACCTTGGTTCGCGACGGCGGCGGCGGCTTCGGCGGCGGCTTCGGGGTCGAGGTACTCCCCACCGGCGACGGTGGGCGTCATGTTCTCGTCGAGCCGGTAGACCAGCGGCATCCCGGTCGGGATGTTGAGGCCGGTGATCTCCTCGTCGCTGACCTGGTCGAGGTGCTTGACCAGGGCCCGCAGGCTGTTGCCGTGGGCGGCCAGCAGGACCGACTTCCCGGCCTTCAGGTCGGGGACGATGCCGGACTCCCAGTAAGGGAGGAACCGCCCCACGACGTCCTTGAGGCACTCGGTCCGTGGCATCTCCGACCCGAGGTCGGCGTAGCGCGGGTCGCCGACCTGGGAGAACTCGTCGTCGTCGTCCAGCGGCGGCGGCGGCTCGTCGAACGAGAGGCGCCAGCGCATGAACTGCTCCTCGCCGTACTGCTCGAGCGTCTGCTTCTTGTCCTTGCCCTGCAACGCGCCGTAGTGGCGCTCGTTGAGCCGCCACGACCGGCGCACCGGGATCCAGTGCCGGTCGGCGGCGTCGAGGGCCAGGCAGGCGGTGCTGATCGCCCGCCGCTGCACCGACGTGTGTACGACGTCGGGACGGAGCCCGGCCTCACGCATCTCGACACCGCTGCGCACGGCCTCCTGCTCGCCCTTCTCGCTCAGCGCGACGTCGACCCAGCCGGTGAACAGGTTGCGGGCGTTCCACTCGCTCTCGCCGTGGCGGAGCAGGATCAGGGTGGCGGTCATCGCGCGGTCACTGCTCGGTGGGCGACGGCTCGGGCTGGTCGCACTGCTCGTCGGAGGACGGGCCGTCCAGACCTTCGTAGTAGCCGCAGTTCGTGACCACGGGGACGTCCATCTCGACCCGCTCGCCAGTGTCGAACTGGAGCGCCAACTCGACGAAGTCGCCGGCCGTGACGAGGTCGCCCTCGACTCCGATGCCCTGGTCGTCGGCGAGGTTGACCATGCCACCGGGGGGCACCTCGATCGGCGAGAAGTCGTCGGCGGTGAGCTCGGCCTGGTCAACGCCCTCGAGGGACTCGACGGACACAGTCTTTGCGCTGTCGTTGTTGGCGAAGGAGGCGATGAAGGTGCCCGAGCCGTCCTCGGCCGACACGATGGCCGCACCGAGCACGTCAACGGACGCGTCGCGGTTGTTGACGCCCGTGGCCGGGGTGTAGATGCGGTCGGTCGCGTAGTTGAAACCGCAGGACGTGAGCGCCGGCGCGCAGACGGCGACGACGCAGGTCGCCAGCGCAAGGGTGCGTCGCAGAGGCATGGGGCGCAGCCTAGCGGCCCGTTCTCCCGTTCACTGCGCCAGCCCGACCCGGCTTCCGGTGACCAGGAGCGCGGCCACGACCAGCACGGTGAGCACGATCATGATCCACAGCAGGCGCGGCGCTCCGGTCCGCAGCGCGACCCGCAGGGGCAGGTGGCGATAGCCGTCACGATTGTCGGCCACCAACCCGGGTAGGGCTCGCAGGAAGTGGACGCAGACACCCAGCAGCGCCGCCAGCGCGGTGATCGAGATCTCCGGGGGGCTGCCCTCGGCGGTGCCGCCCCACCCGCCGTACGAGAGGAACGCGGGGTAGAGGCCGTAGGACACCGCCCACGGAAGCCATGACAGCCAGCCCTTGCGGAGCATGAGGTTCCCCAGGAGCGAGACCACCACGATGACGAGGTAGGTGACGCCGGCGACGACGCCGTTGGCGATGGCGAGGGGTACGAGGAGCAGGGCTGCACACGCGATCAGGAACCACAGGGTTCCCGGGTCGAGCAGGCCCTCGGCAACCGGCTTGCGGCGGGTCTCGTTCGCGGCGTCACGGGCCCGGTCCCGCAGGTCGTTGTGCCAGCCGACGATGGTCTGCCCCACCAGAACCGTCACGAAGACGAGGCCCAGCTCGCGGGTGGGACGACCGGCCAGGGCCGCCGCCGCGGCGACTGCCGCGGCGGTCAGGAAAGCCTGCCTGGGATGGGCCGACCGCAGGACCAGCAACGGCCCGGCCTCCCGCCAGCCGTGCCGGCTGCGGGTCGGAGCCTCCGGTGCGGGCGCGGAGGGCTCCGGCTCCGGCGCGGCGGCCTCGGACGCCTGGACAGCGGGCTCGGGCTCTGGCTGGACGGACTCGGGCTCTGGCTGGGCGGCGGACGCTACGGGCCCTGGCTGACTACCGGTGCTCGCCACCGCCGCGGCCCGGGCTTCCTGCTTCCGCCGGGCACGCCTCCTCAACAACATGCCCGAAGTATCGAGCACAGCGGCCCCGGGCGCACCGGATGGCGGCAAATCGTCGCCGCCCACCACAAAGGGACTAGTTCTGTCAAGCCCCAATTGGGCGTCTGACCTGCGCAAACGATGCGGGGTCGGGGTTATGGCCGTGTTAGACTAGTTACCTAGGAAGGGGAACATCACACATGACTTTTACCGTCGGCGAAACGGTTGTCTATCCAAATCACGGGGCCGCTGTCATCGAGGACATCGAGACGCGCAAGATCAAGGGGGAGGACCGGCAGTACCTCGTCCTGCGGATCGTCGCCCAGCAGGACCTGGTCGTGAGGGTGCCGGCGTGCAACCTCGACCTGGTCGGAGTGCGAGACGTGGTCGACAAGGACGGACTCGACCGTGTGTTCGACGTTCTCCGTGCCGAGCACGTCGAGGAGCCGACCAACTGGTCGCGCCGCTACAAGGCCAACCTCGAGAAGCTCCACAGCGGCGACGTCATGAAGGTCTCCGAGGTCGTCCGCGACCTCTGGCGCCGCGAGCGTGACCGTGGCCTCTCGGCCGGCGAGAAGCGGATGCTGGCCAAGGCCCGGCAGATCCTGGTCTCCGAGCTGGCCCTCGCCGAGCACACCAACGAGGACAAGGCCGAAGCCATCCTCGACGAAGTTCTCGCTTCCTGAACGACGACGTCCCGACGCTCGACCACCGCGCCCTCGGCGCGGTGATCGAGGTCGATCGGGGTTCGCTCCCGTTCACCCTGATCCACGGTGAGGCCCTGGTCGCGTGCGCATCCTGGGCGCTGGACCAGGCCCAGGTCACCCAGGTCGACATGGCCACCGAGTGGTCGGTCGTGGCCGACACCGACGACCCGTTCGTCCTGCACGACTCGCTCTGCCCGATGACGCCTCCGGCGTTCCTGGTCGACTGCGTGACCCGGGCGCTGGAGGACGACTGCGTCGTGGTCGGGGTGCGGCCGGTCACCGACACGGTCAAGGAGGTCGCCGGCGGGGTGGTCGGTGACACCGTCGACCGGTCCACCCTGTGGTCGGTGGTCTCGCCCATCGTGCTGCCGGCAGCGGCCGTACCGGCCATGCAACACCTCTCGGTCGCCGATTTCGCTGCGGTTGTCGAGGCGCTCCGGGGCGACCACCGGGTGGAGCTGGTCGAGGCCCCCGCCAGTGCCGCCCGGGTGTCGTCGGAGGACGACGTACGGATGCTGGAGGCGGCCACGTCGCGCTAGCCGGCGACCTCCCACAGCCGGGCAGCGAGGCGGACATCGTCGGAGAAGGTGATCTTCAGGTTGCCGGAGGTGGAGCGGACGGCCGCGATCCGCAGGTCGCCGTACTTCTCCAGGCAGCTGGCGGTGTCGGTTCCCTCGAAACCGTCGGCGTCGGCCGCCCGGTAGGCCGCCAGCAGCGCCTCGGCGCGGAACGCCTGCGGGGTCTGCACCGCGACCAGGTCGCGGGGCGCCGGCGCGCCGTCGGTCAGGACGGCCTGGTCGAGAGGTACGACGGGCAGCGCGCCACCGTGCTCGCGTGCGGCCTCGATGGTGCGGGCGAACAGGTCGGTCCCGGCCATCGGACGCGCCCCGTCGTGGATCGCGACCACGTCGATCGCGCCGGACTCGATCTCCGGCGAGAGCGCGCGGAGGCCGGCCCACTCCGAGGCGTGACGCGTCGCCCCGCCGGCGACCACCCCGACCTCGTCCTCGCCGAGGTGCGGTGCCACGGCTTCGGCCACGGCCTGCTCTTCCCCTGCGCGGACAACCAGCAGCACACGCTGGACGTCCTCGAGCGCAAGAGCCGCCGCCACCGACCAGGCCAGCACCGGGCGGTCGCCGAGGGGAAGCAGCACCTTGTTGACCTCCGCGCCGACCCGCGAACCGGTGCCGGCGGCAAGGATCACGACGGCTGCGGACACGCTCGAAACCTAGCCGACGAGGGAAGCGGTGACACCCGCGTTACACGGGGCGCGACCTGCCGAAACGTGGGGCGCTCAAGGTGGAGCCGTGAGTCGCGACCGGGCCGATGAGGAGTGGCAGCCAGTGTGCCGGCTGGAGGAACTCGAACCCGAACGTGGCGCGACCGCACTGGTCCATGGCCAGGCGGTCGCACTATTTCGTACCCATGCCGACGAGGTCCATGCGCTCGGCAACCACGACCCGTTCGACCGGACGTCGGTCCTGGCCCGCGGCATCGTCGTGACCCGCGGCGGGGCACCGTTCGTGGCCTCGCCGGTGCACCGGCACGCCTTCGACCTCGGCACGGGACGTTGTCTGGGCGACACGGACGTCGGCGTTCCCGTCTACGACGTCCGCGTGGTGGACGGCATGGTCCAGGTGGGCCGCCGGAAGCCGGTGTGTGATTGACCGGATCCAGACAGGCTCGGCGACTGCGTCGCCATCACCCGGCCGGCGCCACCTCCGATCATGTAACACGCTGTTTGCTGCTCCTCCAGCCCGTTGCAACGGCATGAAAGAACAGTGGACAGCGTGTTACAAGCGCGGGTTGGTCACAGCACGAGAGCGGTGGCGACGGCGGCGATGCCCTCTCCGCGCCCGGTGATGCCCAGCCCGTCGGTAGTGGTGGCCGAGACCGACACGGGCGCGCCCACGGCCCGGGCCAGCGCCGCCTCTGCCTCGGCGCGGCGGTGGGACAGCCGGGGACGGTTGCCGATCACCTGGATCGCCACGTTCCCGATCTCGTAGCCCGCCTCGCGCACGCGCCGGGCGGTCTCCGCCAGAAGGGTGGCACCACTCGCGTCGGCCCACGCGGGGTCCGTCGTACCGAAGTTGCTGCCGAGGTCGCCGAGGCCCGAGGCCGAGAGCAGGGCGTCGCAGGCAGCGTGGGCGGCCACGTCGGCGTCGGAGTGGCCCTCGAGCCCCTGGGGCTCCTCGGGCCAGGCGATGCCGGCCAGGAACAGCGGGCGGCCGTCGACGAGGCGGTGCACGTCGGTGCCGATGCCGACGCGGGGCGGGCGCGGGGTTCGTTGCACGGGCCGATCATGCCTGAGCGACAATCGAACACGTGAAGACGTTCCGTGGCGCGTGGCCGCTGGCCGGGCTCGTGGCGGGGTACGCCGGGCTCGCGATGAGCTACCTCGTCGCGATGGCCATGTCGATCCGGGAGTCCCCGGTCGTGGCGGTCGGCGAGCTGGTCATCCTCTACACGCCCGGCGACGTGGCCGAACGCGCCATCGGGCTGCTCGGCCACTGGGACAAGCCGGCCCTGCTGGTCGGGATTCTCGTGATCATGGGGGTCCTGTTCGCGTACGCCGGCCGGTTGGCCCGCACCTCGTGGTCGCGGGCGTTGATCGTCTTCGGACTGCTGGCCGCCGTGGGCGTGGCAGCCGTGGCGCTCCGTGCCGACACATCGGTGGGCAACTACTTCCCGCTGGCGGTCGGCTTCGTCACCTGGCTGGTGGCCCTCTCCGTCATCACCGAACCGCTCCGGGCGACCCCGGCCGGCGCGGCATCAGCGAGCGGGGCGCACCGGTCCGACGACGACGCGGCGGCTTCCTCGCGCCGCTCGTTCCTGGTGCGGGCCGGCGTCCTGGCCGCGCTGGCGATCGTGGCGGGAGGAGCCGGTCGGCTGGTCGGCCGTGGGCGACGGCAGGTCGAGGAGACGCGACGGCTGCTGAAGCTGACCGGCGTGAGCGAGCCGGCGGTCCCGACGACCGTGAACGTCGGGGTCCCCGGGATCACCCCCTGGCGGACCCAGAGCAGCGACTTCTACCTGGTCCACACCGCGATCGTGACGCCCACGATCGAGCCTCGGGACTGGAGCCTGCGGATCCACGGGATGGTCGACCGTGAGGTCGTGGTGACGTACGAGGACCTGCTCCACCGTCAGCGCACGGAGGCCTGGATCACCCTCAACTGCGTGTCGAACCCGGTCGGTGGCGATCTGATCGGCAACGCGTGGTGGGGCGGGGTCCGGGTTGCCGACCTTCTGGAGGAGGCCGGCGTGCACGCCGACGCGGACGCCGTGCTCCAGACCTCGAAGGACGGGTGGAACTGCGGCACCCCGCTCGCCGCCCTGACCGACGACCGCAACGCGATGCTCGCCCTCGCGATGAACGGCCGGCCGCTCCCCATCGACCACGGCTTCCCGGTACGGACGATCGTGCCGGGTCTCTACGGGTACGTGTCGGCATGCAAGTGGGTGGTGGACATGGAGGTCACGCGCTTCGACAAGATCACGGCCTACTGGACCGGCAAGGGCTGGGGCGAGCAGGGGCCGGTCAAGATCGCCTCCCGGATCGACGTGCCCTCCTCCGGTGATGAGGTGCCTGCCGGCTCGGTGTCGTTCGGCGGCGTGGCGTGGCACCAGCACACCGGGATACGAGGCGTCGAGATCTCCCTCGACGGCGGCGACTGGCAGAAGGCGGAAGTGGCGCCGGGGCCGACCGACGACACCTGGGTGCAGTGGGCGCACACCACCCGGGTGACGCCCGGTGACCACCTGGTCCGGGTCCGCGCGATCGGCAAGGACGGCGAGGTGCAGACCGGTGTCGAACGCGGCGTGCTCCCCGACGGGGCGACCGGCTACCACGAGGTCGACTTCACGGTGGAGTCCGCCGGGTGACGGCCGAGTTCGCCGATCGGGACGGCGCCGCGCTCATCATCGGGGGAAGTGGTGGCCTCGGCTCGTCGATCGCCCGGCTCCTGTCCCAGCGTGGTTCGCACGTGGCGGTCACCTACCGTTCCGACCGGGACGGCGCCGACGCGGCGGTGGCCGCTGCCCGGGGCTGGGGCGTGCGAGCCTCGGCGTACCAGCTCGACGTGACCCGCGCCGACGCCTCCGCGGACGTGGTCGACCGCGTCGTGGAGGAATACGGCGGCCTGCACACGCTGATCCATGCCGCGGGGCCGCACGTGCCGATGGTGCACCTGTCCCAGGTGGCGCCGCCCACGATGGCGGCCCAGCTCGGGGCCGACGCGGCGGGCTTCTTCAACGTCGTCCAGCCGGCTCTCCCGCATCTGCGCCAGGCCCAGGGGTGCATCATCGCGGTGACGACCGCGGCGACCGCCCGCTACCCGGTGAGGGACGGGCTCTCCTCGGCCCCCAAGGGAGCGGTGGAGGCGCTGGTCCGCGCGCTCGCGGCCGAGGAGGGTCGATTCGGCGTCCGGGCCAACGCCGTCGGGCCGGGGATGCTCACCGACGGGATGGCGGCCCGCCTGATCTCCTCCGGCGACCTCTCGCCCGAGGCGCTCGACGTGGCGCGCGACAACATCCCGATGCGCCGGTTCGGCAACGCGGTGGATGTTGCCGAGGCCGTCTGCTTCCTCGCCTCGGACCGGGCCGGGTTCATCTCCGGGCAGAAGCTGGACGTGGATGGTGGGTATGGCGTCTAGGGCTCTCGGTGGTTGAGGTCGGCGGTCGGGTGCGGGGGTTTCGACACGCTCGGGCGACTTCGTTCCTCAGTCGCGTCGCTCGCTCAACCGGCCGGCCTACGGCCCGATCTCGTTCCTCGATCGGACCGTGCCGTCTCACCAGTTCGAGTGGCGGGCGGGGTCGGGCAGCGGGTGGGCCCGGTCCCGGATCACGTAGACCAGGCCACCGGACGAGGGGATCCAGGCGTCCTCGAACTGCGCGCGGTCATAGGTACGACGCACGCCGGCCCTCGTCGACGCGGCCGGGTCGTTGACCACCACATCTCCGGAGGCGGTGAAGCCGACGATCACCAGCAGGTGCCCGTTGGTGGACGTGATCGGCGCGCCGCTGAGCTCCCCGGGTCCGAACGAGATGGACGCGACCAGCGGGATCCCGGCCTCGATGAAGTACCGGGCCTCGCGGAGGTTGCGCAGCCGGGTGACGAAGGCGTCGTCGGCAAGGGTGGCGGCATAGGCCGTGTTGAAGGGCCAGTTGCCGGTGCCGGCGTAGGCGGAGTCGTAGGTCTTGCGCGCCGCGTAGTCGACCCACGGGTCGACGTGACCCTTCGGGATCCAGCCGTAGGCACCGGCCGCGGGCAGGGCGTCGTACCGGCCGAGGACCATCGACGTCGACGTGGGTGAGCACCACGCCTCGCCGCCGCCTCCCCACCTCGGGTAGTGGCCGCGGTGTGCCATCTGCGAGTACCGCGGAACGGGGAGGACGATCCGGGGACCGGTGCCCGGATCAGATGTTGCGACGCCGGACACGTGCGGGAGTCGGCTGACCACGGCCCCGACACCCTCGACCACGGGGCTGGGGGCGCCACGGCCGCGCATCAGCAGCACCCGTAGCTGCCACCCCGCCATGTCGGTCCTGGTCTGCCAGGTGTCCACGTTGACGCCGGCCAGGTCGTCGCCCTGGGCCGGCACGGACGTGCGGTGGATGAACTTTTCGCCTGTGCCCCAGCGACCGAGCACGTCCCAGCTGGACGTACGTCCGCCACCGCTCCGCCCCCGCACCTGTACCTCGATCCAGCTGTTGCCCGGCGTGCGCGCGTTCCACGAGGCGATCAGCTCGGTGAGCCCGAACCTCGGCGTGCGCCACGGCGAGACCCAGCGGGCGACGTCGTAGCGGCGGCCGGCGTAGCGACGGGCGGCTACCGGCGCGTCCATGACCAGCCGGCCGTGGCTGAGCGCCACCCCTTGAAGCGTGCCTGCTCCGAAGTCGGCGTTGCTGGTCCAGCTGGTGTAGACGATCCGGCGCGGCGTCGGCGCCGCGGACGCCGGGGCGCCCGGCAGGACCGGGACGGCCAGGGTCGCGGCCAGCGCGCCGGCGAGCAGGGACCTGAGCACCTGTCGACGATATCCGCCGGGAGCCACTCCTGTCCCACGAGTCACAGATCCCGACGATGCGGGCTGCGGGCCGGACATCCCTAGACTTGCGGGCGTGAGCACCCCACGGCGTTCTTCTCCTCCCTCGCTGCGCTCCTCCGTCGAACAACGCCGCGGGGAGTCCGCATGAACTTCCGGCTGTACGACACCGCGACCCGCGAGGTCCGGGACTTCGTCCCCCTCGAGGAGGGGAAGG
>JBJMIQ010000006.1:0-24822 GCA_045806805.1 Nocardioides sp. | reverse complement strand
GAGCACGACGCGGCGGCCCTCGCCCACGAGGATCGTCACGGTGTCGGCGATCATCGCGAGGTTCTCCGCGGGGGTGGTGCGCAGCGCCCGCTCGACGTGCCGGACGTCGCTCTTGGCGACGAGGGTGACCACGGGCGCCGCCGAGTCGAGCAGGGCCCGGACCTGCGGGTCCCGGGAGGCGGTGGTGTCGATGACCTCGTGGACGACGTCGGAGACCCAGTCGGGGAGCATGCCGCCGTTGGTGTCGCACAGCGCGATCACGTCGGCGCCGGCGTCGTAGGCCGTGCGGAGCACCTCGAGCGCGTAGTCGCGATTGGCGCGGTAGCCGTCGAAGAAGTGCTCGGCGTCGAGGAAGACCTGCTGCCCCTCGGCGCGCAGGTGCGAGACGGTGTCGCGGACCATGGCGAGATTCTCCTCGAGCGTGGTCCGCAGCGCGAGGTCGACGTGACGGTCGTGCGACTTCGCCACCAGGGTGACCACGGAGGCACCGCTGTCGCGGAGCGCGGCCACCTGGGGGTCGTCCGCAGCCGCGACGCCCGCCCGTCGAGTGGAGCCGAAGGCGGCCAGCTTCGCGTGCTTGAGGTCGAGCTCGGCCGTGGCGCGACGGAAGAACTCGGTGTCCTTCGGGTTCGCGCCCGGCCAGCCGCCCTCGATGTAGCCCACGCCGAGCCCGTCGAGCTGCCGCGCGATCGTCAGCTTGTCGGCGACCGAGAGGTTGAGCCCCTCCTGCTGCGCGCCGTCGCGCAGGGTGGTGTCGTAGACGTGGAATCCGCTGTGGAGGTCCATGTCGTCCTCTTCGGTTGCTGGGTCAAGACTTTCGCGAGCTCAGTCCTGGGGCGTAAAAAAACCTTCCGCGGGACGGAAGGTTGGCGCGTCGGCGGCCCCTCTGTGGGGCGTCGACGCGCTAGGCAATGATGATGCGGTGGTGCGGCACGCGATCAGTGTGCCACCGGCTCGCTCAGCCCGGGGCCAGATCTCGCCATCCGAACCGCCCCCGCCCTGTTGAGTTGGGCACCCCTGAGCGTCGAAATGGGCCCCTGCCGGTCGGCCCAGTCACGCCGCCCACCTCACGGCACAGGCAGGCCCAGCTCAAGGGAGAGGCAGGCCCAACTCAACGGATGGGGGGCCGGAGAACGGGGTCCAGTTCGAGCCGGTGGACACGAGGTAGCCGAACGACGCCGCGACCGCTGCCACCACGAGGAGCGACACCAACCAGCTGCCGGGTCGTGCCGCGAGCGGGTTGACGACGCGGGCCAGCGGCGAGCGCACCCGCGATCCGCCGGGCCCGAGGGCCAGGGCGACCGCGAAGGTCAGTCCGGTCACGAACAGGGAGGTCTCGAGATCGGCGGCCACGGCGTAGCAGATCAGGACGGCCGCGACGGCCAGCCCCACGCTCCACAGCGCCAGCAGCAACGTGCCCGGGATCGCGCGGACCACGTGCCACGGTGCACCGATCAGGTAGAGCACGGGGTCGTACCACTTCACCCCGCGCAGCCGCCGCCGGTCACCGGTCGCGGTGGCCGCGAGCGAGGCGCTTCGCAAGAACCAGGTCAGCACCAGCAAGGTGAGCAGGCCGACCCAGGGGTACGCGGTCAGGGCAGCGCCCGCGGCCACCGTGAGCGCCGTCCACAGCACGCCTCGGCGTAGCCGCTCGAGCGCGCCCACTCCCGGTGGCACGGCCCACTCATCCTCCAGCGGGTGGGTCGGGCCCGCGTCTTCCTCGTCGTCGAAGATCGACAGGGTGGTGTCGCGACCCTGCGCGGCCAGCGCCAGCGGCACGGTGAACGGGTCGTCGGGCACGGACTGCGGAGGGGGTCCCCCACCATCCAGCCACTCGAGGATCTCGGCCGGCGCCGGTCGCCGCCGCGGATCAGGGTCCAGGGCGGCGTCCACGACCCGGCGGACGTCCCCGGGCAGGCCGTCCAGGTCGTGCTGGCCACGACGGACCCGGTCCATGATCGCCATCGACGGACCGCGGCCGAACGGCGAGCGCGCGGTCCCGGCGAAGGCGACCGTCGCGCCCCAGGAGTGGATGTCGGACGCGGTCGTGGCGTCGTGTCCGTCCAGGATCTCGGGTGCGAGGTAACCGGGTGTGCCGAGGAGCCAGCCGGTGTGAGTGAGCTTCGGGTCGTCGGCGACCCGCGCCAGCCCGAAGTCGATCAGGATCGGCGTCCGGCCTTCGATCAGCACGTTGGAGGGCTTCACGTCCCGGTGCAGGACCCCGACTGCGTGCACCGAGGCGATCCCCTCGGCCAGCCCGCGGGCCAGGAACCGCAGGTCGGCGTCGCTGAGCCGGCCCTGGTCCTTGACCAGGTCGTGGAGCGAGGGGCCGGGCACGTAGCGGGTGGCCACGAACGGGATCTCGCCCCATGGGTCGGAGTCGACGATCTCGGCCACCCATCGACTGCGGATCCGCGAGAGCGAGCTCACCTCCCGGGCCAAGCGGGCCCGGGCCTCGTCGTCGCCGACGATGTGCGGCCGCAGCACCTTCAGCGCGACCCGCTCCCCCTGTGGGAGCCGGGCGAGGTGGACCACGCCCATGCCGCCCTCGCCGAGCCGCGTCAGCAGCTCGTAGCCGCCGACGGTCAGCCCGGGCGGTGGCCGCTGCGGGGTCCTTCGAGACGGTTGCTGCGCAACCTCCTCCGGAACCGGCATACGTCGAGGCTACTGGTCGGCGTCAGCAGATCCTGTGCATCCAGCCGAAGGTGTCCTCGGCCCGTCCGTACTGGATGTCGACCAGTGCCTGCCGGATCTTCATGGTCAGGTCGGTCGAGGCCGGCGCCGGCGCCTCGCCGCCGTCCCACTTGAGCGTCCCGACGGGGGTCACCACGGCCGCCGTACCGCAGGCGAAGACCTCCCTGATCGCTCCGCTCCTGACCCCGTCGCGCCACTCGTCGATCGAGAACTTCCGCTCCTCGACCTGGTGGCCGAGCTTGCCGGCGAGCTCGATGATGCTGGAGCGGGTGATGCCCTCGAGGATGGTGCCGGACTCGGGCGTGACGATCCGGCCGTCGTCGTGGACGAAGTAGAGGTTCATTCCACCGAGCTCCTCCACGTAGCGCCCCTCCTGGGCGTCGAGGAAGACGACCTGGTCGCAGCCTTCGGCAATCGCCTGCTGCTGCGGGAGCAGCGAGCTGGCGTAGTTGCCGCCGGTCTTGGCCGCACCCATGCCGCCGCGTCCGGCCCGGGTGTACTGCGTGCTCAGCCACAGGGTGACCGGCTTGACGCCGCCCTTGAAGTAGGCACCCGCCGGGCTGGCGATGACGAGGAAGGTGACGTGCTGGGCGGGCCGTACCCCGAGGAACTTCTCGGTGGCCAGCATGAAGGGTCGGACGTAGAGACTCTTCTCCCCCTCGCCGTCGGGCACCCACCGCTGGTCGACCTTCACCAGCTCGTCGATCGCCTCCACGAAGTCGGCCACCGGGAGCTCCGGGAATGCCAGACGCTTGCTCGACCGCACCATCCGGGCGCCGTTCTCCTCCGGCCGGAAGGTCCAGATCGAGTCGTCGTCGTGCCGGTAGGCCTTGAGCCCCTCGAAGGTCTCCTGTGCGTAGTGGAGAACGGCGGTGGCGGGATCGAGCGTCAACGGTGCGTACGGCGTGATCCGCGCTCCGCTCCAACCGGTGTCCGGAGTCCACTCGACGGTGAACATGTGGTCGGTGAAGTGGATCCCGAAGCCGGGGTTCGCGAGGATCTCGGCCAGCCGCGCGTCGTCGACCGGGGCGGCCGAGGGGGTGGTGCTGATCTGCATGGGGTCAACCTATCCGACCGTGAGATCAGCCCAGATCGTCAACGCAGCCGAGCGGCGATGGCGTCGCCGATGTCGGCGGTAGGCCTTGTCGTGCGGGGGGCGCGCTCGGCGAGATCCGCGGTCACCGCCGACTCGACCCGGGCTGCCGCCTCGGGGTGGCCGAGGTGGTCCAGCAGCAGGCTGGTCGACAGGATCGCAGCGGTGGGGTCCGCCTTCTGCTGGCCGGCGATGTCGGGCGCAGAGCCGTGCACCGGCTCGAACATGCTGGGCGCCGTTCGGTCGGGGTTGATGTTGCCGGAGGCCGCCAGCCCGATGCCGCCAGTGATTGCGGCCGCCAGGTCGGTGATGATGTCGCCGAAGAGGTTGTCGGTGACGATCACGTCGAACCGCGACGGGTCGGTGGTCAGGAAGATCGTGGCGGCGTCCACGTGGAGGTAGTCCAGGGTCACCTCCGGGAACTCCAGCCCCACCTCGGCCGCCAGCCGTGACCACACGGCGCCGGCGTGGACCAGCACGTTGGTCTTGTGAACGAGGGTCAGCCTCTTGCGGGGCCGGCGGGACGCCCGGGCGAAGGCGTCGCGCACCACTCGCTCGACGCCGTACGCCGTGTTGACGCTGACCTCGGTCGCGACCTCCTGCGGCGTGGCGACCCGCAGTGCTCCCCCGTTGCCGGTGTAGGGCCCCTCGGTGCCCTCCCGGACGACCACGAAGTCGACCTCACCTCCGCCGATGACGTGGTCGGCGAGCGGCGAGACCACCCCGGGGAAGATCCGCGAGGGCCGCAGGTTGACGTAGTGGTCGAGCTCGAACCGCAGCCGCAGCAGCAACCCGCGCTCGAGCAGGCCCGGCGGCAGGTCGGGGTCACCCGGCCGGCCTCCGACGGCGCCGAGGAGGATCGCGTCGTGCTCACGGATCTCGGCCAGGACCGAATCGGGCAGCACCTCCCCCGTGGCGAGGTAGCGCTCGGCGCCGAGGTCGTAGTGCGTGGCCGCGAACTTCACGCCGGACGGAGTCGCCGCGTCGAGGACCTTCAGTGCCTCCGCGGTGACCTCCGGGCCGATGCCATCCCCCGGAATGACCGCCAGGTTGAGGGTCCCCGGGGTTTCGTCCATGCCCCGGACCCTAGTTGTCGTCCGGGCGCTCCACGCCGTTGTCTCGCAGGTCAAGCGACGCCTGGACGGCTGCCTGGGTGCCCCCGTTGTCGGGCTGGACCGCCCACGGGGGAACGGCCTCGCTGGCCGGGCCCCACTCGGGATACATGTCGTACATCTGTCTCTCCTGGAATGGTTCGTTCAGCGGTCACGACGACCACCGGGTGACTGCTGAACGCCCCGCGGCGGGAGTGGTGGCGAGCCCACGGGTCACGTGGGAGCGCTGGACCAGGAGAGTGCGGGTTTCGCGGTACTGCCGGCGTACCCGCCGCGGAGGCGTCTTCAGCTGGACTTGCAGGCCGTCAACGCACGAACTCCGCGACGAGGTGGCCTGCTGTCAGGCCTCGCCGCGGCGCTCGATAAGTACGAACACGCTCCGCATCAGGCCCTCACCGTACGACGCGTCGGTGGCCGAGGTGGTCGTTCCACAGATCTGTTCAGGATGCGAGACATGGATCCCGCAATGGGAGACTCGCCAGTGTGAACAGCCCAATCGAATGCTCGCTTCGCTGCGCTTCGTTCGGGGACCCCGAAAGATGAGTGCACCTCCCGAGCTGCCCGACATCGTGTCGCGCGCGTTCGACGTGTCGCGGAAGGCGGGCTACGTCTCGTTCTGCCGCAACGAGACCGGGCGGCTCCTCGCCACGCTCGCGGCGACCCGGTCCGGCACGATGGCGGAGTTCGGCACCGGCACCGGGGTCGGGACGGCCTGGCTGCGCTCGGGCGTCCGGGGCGACGCCCGGATCCTGACAGCGGAGCTCGACCCGAAGCTGGCCGGGGCGGCAGCGGAGATCTTCGAGGACGACGCCCAGGTCGAGGTGCTCGCCGCGGACTGGTCGACGCTCACCGACCAGGGCCCGTTCTCGCTTCTCTACCTCGACTCCGGCGACCCGAGCGCCGTCCGCGTGGACGCGGTCGCCGACCTGGTCGACGAGGGCGGGATCGTGGTGCTCGACGACTTCACGCCCTGCGCGCTCTGGCCGCCGGTCTTCCACGGCCGCGTCGACACACTGCGCGAGGAGTGGCTGACCGACGACCGGTTCACCACGGTCGAGGTGATGGTCGCCGCCGACGCAGCGACCCTCATCGCGATCCGCCGCTGACCAGCTCCTGCCCTGCGCGTTCCGGCACGACCCGCTCAGCACCGAGCCCGACAGCAACCCAGGCGGCGTACGACAAGAGCAGGAAGATGTCGTGGAATGGGTCCATCCCCACTGCCATCGCCAGGAAGCCAAGGACGGCCACGGCCAGGAGTCCCGTGCCGGCGGGCGCCGCGCGACCGCCGCGGAGGAGCCGGATCCCCCACGTCAGCCCGCCCGCAGTGAGCGCAAGGAACCCGAGCAGGAAGGCCACGAACATCCCCTCGGAGGGCTCGCCCTGCGCCGCCACCGTGATCCCGTACCCCAACGCGAAGACGAGCTGAAGGACGCAGCCGGCCTGCACCAGTCGCGATCCCCACCGCGACCCGCCGGCTCGGTCGGCCAGCAACCGGACCAGGGTCAACAGCAGGGTCCACCCCAACAGCTGGGAGACGACGAAGACGCCGTGGCCCCACAGTGCGAGGTGGTCGCTCCGGATGAGAGTCTCGACGGCAACGGGGACGATCAGGAGGGCCGAGGCGACGGCGGATCGGGTGAGGGCGTTCATGGGTGCTCCCTGAGCTCGATGGTCAACGACTCCCGACGCTAGGCAGGGTCAGGGCTCCCGTCGTCTGCCGTGGGGCAGGTTCCGGTCATCTGCCGAAAGACAGACGCGCAGCGGGTGCACCGGCCCTACATTCGGGGAATGGACTGGCAGCTGACGGCGCGGAGGGCGCTTCTAGGCGTGGTGGGCCTGCTGTTCGTCTCGGGGCAGGTCCAGGTGTGGTGGACCCCGCAGCCGTCTGACCTGGCTGCCGCGACAGCCGTGGTGCTGTTCACCGTGCCTCTGCCCTGGGCCCGTCGCCGGCCGCTTCTGGTGCTGCTGGTCGTGCTGGCCGGCGCGGTGCTGGAGTTGTACGCCGCCGCGGGCCTGGGCCAGGTCTGGTTCGCCATCCTGCTCGCGGTCTACGCCCTGGGGTCCTGGTCCTCCGCGAGGTCCTCGGCGATGGGCATGTCGGTCGTGGCGCTGGGAACCCTGGCCATCGACATCCCCCGGCTGCAGCAGGGCGCCGCAGTCGACGACGTCGTCCCGGGCTGGGTGATCCTGGCCGGCATCTGGGGGCTGGGGCGCTGGATGCGAAGCCGCCGACAGGAGCACGCCTCCCTGGTGAGCCACAACACCGCCCTTGAGCGGGACCGGAAGGAAGCCAGCCGGGCCGCCGTCGCATACGAGCGGGCGCGAATCGCGCGAGAGCTGCACGACCTGGTGGCGCACAGCATGGCGGTGATCGTGCTTCAGGCACAGGCGGCCAACCGGGTGCTGCCGGAGGACGTCGAGTCGGCCCGGCGCTCGCTCGGAGCCATCGAGGCGGTGGGCCGGGCAGGGATGGACGAGCTGCGCCGGCTTCTCGACGTGCTCCTCGTCGAGACGGAGGGCATCGAACCGGGGGCGCGGCCGAGCCTCGAGCAGCTCGACGAACTCGTGGAGCAGGTGCGCTCGGCCGGACTCGATGTGAGGGTCGACATCGACGGGACGCCTGGCCCCCTTCCCCCCGGCCTTGACCTCTCGGCGTACCGCATCGTCCAGGAGGCGTTGACCAACGCCCTCAAGCACGGCGGACAGGCTCCCACCAGCGTGCGGGTCGGCTACGGCCCGGAGACCCTGACCATCCGGGTGAGCAACCCCGCGGCTCCGGTGCCGACGGCCTTGGAGCGCCAGCTGGGTCACGGCCTGATCAGCATGCGCGAGCGGGCCGCACTGTACGGCGGGGTACTCGAGGCCGGGCCGGATCCGGCCGGCGACTTCGTCGTCCACGCCACGCTCCCACTGGATGCGCGATGACGATCAGCGTGGTGACCGCCGACGACGAGCACCTGGTGCGATCCGGCCTGCGGATGATCCTCGGCACCGAACCCGGGATCGAGCTCGTCGCCGAGGCCGAGGACGGGCAGCAGGCCCTCGAGCTCGTCGCTCGTCACGATCCCGACGTGCTGCTGCTGGACATCCGGATGCCGACCATGGACGGCCTCGAGACCACCCGTCGCCTGGCCGCGGACGGCGTGCGGACCCGGGTGGTCGTCCTCACCACGTTCGACACCGATCGGAACGTCTACGACGCCCTGGCCGCGGGAGCCTGCGGTTTCCTGCTCAAGGACGCACCAGCCGAACGCCTGGTCACCGCGATCCGGGCCGCCGCTGCCGGTGACTCGGTGCTGGCCCCGTCTGTGGCGCGGCGAGTGACCGACGAGCTGGCGCGCCGACGTACTCCCGTGCGGCTGGAGTCGATCTCGAGCCTGACCGAACGCGAGCACGAGGTCCTCGGGCTGATGTCCGACGGCTACTCGAACGCTGAGATCGCCAACCGCCTCGTCATCGGCGAGGGAACAGTCAAGACGCACGTGGCGCGGATCCTGATGAAGCTGGGAGTTCGCGACCGGTTGCAGGCCGTCGTGCTGGCCTACCAGTCGGGCACCCGCTGACCCGCCCGAAACTTATCGACGCGGGTCAGCGACGTCGAGAACTAGTGCGTCGGAGCGTCCAGGCCCTCCTCCTCGGGCAGGACGACCTCCTCCAGCATCTCCTCGATCAGCTCCTTGCGCAGCGAGACCGAGAGCGCCCAGTAGTAGATGGCCAGGCTGAACACGGCGATCGCCGCCATGTCCCAGCCGAAGGGCAGCGCGGGGTTCTCGGGGTCGTGGCCGAAGGAACTCAGGTAGACGATGACGCCGACCCCGACCAGGTAGACGGGCAACCACGAGGCGGCGCGCCAGTCCAGCATCGGCTTGTGCTCGTTGAGCCCGAGCGCCCGGTTGCCGATCAGGATGACGTAGCCGATCAGGATGGCGACGCCGAGCTTCCAGTCGGTCTCCCAGGTGCTCCACAGGATGATCTCGCCGGAGATGATGAAGGCCAACGGGCAGAGGATCTCCGCGGCCGGCAGGCGGAAGGGGCGTTCGGCGTCGGGCAGGCGCCTGCGGAAGGCCCCGAGCGAGAGCGGGGCGCCGGCGTACATCAGCACCGAGGCGCTGGTGATCAGCCCGACCAGCGACTGCCACGACGGGAAGGGCAGGAAGCAGATGCAGCCGGTCACGAACGCCGCGATCAGGCCCACCCAGGGGACGCTGCGGTTGTTGGTCCACTCGAACATCGACGGGACGTAGCCGTTGCGAGAGAGGCCGTAGGCGACCCGCGAGCTGCCGGTGGTGTAGATCAGACCGGTGCCGGCGGGGCTGATGATCGCGTCTGCATAGATGATCGCGGCCAGCCAGCCGATGCTGAGCAGCGTGGCGAGCTCGGCGAACGGACCGGTGAACAACGTGTAGAAGCCGTCCTTGCTGTCGTCGGCCCAGGTGCTGCCGATCGCCGAGCTCGGCAGGGCCATCAGGAACGTGACCTGCAGCGCGATGTAGATGAGCGTGCCGATCGCGATCGAGCCGATGATGGCGATGGGTACGTCGCGACGCGGGTTGCTCGACTCACCGGCGAGCTGGTCGGCCTGCTCGAAGCCGAGGTAGCTGAAGATGATGCCGCCGGTGGAGACGCCGAGCAGGATCGCCTTGAGCCCGCCGGGGTTGAAGCCGTTGGCCGCGGTCAGGTTGCTGGTGTCGAAGTTGACCACGGCCAGCACGAAGATCGTCAGCAGCGGGACCGCGATCTTCCACCACGTCATGGCGCTGTTGGTCGCGGCGAGCTTGCGCACGCCCAGGAAGTTGATCGCGGTCATCAGCGCCATCAGGATGATCGCGACCACGATGCCCGTCGTGGTCAGCACCGCGGTGTCGGGGTTGATCACGCCGTCGGAGAACTCGTAGTGCTCGGCGTAGGTCAGCATCGCCGACACCTCGATCGGCGCCACGGTGGCCGCCTGCAACCAGGAGAACCAGCCGAACGACGCGCCGACGGCCCCGCCGTAGGCGTAGTGCGGGAAACGGGCGGTGCCGCCCGAGACCGGATACATGCCGCCGAGCTCGGCGTGCACGAGCGCGAGGACCAGGATGCACAGGGCACCCACGACCCACGAGATGATCGCGGCCGGCCCGGCGATGATCAGCGCCTCCTGGGCGCCGAAGAGCCACCCGGACCCGATGATCGAGCCCATGGAAGCCCACATGAGGCCGATCAGGCCCACCTCGCGGAGCAGCTTGGTATTGCGCCTCTTCGGCTCGGATTCGGTGACAGCCATGGCGAACCTTTCGAGCAGTGGGAACCCCCGCGGTCCTTACCAAACCTGAACACAATAATCCCGATTCGGGCCGCAGCGCGAGAGGCCTGGCCCGTTTGCGGGTCGGCGTCTCGAACCCCCGCTGGGACCCCTCAGGTCAGGTTGACCGCGCGCACCGAGTCGGCGTCGATAGCGGTCTCGATCTCCGCAAGGGTCTCGACCGGGATCGCGCTGTCCACCGACAGCGCCACCAGCGCGGAGCCGCCCTTGGCATCGCGAGACACCTGCATGCCGGCGATGTTGACCTGCGCGTCGCCCAGGATTCGGCCGACGGTACCGACCATGCCGGGCCGGTCCTCGTAGTTGAAGAACGCCAGGTGGTCGGTGGGCTCGATGTCGACGTCGAATCCGTTGACCTCGACCAGCCGCTCCTTCTGGCTGATGCCGATCAGGGTGCCGCTCACCGACGCCTGGGAGCCGTCGGCGAGGGTGCCGCGGATCGTGATCAGGTTGCGGTGGTCGGGGCTCTCGGCCTCCGTCACCAGGCGTACGGCGGTGCCGCGCTCGGATGCCAGCAGCGGCGCGTTCACGTAGGAAACCTGCTCCTCGACGATGTCGGAGAAGACCCCTTTGAGCGCGGCCAGCTCGAGCACCTTGACGTCGTACTCGGTGATCTCACCGCGGACCTCGACGTCGATCTGCTGCGCGGACCCGCCGGCCAGTCCGGTGAAGACGCGGCCCAGCTTCTCGGTCAGCGGGATGCCAGGACGCACGTCCTCGGCGATCACGCCACCCTGGACGTTGACGGCGTCGGGCACCAGCTCGCCCGACAGGGCCAGCCGGACGGAGCGGGCAACCGCGACCCCGGCCTTCTCCTGGGCCTCGTCGGTCGAGGCACCGAGGTGGGGCGTGGCGACGACGTTCTCCAGCTCGAACAGCGGGCTGTCGGTGCAGGGTTCGGAGGCGAAGACGTCGAGCCCGGCGCCCGCGATCCGGCCGGTCTTGAGGGCGTCGTAGAGCGCCGCCTCGTCGACGATGCCACCGCGGGCTGCGTTGACGAGCACCAGGCTCGGCCTAGCCTTCCCGAGCTCGTCGGCACCGATCAGGCCCACGGTCTCGGGGGTCTTGGGGAGGTGGACCGACATGAAGTCGGCCTCGGCGAGAAGCGTGTCGAGGTCGACCAGACGCACCCCCATCTGCGCGGCCCGTCCGGCCTGGACGTAGGGGTCGAAGGCGATCACGTTCATGCCGAACGCGCTCAACCGCTGGGCGACCAGGACGCCGATCCGGCCGAGACCGACGATGCCGACGGTCTTCTCGTAGAGCTCGATGCCGGTGTACTTCGACCGCTTCCACTCGCCGTTCTTCAGCGCCGCGTGGGCCGGTGAGAGATGGCGCGCCGCGGCCAGCATGAGCGCGACGGCCAGCTCGGCGGCGGACACGATGTTGGAGGTCGGGGCGTTGACGACCATCACGCCGTTCTGGGTCGCCGTCTTGACGTCGACGTTGTCGAGGCCGACGCCGGCGCGGGCGATGACCTTGAGCCGCTTCGCGGCGGCCAGCGCCTCCGCGTCCACCTTGGTCGCCGAGCGGACCAGGATCGCGTCCACGTCTGCGATCGCGGGCAACAGCTCGGCGCGGTCGGCACCGTTGCAGCTGCGGATCTCGAAGTCTGGCCCCAGCGCGTCGACGGTGGCGGGACTGAGCTCTTCGGCGATGAGTACGACGGGCTTGCTCACAGCAGGGTTCCTCGATCGAAGTCGGCGGATGTCTGGCGTTGCTCGCCCGATGGCGAGGCGGTCCTGCACGACGCTGTGCCCGGACCGGTCATGCTACCCGCCCCCCGAGCAGGTCGTTGACCCCGTCCGGGACCCGACTCGGCGTAATTCGGTTGCCACGCCGGGCTGGTCTCCCGTTACTGTTCCGCCCGTGGAGATCTCCTGACGCCGCCCGCCCACCCACGTGGGACCGTCCGACGTATCCCGGAAGCACGATGTCCACCACCCTCACCCTTTCGCGTCTCGGCGTCTCCTTCGGCGCCCGCACCCTCGTCACCGACCTCGACCTGACGGTGTCCGACGGCGACGTCGTCGCCCTCGTGGGACCGAACGGGTCCGGCAAGTCGAGCCTGATGCGCACCGTGGTCGGCGAGCTGCCGGTCGAGTCAGGAACGCTCCGCCTGGCGCCCAGCGACGCCACGATCGGCTGGCTGCCCCAGGTCACACCCGATCCCGCCGAGTCCCTGCTGGCCTACGCGCGCCGTCGTACCGGGGTCGCGCGGGCGGACCGGGCGCTGGAGGTCGCCGCCGACGCACTGGCCTCCGGTGACGCCGGAGCGGAGCCGGTCTACGCCGAGGCGCTCGAACGCTGGCTCTCCCTCGGCGCCGCCGACCTTGAGCACCGGCTGCCCCAGGTGGCGGCGCGAGTGGGCCTGGAGGTCGACCCGGGCCGTCCGCTGGGATCGTTGTCCGGCGGGCAAGCCGCCCGCGCCGCGCTGGTGGCGGTGCTGTCGAGCCGGCACGACGTCCTTCTCCTCGACGAGCCCACCAACGACCTGGACGTGCGCGGGCGGGAGCTGGTGGTGGACTTCGTCGCCGGGCACGCCGGACCGGTGCTTGTCGCCAGTCACGACCGGGCGTTCCTCGACCGGGTCGCGACCTCGGTCGTCGAGCTGGACCTGCCGCAACAGGCGGTCCACCACCACACCGGAGGCTGGTCGGAGTACGTCGCGGGGCGCGAGCTGCGCCGCCGACAGGACCGGGAGGCCTACGAGAGATACGCCGACGAGCGCGACCACCTCGAGGCCCAGGCCCGCCAGCGGGCCACCTGGGCGGCGAAGGGCCGAGGCGCGGTGGCCCACTCCGGCGAGCCGGACAAGCACCTGCGGGAGCGGTTCAAGGCCCGCGCCGACCGCCAGGGCGCCCGATCCGCCCGGCTGGCGCGTGCCGCCGATCGGCTCGAGTCGGTCGATCAGCCCCGCAAGGAGTGGCAGCTGCGCTACGCCGTCACGTCGGGGGCACCCTCGGCTGAGGTGGTGGCGACCCTGGATGCCGCCGAGCTGGCGCTCGGCGATTTCCGAATGGGTCCGGTTGACCTCGAGCTCGCGCGGGGCGACCGGGTCGTCCTCGGCGGCGACAACGGCAGCGGGAAGAGCACCCTGCTGGCCGGCCTGCTCGGAGAGCTGCCCTTGACCGGCGGCCGGCGCAGCCTCGGTGCCCGGGTGCGGGTCGGGGTGATGGACCAGCAGCGCGCGATGCTCGACAGCGACGACTCGGTGGTCGACGTGGTGCGGACCGCGCTCGGGGGCGCCCCCGGCCGGGGCGAGGTCCGGACGCTGCTGGCCAAGTTCGGGCTCGGCGCCGAGCACGTCGACCGGGCGGCGCGGACCCTGTCGACGGGCGAGCGGACCCGGGCCCTGATGGCGGCGTTCCAGGCCCGCGAGGTGAACCTGCTGGTCCTCGACGAGCCGACGAACCATCTCGACGTGCCGGCGATCGAGCAGCTCGAGGCTGCCCTGGCGGCCTACGACGGCACGCTGGTGGTCGTCAGCCACGACGACCGGTTCGTGGAGGCGGTCGGGGTGACCCGGTGGTTGGTCGTGCGGGACGGGCGGGTGGCCGAGCTCGACGTCCGTCGTTGAGCCGCGTCTCGGGGTCGACCCCGAGACGGTGTCGGGGTCGGCCGAGGGTCGCGTCGGCAGGTTCACCGATGGGCCCAGGCCGCTCCCCCGCGAGAGGGTCAGCAACATGATCAGAGTCCAGGCCCTCAGCAAGCAGTACGGCCAGTTCCAGGCCGTCGACAACCTCACGTTCAGCGCCCACCCCGGCCGGGTCACCGGCTTCCTCGGGCCCAACGGCGCCGGAAAGTCCACGACGATGCGGGTGATGGTCGGCCTCACGCCGCCCAGCCACGGCACCGCCACCGTCCTCGGCCGCCGCTACGCCGAGCTCCCCAACCCCGGCCGCGAGGTGGGCGTGCTCCTCGACGCCTCCGCTCAGCACGCCGGCCGCACCGGCAGGGAGACCCTCCGGGTCGCCGCCCGCACCATGGGTCTGCCGGTCTCCCGCGTCGACGAGATGCTCGCCCGCGTCGGCCTGGAGCCGAACGAGGCCGGCCGCCGGGTTCGCAACTACTCCCTCGGGATGCGCCAGCGCCTCGGTATCGCCACCGCGCTGCTCGGCGACCCCGAGGTCCTGATCCTCGACGAGCCCGCCAATGGGCTCGACCCCGCCGGCATCCGCTGGATGCGGGACCTGCTCCGCGGGTTCGCCGACGACGGCGGAACCGTCCTGCTGTCCTCGCACCTCCTGCACGAGATCGAGGTGATCGCCGACGACCTCGTCGTCATCGGCCAGGGCCGAATCGTCGCGGACGGCACAAAGGCCGACCTTCTCTCCGCCGCCGGGACGATCGTCCGGTGCAGCGCGGTGGCCGAGCTGGCCCGAGCCCTCGGTGAATCCGGCGTGACCGTCGCGGCGTACGGCGACGACGGCCTGCGCGCCGAGGCCGACCCGGCGCTGGTGGGCAAGATCGCCCACGCCGCCGACGTACCGCTGACCGAGCTCCGCACCGCCGACAGTGCGGGCCTCGAGGAGATGTTCCTCGAGCTCACCGCCGAGACCTCCCGCGAAGGAGCAGCAGCATGAGCACCATGACCCTCGCCCCCGCCCCCTCCTCCGGTACCGCGCGGGTGGTTCCCGCCCGGATCCCCTTCAGCCGGATCCTGTGGGTCGAGCTGACCAAGATGTTCAACACCCGTTCGGGCTTCTGGCTCCTCGCGAGCATCGGGATCAGCGCCGTGCTCGCCACTGCTGCGGTGATCGTGTTCGGCTCGGAGAGCGCGATGACCTACGACAACTTCGGTGCCGCGATCGGCGTCCCGATGGTCATCATCCTGCCGGTCATCGCCATCCTCTCGGTGACCAGCGAGTGGAGCCAGCGCAGTGGCTTGACGACCTTCACCCTGGTCCCGAATCGGGGCGCGGTGATCTGGGCCAAGCTGCTGATCTCGGTCGCGCTGGGCGCGGTCTCGATCGTCGCCGCGCTCGGCATCGGTGCGGTGGGCAACCTGGTCGGTGCCGGGATCGCCGGGATCGACCCCGTCTGGGACATCTCCTGGAACCAGGCCTCGTCCCTGGTCGCGGCCAACGTGCTCGGACTGCTGTTCGGCTTCATGCTGGGTGTGCTCATCCGCAGCTCCGCCGCCGCCATCGTGGGGTACTTCATCTACAACTTCGTGCTGGCCGGGCTGACCGCCGTCCTGGCCCAGAACCAGGACTGGTTCCGCGACCTCCAGCCGTGGGTCGACTTCAAGTACACCCAGGGCATGCTGTTCGAGGCGTGGCCGGTCGGTGGCGAGGCGTGGGCCCAGCTCGGTGTGACGGCTGCCGCCTGGGTCGTCCTTCCCCTGATCGTCGGCCATGCCCTGGTCCGCTGGTCCGAGGTCAAGTAGTCCTGCTTGCCGTTAGGTACCAAACGGCGGCCTCTTGGTCCGCCAAGTTGCCGTTTGGTACCAAACGGCGTACTTGCGCGGGGCTAGGGCTGCCGGCGCACCCGGTGCAGCAGCCAGTCGGAGCCGGTGTCGATGAGGGCGTAGCGGGCGGACCCGGACCGACCATGGAGCACGAACACGAACCGTTTCGCGTTCCGGTCCTCGAGCTCCCACCAGCCGGTGTCGGCGATGCGCTTGTCTGCGTCTGTGTACGTCGCGTGGCCGAGGTCGTGGTCGGCAACTGCGACCGCGAGCCGGTCCGCCTTCGGGTCCTCCGGCATCCCCTTCGGTACGGCCCACGACCGGAGCATGCCGTCCTCCTCCAGCCGGAGGTCGAAGTGGTGGCTCGGCCGGTCGTGCTCGTGGAGCACGAACACCGGTCGCCTGGGCATGCTCAGCCGGTCCGGGTCAGGTGTTGCAGCCGTCGGGACCGCACACGTCGTCGCCGCCGACCATCTGGAGGCTCGGCTCGCGCTCGGACCAGGCTCGTCGCAGCACCTCCCCGAACGCTGCGGCGGGCTGGGCGCCGGAGACGCCGTACTTGCCGTCGATGACGAAGAAGGGGACGCCGCCGGAGCCGTAGGAATGGGCCTGGTCGATGTCGGCCTGGACCTCCGCGGCGTACTCGTCGCCGGTCAGCACCTCGTCGACCCTGTTGGGATCGAGCCCGGCGCCGGTCGCCGTCTGGCGGAGCACGTCGTGGTCGGCGACGTTGCGGGCCTCGACGAAGTACGCCGCCAGCAGGGCCTCCTTGAGCCGCCCCTGGGTCGTCGGGCCGCCCTCGTCGAGGGCGAGGTGAAGCAGCCTGTGGGCATCGACGGTGTTGGCGCGCTGGGCCTGGTGGAGCCGGTAGACCAGCCCCTCCTCGGCCGCGACCGCCTCCACGCGGTCGATCATCTGCGACCCGGCGGCGGGGCCGCCGCCGTACTTGCGGCCGAGGTGCTCGGCGACCGACTCGGTCGGCTCCGACGGCGCCCCGGGGTCGAGCTGGTAGGAGTGCCAGACGACCTCGACGCGCTCGGCGTGGGGAAACTCGGCCAGCGCTGACTCGAGGCGGCGCTTGCCGATGTAGCACCAGGGGCAGACCACGTCGGACCAGATGTCGATTCTCACGGCCGTCCCAACTGGGCGCCCGGCTCGGTTGTTCCCGGGTCAGCGGGTGGCGGTGCCCTCGACGTAGTCGGAGTCGTGCGACTTCACCCACGCCATCAGCTTGCGCAGCTCGCGCCCGGTCTGCTCGATCGGGTGCTGCTCGCCCTTGGCCCGCAGCTCTTTGAACTCCGGAGCGCCGGCGTCCTGGTCGTCGATGAACCGCTGGGCGAAGGAGCCGTTCTTGATGTCCTCGAGGATCGTCTTCATGTTCTCCTTCACGTGGTCGTCGATCACACGCGGGCCGGAGACGTAGTCGCCGTACTCCGCGGTGTCGGAGACCGACCAGCGCTGCTTGGCGATTCCGCCCTCGTACATCAGGTCCACGATGAGCTTCAGCTCGTGGAGGCACTCGAAGTAGGCGACCTCCGGCTGGTAGCCCGCCTCGATCAGGGTCTCGAAGCCGAACATCACCAGCTGGCTCGCGCCGCCGCAGAGGACCGCTTGCTCGCCGAACAGGTCGGTCTCGGTCTCCTCGGTGAACGTCGTCTTGATGCCACCCGCGCGTAGCCCGCCGATCGCCTTGGCGTAGGACAGCGCGAGGTCCCACGCCTTGCCCGAGGCGTCCTCCTCGACGGCGACCAGGACCGGCACGCCGCGCCCGTCGACGTACTCGCGCCGGACCAGGTGACCTGGGCCCTTCGGCGCGACCATGAAGACGTCGACGCCCTCGGGCGGGGTGATGTAGCCGAACCGGATGTTGAAGCCGTGCCCGAAGACCAGGGTGTCGCCGGCGGCGATGTTGGGCTCGACGGACTCGGCGTACAGCTTGCGCTGCACATGGTCGGGGGCAAGGATCACGATCACATCGGCTTCCTCGACGGCCTCGGCGGGTGTGAGGACCCGCAGCCCTTCGGCCTCGGCCTTGGCGCGGCTCCTCGAGCCCTCGGGCAGCCCGACCCGAACGTCGACGCCGGAGTCACGCAGCGACAAGGAGTGCGCGTGTCCCTGGCTGCCGTAGCCCAGGACCGCCACGTTCTTGCCCTGGATCAGGGCCAGGTCGGCGTCGTCGTCGTAGAACATCTCGGCAGCCACTGGGTTCTCCTTCTCGATCGTCACTCTGGTCTCACTTCTCAGGCAACTCATGCGCTTCTCGGCCGTTCTTTCAGCCGAGAAGTGTCGGTTTCCCCGGTTCACCGGTGAAACCGACCGCGACCCCTCACCCCGACGCGGCGGGTGGGGCGGGGATGGCGACCGGGCGCAGGGTGCGTTCGCTGATGGAGCGGGAACCCCGGCCTATGGCCACCATCCCCGACTGCACGAGCTCGCGGATGCCGAAAGGCTCGACCACCTTCAGGAAGCCGGCGAGCTTGTCGGCGTTGCCGGTGACCTCGACGGTCACGGCATCGGGGGCGACGTCGACGACGCGAGCCTTGAACAGCTGGACGGCATCGAGCACGCGCCCGCGGGTCTCGACGTCGGCGCGAACCTTGACCAGCAGTAGCTCGCGAGTGACCGAGGCTGCACTGTCGAGCTCGACCACCTTGATCACCTCGACCAGCTAGTTGAGCTGCTTGGTCACCTGTTCCAGCGGGGACTCCTCGACGTTGACCACGATCGTCATCCGGGAGACCTCGACGTGCTCGGTCGGCCCCACGGCCAGGGAGTGGATGTTGAACCCGCGGCGGCTGAACAGGCCCGCGATCCGGGCCAGGACCCCGGGCTTGTTCTCGACCAGCACGGACAAGGTATGAGTCGACATCAGAGCTCGTCCTCCTCGAAGTCGGGCGCGAGGTCGCGGGCGTACTTGATGTCGTCGTTGCTGGTGCCGGCCGCCACCATCGGCCACACCATCGCGTCGCGGTGGACCCGGAAGTCGACCACCACTGGGACGTCGTTGATCTCCATCGCCTTCGCGATCGTGGCGTCGACGTCCTCGGGGCTGTCGCAGGCGAGTCCGACGCAGCCGTAGGCCTCCGCCAGCTTCACGAAGTCGGGGATCCGCTTGCTGTGCAGGTCGGTGTTGGAGTAGCGCTCGTTGTAGAAGAGCGTCTGCCACTGGCGCACCATGCCGAGCGACTCGTTGTTGATCACCGCGACCTTGATCGGGATGTCATTTATCGCGCAGGTGGCCAGCTCCTGGTTGGTCATCTGGAAGCAGCCGTCACCGTCGATCGCCCACACCGTCGTGTCGGGCCGGCCCACCTGGGCGCCCATGGCGGCCGGGACGGCGAAGCCCATGGTGCCGAGCCCCCCGGAGTTGATCCAGGTGTTGGGGTTCTCGTAGCCCACGAAGTGGGCGGCCCACATCTGGTGCTGGCCCACGCCGGCGCAGTAGATCGCCTCGGGTCCGGCGATCGCGCCGAGCCGCTCGCAGACCAGCTGAGGCGCGAGCCCTCCGTCGGCCGGCGTGTCGTAGCCGAGCGGATACTTCGTCTTGACCCCGGCCAGGAACGCCACCCAGGCCTCGTAGTCACCGGAGTTTCCGGCGTCGGCCTCGGCCTTGAGGGCGACGACGAGGTCGCTGATCACCTCCCGGCAGTCGCCCACGATGGGGATGTCTGCGGCGCGGTTCTTGCCGATCTCGGCGGGGTCGATGTCGGCATGGATGATCTTCGCGCCGGGCGCGAACGAGTCGAGGTTGCCGGTGACCCGGTCGTCGAACCGCGCCCCGAGACTGATGATCAGGTCGCTGCGCTGCAGCCCCGCGACGGCGGCGACGGTGCCGTGCATACCGGGCATGCCGAGGTGCTGGGGGTGCGAGTCCGGGAAGGCACCCCGTGCCATCAGGGTGGTCACCACCGGGATCCCGGTGAGCTCGGCGAGCACCCTGAGCTCGCGGTAGGCACCGGACCGGATGGTGCCGCCCCCGACGTAGAGCACCGGGCGGCGGGACTCCAGGATCAGCCTCGAGGCCTCCCGGATCTGCTTGGAGTGGGGCCGGGTCACCGGCCGGTAGCCGGGCAGGTGCAGCTCAGTCGGCCAGGAGTACGTCGTCCGTGCCTGCAGGGCGGACTTCGCGACATCGACCAGGACCGGCCCGGGTCGCCCGGTCGAGGCGATGTAGAACGCCTCGGCAACCGTGCGCGGGATCTCGGCAGGGTCGGTGACCAGGAAGTTGTGCTTGGTGATCGGCATCGTGATGCCGCGGATGTCGGCCTCCTGGAAGGCGTCGGTCCCGATCGCACTCGCGCCGACCTGGCCGGTGACGGCGACCATCGGCACCGAGTCCATGTGGGCGTCGGCCAGCGGGGTCACCAGGTTGGTGGCGCCCGGACCCGAGGTGGCCATGCAGACACCGACCTTGCCGGTCGCGGCGGCATAGCCCTGCGCGGCGTGGCCTGCGCCCTGCTCGTGGCGAACCAGGATGTGCCGGATCCGGCTGTCCATCAGGGGGTCGTAGGCCGGGAGAATGGCGCCGCCCGGGATGCCGAAGACATTCTCGGCGCCGGCCGCCTCCAGCGACGCGATCAGGCTCTGCGCACCCGTGACGACAGGGCTGCTCCCCGAGGTTCCCGAGCTGTGGGTCATCGCCTGCCTCCTCGTCCCGATGGTCCGTGCTCCCGCTGGTCGGCAAGTCTGCCACCCGTCCCACATGGTGGTACGCGTGTCCCACGATCCGGCGTCAGCCCGAGCCGACGCCCTCGGACTGGGCGTACTCGCTGATGGCGCGAGCGAGCTTGACGTCCCGGTCCGTGACACCGCCGACGTCGTGGCTGGAGAGCGTGACGTCGAGATGGGGGTAGCGCAGGTCCAGGTCGGGGTGGTGGTTCATCGCCTCGGCGGCCTCCCCGATCCGGTTCACCAGGCGCAACCCGGTGGCGAAGTCACCGGTCTCGAGGTGGGCGTGGATCGCGTCGTCCCGCCAGGTCCAGTCGGAGAGCCCTTCTTGGGCGAACTGTTCGGCGGTCAGGATGCTGTCGGTCATGGGCTCCTGTCTACCCCGAGTGAGCGGCTGAGGACAGGCCCGTTCAGGGCAGCACGGCCGCACCGACGTCGCCGGGCGCCCAGGCGACCTCCCAGCGGTAGCCGTCGGGATCCCCGAAGTACCCGGTGTAGCCGCCCCACTCCCGCTCGACGCCGTCGTGCACCGGGTCGGCGCCCACCCCGCGTGCGGTGGCCAGCACCTCGTCGACCTCCTCGCGGGAACCGACGTTGTGGGCGAGGGTGAGGGGGGCGACGCCCGCCCCGGTGACGATCGGCCCGACCTCGGCTTCGAAGTGGCTGCGATCCCACAGGCTGAGGATCACCTTGTCGGCAACCTTGATCATGAGCACGTCGCCCGGAACGAAGATCATCGGCTCCCAGCCGAGGCCGTCGACGTAGAAGCGGCGGGTGGCCTCCAGGTCGGCGACGGCGAGGGTCACGAGGCTGAGTCGCTGGTCCATGGCCTTCACCCTGCCACTGCTCAGCCTGTCACCCGGTCGAGCTCCTCGCGGACCGCGTTGAACCCGCGGTGGACCTCCTCGAAGGACGTCGACAGCGGCGACAGCCCGATCCGGAGCCCGTGCGGATCCCGGTAGTCGGGGATCACGTCGCGCTTCCACAGGGCGGTCGTGACGTCCTGCATGCGTGGGTGGTTGAGGGTCACGTGCCCGCCGCGCCGGGCCGGGTCGCGTGGCGACGCGAGCGTGACGCCCATCGGCGCCAACAGGTCGTCGGCGGCCTCGACGGCGTAGGCGGTCAGTGCCTCCGACTTCGCCCGTACGGCGTCGATGCCGGCCTCCTCGATCAGGTCGAGCATGTCGTCGATGGCCAGCAAGCCGACGACTGGTGGGGTCCCGGAGTGGAAGCGCCGGATGCCCTGGGTGGGCGTGTAGGTCGGACCCATCAGGAACGGGTCGGCCGCCCCCATCCAGCCCTGGATCGGCTGGGTCAAGTCGCCGAGGTGACGGTCGGCGACGTAGAGGAAGGCAGGTGAGCCGGGTCCGCCGTTGAGGTACTTGTAGCTGCAGCCGACCGCGAGGTCCACGTCCCATGCGTCGAGCTCGGTCGGCACCACGCCCACGGAGTGGCTGAGGTCCCAGAGCACCAGCGCTCCCGCGTCGTGGGCGACCCGGGTCAGGGTCGGGGCGTCGGCCAGCCAGGCGGACCGGTAGGCAACGAGGCTGAGCATCACCAGCGCCGTCTGCTCCCCCACCGCGCCGGCCAGCTGGTCGGCGGTGACCCCGGCAGAGGTGTCGACCTCGATCCACCGGAGGGACAGGCCGAGCTCGTCGGCGACCCCTTGGGCGATGTAGCGGTCGGTGGGGAAGTTGTCGCGATCGATCACGATCTCGGTGCGGCCGGTCTGTGCCCCGACCGCGGCCCGGACCAGCTTGTAGATCAGCACCGTGGTCGAGTCGCCGAAGGCGGTCTGCCCAGGGCCGGCGCCGAGCGCCACCCGGCCGAGCCGGTCACCGAGGGTCAGCGCCAGGTCGAACCAGCCCTCGTCCCAGCCCCGGATCAGTCGCTCGCCCCAGTCCCGCCGGACGAACTCCGCAAGTCGCTCGGCGGTGCCCGCGACCGGCCGGCCCAGGGAGTTCCCGTCGAAGTAGACCAAGGGCTCCGTGGCCCCCACGAACCGGGATCGGAAGGATGCCAGCGGGTCGCGGCGGTCGAGCTCGCGGGGATCGGTCACCCCGCCTGTTCTACCGCACGGGTGTCTGTTACCCCGAGTCACACGGGTTTGATCCCAGGTCCCCGGGTTACAGGGCGGCTTGGGCCGGAGGGGCCCGACGCCGGTCACGGCCGGTCAACTGGGGAGGGAAACCCATGAGAAACAGATTTGCGCGCTCGATCGCGCTCGGCCTCGGCCTCGTCCTGATGACGTCGATGGCCTTGGTGTCAGGCAGCATCGCCACCGCCAGCAGCAGCACCACGGCGGCGAGGGGCGTCGTCGCCCATAACTCGAAGGGTCAGATGACGTCCAACGTCGTCGGCACAACCGCCAACGGTCGCCAGGTGACCGGCAAGTTCATCCCGATGAAGTTCAGCAGGCACAACGGCCACGTCAGGGCGAGGGGCCTGATCAACGGAGTCGTGCACAACGCGGACGGGACCACCCGCACGTTCTCGGTCATGCGGACGATGCGCGTCCAGTCGGTCAACGGCGCGCCAGCCACCGCCAGGGCGGCCAGGACCGCCAGCGCTCGGGCGGCCTGCCCCATCCTCCACCTGGTGCTGGGTCCGCTCGACCTCGACCTGCTCGGACTCCAGGTGCACCTGGACCGCGTGGTGCTCAACGTCGACGCCCAGCCGGGACCGGGCAACCTGCTCGGCAACCTGCTGTGTGCCGTCGCCGGGCTGCTGGACGGCGGCCTTCAGGGCGTGCTCGGCCAGCTGGTGACCCTGCTGAACCAGATCCTGGCTCAGCTCGGGCTCGGCCTCTAGGTCCATCGATCGGGGGTCCGGGCGTCGAGGGAGCCGCCCGGGCCCACCCGGTCAAAGCCGACCGGATCACCCACAGACCGCCCCGTGGGCGGCGCTCTGCACGACCTTGGCGTACTTGCCCAGCACCCCACGGGTGTACTTCGGCGGGTTCGGCGCCCAGCCGGTGCGCCGCGCCTCGAGGTCCTCGATCTCGGCGTCCAGGCTGGCGTTTGCGACGTCAAGCGTGATCGGGTCGCCGTCGCGCAGGAACGCGATCGGCCCCCCGTCGGCGGCCTCGGGTGCGATGTGGCCCACGCACAGGCCGGTCGTACCCCCACTGAAACGGCCGTCGGTGACCAGCAGGACCTCCTTGCCGAGCCCGGCGCCCTTGATCGCGCCGGTGATCGCCAGCATCTCCCGCATGCCCGGCCCGCCCTTGGGCCCCTCGTAGCGGATCACCACCACGTCGCCGACGGTGATCGTGCCCGCCGCGAGGGCGTCCAGCGCCGCCCGCTCGCCGTCGAAGACGCGGGCGGTGCCGGTGAACGTGGTCTCGTCGAAACCGGCACTCTTGACCACGGCGCCCTCGGGTGCGAGCGAGCCTCGCAGGATCGTGATGCCGCCGGTCTTGTGGATCGGCGCGGACAGCTGGCGGATGATCTCGCCGTCAGCGTGGGGCGGGTCGAGGGCCTCGAGGTTCTCCGCCATGGTCCTGCCGGTCACCGTGAGGCAGTCGCCGTCCATCAGGCCGGCGTCGAGCAGGAGCCTCATGACGACCGGGATCCCGCCGATCTTGTCGACGTCGTTCATGACGTAGCGCCCGAACGGCTTGAGGTCGCCGAGGTGGGGCACCCGCTCCCCGATCCGGGTGAAGTCGTCGAGGGTGAGATCGACCTCGGCCTCACGGGCGATCGCCAGCAGGTGGAGCACGGCGTTGGTGGATCCGCCCAGTGCCATCACCACGGCGATGGCGTTCTCGAACGCCGGCTTGGTCATCACCTGGCGCGCCGTGATGCCCCGGCGCAACATCTCGACCACTGCCTCACCGGAGCGGTGGGCGAAGCCGTCCCTCCGACGGTCGACGGCCGGTGGCGCAGCCGAGCCGGGCAGGGACATGCCGATCGCCTCGGCGACTGACGCCATGGTGTTGGCGGTGTACATGCCGCCGCAGGCCCCCTCCCCCGGACAGATGGCCTTCTCGACCCGGGTCACCTCCTCGCGGGTGATCTTCCCCGCCAGGCAGGCGCCCACTGCCTCGAACGCGTCGATGATGGTGACGTCCCGCCCGTCCACCGAGCCGGGCATGATCGAGCCGGCGTAGAGGAAGACGCTGGCCAGGTCGAGCCGCGCGGCCGCCATCATCATCCCGGGCAGCGACTTGTCGCAGCCGGCCAGCAGCACCGAGCCGTCGAGCCGCTCGGCCATCATCACGGTCTCGACCGAGTCCGCGATCACCTCGCGCGAGACCAGTGAGAAGTGCATCCCCTCGTGGCCCATCGCGATGCCGTCGGAGACCGAGATCGTCCCGAACTCGAGCGGGTAGCCGCCCGCGGCGTGCACGCCGTTCTTGACCGCCTGTGCCAGCCGCTGCAGCGACAGGTTGCACGGAGTGATCTCGTTCCAGCTCGAGGCGACGCCGATCTGCGGCTTGGCGAAGTCGTCGTCTCCCATGCCGACCGCTCGCAGCATCCCCCGGGCCGCTGCCTTCTCCAGTCCGTCGGTGACGTCGCGCGAGCGCGGCTTGATG
>JBJMIQ010000005.1:0-9972 GCA_045806805.1 Nocardioides sp. | reverse complement strand
ACCTGGCCGAGATCGTCGGGCTCGCCAAGCGGGTGGTCGGCACCGACTACGGCATGCACGACGCCCGCTGGATGTCGCGCTTCCACAGCGACGAGCGCCAGGTACGCCGGTACCGCGTCGGTCGGGTGTTCCTCGCCGGCGACGCCGCCCACGTCCACTCGCCGGCCGGCGGGATGGGGATGAACACCGGGATGCAGGACGCCGCCAACCTCAGCTGGAAGCTCGCCGCGGTCGTCAAGGACGGCGCGGAGGACCAGCTCCTCGACACCTACCACGACGAACGGCACCCGGTCGGGAAGATGGTCCTGCGCACCAGCGGTGGCCTGATCCGCGCGGCACTGCTGCGCCGGGAGCCGGCTCGGGCCGCCCGTGACGCCGCGGCCGCGATCGCGTTCCGGCTGCCCCGGGTGTCGCGCCGGCTCGCCCGCCGGGTCAGCGGTCTCGACATCGCCTATCCCCCATCCGCCGGGAGCCATCGACCGGTCGGCACCCGGGCGGAGGACGTCGTGGGCACCGACGGCCGTCGCCTCTACGAGGTGCTGCGGTCGGCCAGGTGCGTGCTGGTGGCGCCGCCGACGTTCATCCCCGGACGTCTCCACGGGCACGTCGACGTGCTCCACCTGGTCAACGGCGAGGCGCGGCTGGTCCGTCCGGACGGCTACGTCGCCTGGGCAGGCGACGACACGGACAGCCTCCGTACGGCCCTGGGGTACTGGGGCGCGTTCGGGCCGAGCGAGAGGGATCGGGCATGACCGCCTGCGGACACATCGACACCATCGACCTCGAGGTCCGTCCGAGCGCGGACGGGTGCGAGGACTGCCTCCGCACCGGCGGCGACTGGGTGCACCTGAGGGTGTGCCAGCAGTGCGGTCACGTCGGGTGCTGCGACTCCTCGCCCAACCGGCACGCCACCGAGCACCACCGGCACACCGACCACCCGATCATCCGGTCCTTCGAGCCGGGCGAGGAGTGGTTCTGGTGCTATCCCGACGAGGCGGGCTTCGAGCTCGAGGACGCTCCCCCGGCCCCCTCACACCCCTGAGCGCCTTCCATCCCCTGTCCCACAGGCACTCCGGCGCCTAACCTGAGCAGATGCGCGTGCTTGTCGTCGGCGCCAACGGACAACTGGGGTCCCGGAGCTGCAGTGCCCTGCTCGCCGCCGGACACGAGGTACGGGGCACGGTGCGTTCGTTCGATCGAGGTGTCGGGTTGGTAGCCGCCGGAGTCGAGGTCGTCGAGGCCGACTTGGCAACCCGGCAGGGCTGGCCGCACGCCCTCACGGGCGTCGACGCCGTTCTGCTGACAGCGAATGCGGTGGCTCCCCGGAGCGGTGACGATCCGGCCGAGGTCGACGCGGGGTGCCGGCGTCTGGTCGACGACGCAGCTCGTGCCGGCGTACGCAGGTTCGTGCTGGTCTCCGTGCCGGAGACGGCCGTCGACGACAAGGTGCCCGTGATGCGGGAGCGACACGCCCTTGAGAAGCACGTCATCGACTCCGGCGTGCCTTACTCCATCGTGCGCTTCCCACCGTTCATGGAGTGCTGGCTTGCGCTCGTGGGGTCGAGCCTGCCCCTGCGCGGCGAGCCCAACGCGACGATCGGCCGGCCCTCGCCATTCTTGCGCCGGTTCCGTCGCCTTACCGGCACGCTGGTCGAGCGTCGCGGGTTGATGCTGGTGCCGGGACCGGCTTCCCACGAGCACGCCTTCATCTCTGTGGACGATGTTGCGGCGGCTTGCGCAGCCGCCGTCGATGCACCAGAGGCGTTGAACCAGGTGGTTGAGGTAGGGGGACCCGAGGTGCTCACCTGGGCCGACGTGGCGGAGGTGTTCGGTCGAGTCCTGGGCCGCAAGGTCCGGATCCTCTCAACCCCGGGCGCGGTCTACGCCGCCCTCGCGATCGTCGCCGCCCCGGTCGCCAAGGTTCCATCTGCGACCTTCGCCCTGAACCGCTCTGTTGCGTCGTCGCGGACGCCGTGGTCGCCCGGCGGCGCAGGGCTCGTGGACCCGGCACAGATGGTGACCGTCGAGGGCTTCCTCACAGCCAAGGCCGCACTTCCGGAAGTCCTGCCCAGCGTTACCTGACCGGCCCGCTCTGGCAGAACTCTCAACCGGTCGCGTCGGCTTGCCGCGGCCCGTAGGCCAGGTGGACGACGCCGTTGTCGTAGGCCTCGTGCGTCCGGAGACTCATCAGGGCCGAGTCGACGCTCTCGCCGAAGAGCCGCTGGCCGCTGCCCAGCGCGACCGGGTAGACGAACAGGTGGAGGGTGTCGACCAGGCCGTCGTGCAGCATCGCCCGGACCAGGGTCCCGCTGCCGGAGGTGAAGATGGTGCCGTCGGTGTCGTTCTTGAGCGTGCAGATCACGTCCGGGTCGTAGCCGCCGAGGCGGGTCGACGGTCCCCAGTCGACGTTCGGCTCGGTCGCGCCGACGACGTACTTGTGGGTGTCGTTGAAGAACGGCGCGCCGGGATCGTCCTCGACCGTGCGGGTCGACCACGCCGGCGCGAACATCTCGTAGGTGCGGCGACCCAGCAGGATCGCCGTGGACGCGTCGGTGATCGCGCCGAGGGTGTCCCCCATCGCCGGGTCGAACCCGTGGTCGAAGGTCCAGCTCGGATCCTCGAACACGCCGTCCAGCGACATGAACTCGTGCACCGCGATCTCGCCCATGTCCTTACCCTGCCACGGTCGGGGGCCGCCAGCCGTCCGGCGGGTCCTCGCCGACACGGCCATCGACCGCCTCGCGCAGCAGGTCGGCGTGCCCGGTGTGCCGGCCGTACTCCTCGATCAGGTCGCAGACCAGGCGGCGCAGGCTGGCGTGGTGACCGTCGCCGTCGGAGGCGTGCACCGGACGATCGAGACCGCCGTCGGTCAGGGCCTTCTCGAGCCGCGCACGGGACCGTTCGACCGCACCGTCCCAGAGCGCGTAGAGCTGCTCGGGTGGGTCGTCGGCAGCGGACCCGAACTCCCAGTCGTTGCTGCCGTCCCAGCCGCTGTGCTCCCAGGGGGCGCCCGTCGGCTCCCCCGCCAGCTTGAACGTGAAGTAGTGGTCCTCGACGGCGGCGAGGTGTTTGAGCAGGCCACCCAGCGTGAGCGTGGAGGTGGGGATGCGGGTCTGCAGCCCGTCGGCATCGAGGTCGTCGGCCTTCCAGCGGAAGGTGGCGCGAAGGCGGTCGAGCGCGCCGAGGAGGTGCTCGGCCTCCGTGCCCGCGAGCGGTGGCTCCCAGAGAGGTTCGGGGTCGGTCATGGGCGCCACCGTAAACCCGGTTCAGGACGTTCTTCGTCCGCAAGTTCCACTACGTTGAGGCCGTGACCGTCCACCGGTTGTCGCGGACCGAGGCGCGCCGGATCGCCGTACGCGCCCAGCTGCTCGACACCGCCCGGCCGACCGACCTACTCGACCTGGTGCGACACCTGACGCTGCTGCAGGTCGAACCCACGGCTGCGATCGCGCCGAGCGCCGAAGTGGTGGCCTGGAGCCGGCTGGGGCCGGGGTTCCGCCGTACCGAGCTGGACGACGCCGTCGCCGACGGCTCGCTGGTCGAGCTGCACAGCATGCTGCGTCCGGCCGAGGACATCGCGCTCTACCGCGCCGAGATGGCGGCGTGGCCCGGTGTCGGCGAGCTCAAGGACTGGGAGCTGTCGATCCGCGACTGGGTCGAGGCCAACGACGACACCCGGCGCGACATCCTCGACAAGCTCTACGACGAGGGACCGCTGCCGACCAGTGCCCTTCCCGACACCACGCTCATTCCCTGGGAGTCCAGCGGATGGAACAACGACCGCAACGTGCGGATGCTGCTGGACCGGATGGTGCAGCGGGGGGAGGTCGCCACCGCCGGATACGACGGCCGCCAGCGGCTCTGGGACCTCGCCGAGCGGGTCTACCCCGACGTCGAGCCGGTGCCCTACGAGGAAGCGATGCGGATCCGGGCGGAGCGGCGGCTCCGGTCGCTGGGCATCGCCAGGATGAAGGCGACCAAGGCGCCGAGCGAGCCCAACGACGTCGGCACCGTGGGCGAGGCCGCGGAGATCGAGGGAGTGCGGGGTCGGTGGCGCGTCGACCCGACGTACCTCGACGGCGCGTTCACCGGTCGCGCAGCACTCCTGTCACCTCTCGACCGGTTGGTCTTCGACCGCAAGCGGATGGAGGAGCTCTTCGAGTTCGATTACCAGCTCGAGATGTACAAGCCGGCGGCCAGGCGGCGGTGGGGCTACTGGGCGCTCCCGATCCTCTACGGCGACCAGCTCGTCGGGAAGCTCGACGCCACCGCCGTCCGGGACGAAGGGGTGCTCCGGGTCGACGCGGTCCACGCGGACGTCGAGTGGTCCGGCGCGATGGTGTCGGCGCTCGAGGACGAGATCCGCAGCCTCGGCGAGTGGCTCGGTCTCCAACCGGAGTTCGCGGAGGACTGAGCTTCCCGTCACGCCAGCGGCCCGGTGGGGCTCAGCCGCACCATGACCGTGTCGCCCTCGCCGATTCCCTCCGCCTTGCGGATCCGGTCCTTGAGCGGCAGCACATAGAGCCCGTCCTTGGGCCACAGCGAGGTCTCCCACTCGGTCTGGCCGATCACCACCCGGACCGGGATCATCCCCCAACCGTAGGTCACGGCAGAGGAGACCTCCTGCAGGTCGAGGCTCTCGTCCTCGGGCACTGTCACGAAGTAGTAGGGCGCAGGCCCGCGCCACTCCCAGATCTCCCCGCTGAACTCCAGGTCCACGTGGTCATCCTCGCCCAGTTGGGTGCCCGGGACGGTCCACCCCGGGCGGTCGGCACGCTAGCGTCGCTACCGGACGTTCCGCTTCCGGTACGAGTGAGGTGTGATGAGGCTCGACGCGAGCCCGACAGCCCGGGCACTGCTGGCGCTCGAGCTGATCCAGGGAAGCCCCGGGATCAGTGCCGCGCTCGTCGCCGACAAGCTGGGGGTCTCGGAGCGGGCCGCTCGGCGCTACGTCGGCATCCTGCGCGAGGCGGGCATCCCGATCGAGTCGGTCCGCGGGCCGTACGGCGGCTACCGGGTCGGGCGGGGACTGCGCCTTCCGCCGCTGATGTTCAGCTCCACCGAGGCGCTCGGCCTGGTGATGGCAGTGCTCGACGGCCATCACGACGCCGGCGATCCGACCGGCCTGGTCGGCGGCGCGATCGGCAAGATCGTACGGGCCCTGCCCGAGCCGGTCGCCGCGCAGGCCGAGGCCGTACGTCGGACAGCGGCGGCGGCCCCCGACCGTTCCGCCGCCCGGCCCGACCCCAGGACGACCACGACCCTGGTCCAGGCGTGCTCCGATCGCCGACAGGTGCGTATCGACTACCGGTCCGAAGCCGGGTCGGAGTGGTCCGCACTGGTGGACCCGTGGGCGGTGGTGGTCCGCCACGGCCGCTGGTACCTCCTCTGCCGCACCCACCGCCGCGGCGCCGTGCGCGCCTACCGGGTCGATCGCGTCGGTGCCGTCGACGTCCTCGACGAGACGTTCTCGCCGCCAGCCGACCTCGATCCGGTCGAGCTGCTCGAGTCGCACCTCGCCGTCGGCTGGGAGTACGACGTCGAGGTCGTCATCGACTCCAGCCTGGACGCGGTGGCTCCGTGCGTGCGGCGGGCCCTGGGCGTGCTCGAGCCGCTCGACTCCTCGACCACCCGGCTGACCGGCAGCACCAGCAACCCGGCCTGGTACGCCGAACAGCTCGCGACCATCCCGGCGGCGTACCGCATCGTGGGCTCCCCCGAGCTCCGCGAGGCCGCGCGGACCCTGGGACGACGACTGCTGGACGCGGCTGGTGAGTCGTGAGGAAGCCTCCCGCCGCCGGGCCTAGCCGGCGCCCTTGCGTCTGGCGGTGGAGCGGGCGCGGAGGTGGGCGCGCTCGCCCTGCTTGCCGAACAGGCTGAGGAACTCGACCGCCTCGACGCCGGCGGGGCCGAACCAGTGCGGGACCCGGGTGTCGAACTCGGCCGCCTCCCCCGGCTCGAGGACGACGTCGTGCTCGGCGAGCACGAGCCGCAGCCGGCCGTTGAGGACGTAGACCCACTCGTAGCCCTCGTGCGACTGCGGATCGGGCTCGCGCCGCTGCTTCCCGGCCGGGATCACGATCTTGAAGGCCTGGATGCCGCCGGCCCGGCGGGTGAGGGGCAGCATGGTCATCCCGTTGCCCTTGACCGGGCGCAGGTGGATGCGCGGGTCGCCCGTGGGTGGGGCGTCGACGAGCTCGTCGAGCGTCACCCCGTGCGCCTTCGCCAGCGGGAGCAGCAGCTCCAGGGTCGGCCGCCGGTCCCCGGACTCGAGCCGGGACAGGGTGCTGACCGAGATGCCGGTCGAGGCCGACAGGTCGGCGAGCGTGGTCTCCCGCGTCCTGCGCAGGGCCCTCAGTCGGGGTCCGACCGAGGTGAGGGCCTGGTCGAGGTCGTCATCCATGTCCGCTAGTTTGCCAGATCAGCAATAATGTTTGCTGTGATGGTCGATGGGCTGCATGCTGCTGGCGAGGAGGTGTTCACATGACCGATCAGCTGGAGAACAGCTACGACGTGGTGGTGATCGGCGGAGGCGCCGCCGGGCTCAACGGGGCGATGATGCTCGCCCGGTCCCGCCGATCGGTGGCCGTCATCGACGCCGGCGCACCGCGCAATGCCCCGGCTCGCGGTGTCCATGGACTGCTCGGCCACGACGGCACCCCGCCGGCCGCGCTGCTCGAACGCGGCCGGTCCGAGGTGCGCCGGTACGGCGGTCGCGTGGTCACCGGGGAAGTCACGGGCATCGCCCGGGACGAACACGGCTTCACCGTGATGCTGGCCGACGGCCGGTCCACTCGTGCGCGACGGCTGTTGGTGACGACCGGGCTCATCGACGTGCTCCCTGAGGTGCCGGGGGTGCGCGAGCGGTGGGGAGCCGACGTCCTCCACTGCCCCTACTGCCACGGCTGGGAGGTCCGGGACCAGGCGGTCGCGATCCTGGCGAGCGGGCCCCAATCGGTGCATCAGGCCTTGCTGTTCCGCCAGCTGACCGACGACGTCGTCTTTGTCGCCCACGCCATGTCACCCGACGACGAGCAGGCCGAGCAGCTGGCCGCCCGCGGCATCCGGATGGTCGGCGGGCCGGCCGCGTCGCTGGAGATCACCGAGGACCGCTTGGTGGGCGTGCGCATGGGCGACGACTCGATGATCGGTTGCGACGTGGTGGTGGTGGCCCCGCGCATGGTGGCGCGGGACGGCTTCCTCCACGACCTGGGACTGCGCGCCGTGGAGCATCCCAGCGGAATGGGCGAGCACGTGCCCAGCGATCCCACCGGCCTCACCGACGTACCCGGCGTGTGGGTCGCCGGCAACGTCACCGATCTGGGTGCACAGGTGGGGGCGGCAGCGTCACAGGGAGCGTTCGCCGGAGCACGGATCAATGCCGATCTGGTCATGGAGGAGACCGGCCGGGCGGTCGAGGCCCGACGCTCAGGTGTACGTGATCACCACCCCGAGCACGCCGCCGACCCGACGGAGTTCTGGGAGGAGTTCTACGGCGGTGACCGCAAGCCCTGGAGCGGACGGCCCAACCAGGCTCTCGTGGCCGAGCTCACCGACCGCCCGGTACCGGTTGGGCGCGCCCTCGACCTCGGATGCGGCGCCGGGGCCGACGCGATCTGGCTGGCGGAGCAGGGATGGGAGGTCACCGGCCTGGACATCTCCGCTGCCGCGCTCGACCAGGCTGCCGTCGCGGCCCGCGCCGCCGGTGTCGCCGACCGGGTCAGCTGGGTGCGGCACGACCTCGCCGACGGTCTGCCAGACGGAGAGTGGGACCTGGTCGTCGCGGCCTACCTGCACTCTCCGGTCGAGTTCGAGCGGGAGAAGGTCCTGCGGCTCGCCGCGACCGCCGTCGCTCCCGGAGGCATCCTGATCGTCATCGGCCACCAGGGCCATCCGTCCTGGCAACCGGACCCGGCCGCGCATGTCTTCTTTCCCAGCGCCGAGCAGGTCCTGGCCGTCCTCGACGTCGAGGGGTGGGCGGTGGAACAGGCGGGGCCGGTCCACGTCGAGGTGTCCTCGCCGGAGGGGGTCCCCGGCAGCCGGGTCGACAACGTCCTGCGGCTGCGTCGGGCCTGAGGTCAGCCGCTCAGGTAGTCGGCCAGGTTCTGGAGCGAGGACGCCAGCCCCGCCCCGTGATCCTCAGCCTCAGACCCAGTAGGTGTCGTGGCGGATCATGAACTCCGCGCGCTCCTGGTCGGACATCTCCTCGCCGCGGGCCAGGGTCTCGAAGTAGTCCTCCCGCGGCCCGCCCGGCGCGAACATGAGCAACATCGACGCGCGCTCGGACCCGCGGAACCCGTGCACGCCGCCCTCGGGGACGTAGAGGAAGTCACCCGACTGGGCGGTCATCCAGTCGCGGCCGTCGTAGAGCCGAACCGTCCCGGACAGCACGTAGAACTGCTCGGAGATGGAGCGGTGGAAGTGGGGGTCGGGCCCGGACTCGGTCTCCCCGAAGGTCCACCGGTACAGACCGAAGCGGCCCTCGGTCCGGTCACCGGTGGCGAGGTACTCACACGTACCGCCATTCCGGTGGGTGATGTCCGGCGCCTCGTCGCCGCGCCGCAGCCAGGCGCTGGCCTCGCCGCGTTCACCGGTGTAGGTGTCCGGCGGGTAGGGCCGGTGCAGCGACATGTTTCCCTCCGTTGTCGCCACCCAGCAAAGCCGTTCAGGTCGTCGCGAGCAACAATGGCCCGACCGCACCAGCTGACGGCAGAAAGGCAACGGAAACGTGGCTCTCGACATCACGGCCCTCCGGGCGCACTTTCCCTCGCTGGCCTCGGGTCTCGCCTTCTTCGACGGCCCGGGTGGCACTCAGACGCCGACCGTCGTGGCCGACGCGATCGGTCATGCCCTCACCCAGCCGCTGTCCAACCGGGGATCACTCGGCGAGTCCGCCCTCAACGCCGAGAACGCGGTCCAGGCTTTTCGCGCCGCCTGCGCGGACCTGCTCAACATGCCCGCGGGTGGGATCGTCCACGGCCGCAGCGCCACGCAGCTCACCTACGACTTCTCCCGCCACCTCGCGAAGACGTGGCGGCAGGGCGACGAGATCGTTCTCAGTCGCCTCGATCACGACGCCAATGTCCGGCCCTGGATCCAGGCCGCGGAGCGAGCAGGCGTCACGGTCCGCTGGATCGAGATCGACCCGGTCACCACCGAGCTCGACCTCGACTCCTACGAGCTCGCCCTCTCGTCGCGGACCCGGCTGGTCGCTGTCACCGGTGCCTCCAACGTCCTGGGCACGATCCCCCCGGTTGGCCAGATCGCCGACCGCGCCCATGCCGTCGGAGCCCTGGTCTACGTCGACGGCGTCCACTACGCCGCGCATGCCCTGGTCGACGTACCCGCTCTCGGCGCCGACCTGTTCGTCTGCTCTCCCTACAAGTTCCTCGGTCCGCACTGCGGCGTGCTGGCGGGTGATTCCGCGCTTCTCGAGTCACTGAGCCCGGACAAGCTGCTTCCCTCTCCCGACAACGCGCCGGAGCGGTTCGAGTTCGGCACCCTGCCCTACGAGGTGCTGGCCGGCGCGGCCGCGACCGTCGACTTCCTCGCAGCGATCGACCCCGGTCATGCGGGCAGCCGCCGGGAGCAGCTCGCACGATCCATCAGCGCGGTGCACGACCACGAGATGTCGCTCCGCGCGCGGCTGCAGGACGGGCTCGCCGGCTTCGGCGAGGCGATCACCCTGCACACCAAGGCGCGCGATCGCACCCCGACCTTCCTGATGTCGCTGGTGGGTCGCGACGCGCGGGACGCGCACGAGCACCTGAACTCCAGGCAGGTCGTGGCGCCGGCCGGGTCGTTCTACGCCTACGAGCCCTTCCGGGCGTTGAAGCTCGAGGACCCGGCACTTCGCGTGGGCCTCGCGCCGTACAACAGCGCCGAGGACGTCGACCGGCTGCTCGAGGGTCTCGACAGCTTCGTCTGACGAGCGCCGCGCCTACCGCGTGAACGTGAGGTGGGTGACGCCGC
>JBJMIQ010000004.1:0-7094 GCA_045806805.1 Nocardioides sp. | reverse complement strand
AGGTCCAGCGCGAGCTGGTCGGGCTGATCAACGAGCACGGCGCCCTTGCCGTCGGCCTGTCGGGCGAGGACGCCGCCTTGTTCCGGGCCGAGCCCGCCAACACCGTGATCGACGGCGAGGAGGTCGACCTGGGGCTGGTCGGCGAGGTCGCCGAAGTCCGTCCGGAGGCGGTGCTCGACATCGTGGAAGCCGGCCGGATCCCCGTGATCTCCAGCGTCGCCCCCGACGAGAACGGCCTAGTTCACAACGTCAACGCGGACACCGCAGCCGCCGCGCTGGCGATCGCGCTCGGCGCGGAGAAGCTCCTGGTGCTCACCGACGTCGAGGGCCTTTACCGCGACTGGCCCGACAGCGACGAGGTGATCCAGGAGATCAACCCCGACGATCTCGAGAAGCTGATGCCGAGCCTCGCCAGCGGGATGGTGCCGAAGATGACGGCCTGCCTGAAGGCCGTCCAGGGCGGTGTCCCCAAGGCGACCGTGGTCGACGGCCGCGAGCAGCACGCCGTACTCCTCGAGCTCTTCACCAACGAGGGTGTCGGCACCCAGGTGCTGCCCGGCGTCCCGATGCGCACGAGGAAGGCCCACGACACATGAACTTCACCCCATTCGAATGCTCACTTCGTTCCCCGGCGAACGGGGGCCCCGAATGAGCAACTCATGGAAAGACCGGTACGTCGGCGCGCTGATGAACGCGTTCGGCCCACCGAAGCTGGTGCTCACCCGGGGCGAGGGCGCCCGCGTGTGGGACGAGGACGGCCGCGAGTACCTCGACCTGTTCGGCGGCATCGCCGTCAACGCGCTCGGCCACAACCACCCGGCACTCGTCGGTGCCGTCCACGACCAGATGTCGACGCTGGGCCACATCTCGAACTTCTTCGCGAGCAAGCCCCAGATCGAGCTGGCCGAGAAGCTCCTCGAGCTGCTCCTGGGACCCACGGCGTCGAGGGCGACCGACGGCCGCGTCTTCTTCTCCAACTCCGGCGCCGAGGCCAACGAGGCAGCCTTCAAGCTGACCCGCCGCACCGGGCGGACCCGCATCGTCGCGGCCGAGGGCGCCTTCCACGGCCGGACCATGGGATCTCTCGCACTCACCGCGAAGGAGGCCTACCGGAGTCCCTTCGAGCCCCTGCCCGGCGAGGTCACCTGGGTGCCCTATGGCGACGCCGACGCGCTGACTGCCGCGGTCGACGACGACACCGCCGCGGTGCTGCTGGAACCGATCCAGGGCGAGGCCGGAGTGGTGGTCCCGCCCGAGGGCTACCTCGCCGCCGCCCGACGGATCGCCACCGATCACGGCGCCCTGCTGTGGATCGACGAGGTGCAGAGCGGCATCGGCCGGACGGGGCGGTGGTTCGCGCACCACGTCGATCGCGAGCTGACCGAGGAGCCACCCGACATCGTGACCCTGGCCAAGGGTCTCGGCGGCGGCATCCCGATCGGCGCCACCATCGCGACCGGGCGGGTCGGCACGTTCTTCGAACCGGGTAACCACGGCACCACCTTCGGCGGCAACCCGGTGGCCTGTGCTGCGGCGCTCGCAGTGCTCGGTGTCATCGGCGACCTGGGCCTGCTCGAGGAGGTGGAGAAGGTCGGCAAGAGGCTCGCGGACGCGGTCGGAGCCGAGCCGGAGGTCACGACCGTGCGCGGCCGCGGCCTGCTGATCGCCGCAGATCTCGCCAAGGACGACGCGGCCGCCGTGGTCGACTCCGCGCGGGCGGCGGGCTTCCTGGTCAACAACACCGGTCCCGCCACCCTTCGCTTCGCGCCCCCGCTGGTCCTCACCGAGGACGAGGTGTCCCGCTTCGCGGACGCCTGGCCCGGCATCCTGCGGGAGGCCCGGTCATGAGGTACCAGCCATGAGGCACTTCCTGCGCGACGACGACCTCACGGCCGCCGAGCAGGCGCACGTCCTGGAGCTGGCCGCCACGCTCAAGCGATCCCCGTACGACTCGCAGTCGCTGGCCGGACCGAAGACGGTCGCGCTGATCTTCGACAAGCCCACCCTGCGCACCCAGGCGTCGTTCGCGGCCGGGATCGCCGAGCTGGGCGGCTACCCCATGCTGGTCGACGGCAAGCTCGCGGGGATCGGCGTCCGCGAGCAGGTGTCCGACGTGGCCCGGGTCCTCGGCCGCCAGGCGGCGGTCGTCGTCTGGCGGACCTTCGAGCAGTCCCGGCTCGAGGAGATGGCCGAGTACGCCGGCGTCCCCGTGGTCAACGCGCTCACCGACCAGTTCCACCCGTGTCAGCTGCTGGCCGACCTGCTCACCGTCATCGAGCACAAGGGCCGTACGACCGGGCTGACCGTTGCCTTCGTCGGCGATGGCGCGTCCAACATGGGCAGCTCCTGGCTGCTCGCCGGCGCAACCGCGGGGATGGAGGTGCGGATCAGCTCGCCGGAGGGCTACCAGCCTGACGCCCAGATCGTCGACGAGGCCACCCGGATCGCCGACGGCACCGACGGCTCGGTGGCCCTCGAGGCGGACCCGCGTGCAGCCGTGGCCGGAGCCGACGTCGTGGTCACCGACACCTGGGTGTCGATGGGCAGCGAGGAGGACCGCGAGACCCGTCTCGAGGCGTTCCGCGACCACGCCGTCACCGCTGGGCTGTTCGCAGAGGCGAAGCCGGACGCGATCGCGATGCACTGCCTGCCGGCCTATCGCGGCAAGGAGATCGACGCCGAGGTGATCGACGGACCGCGCAGTGTGGTCTGGGACGAGGCGGAGAACCGTCGTCACGCGCAGAAGGCGATCCTCACCTTCCTTGTCGAGGAGGCCGTATGAACCACACTGCGCTCCGGCCGACGACCAAGAACGCCCGGCACCAGTGCATCATCGAGCTGGTCTCGCAGCGCGAGGTGAAGTCGCAGGGCGAGCTCGCGCACCTGCTCGCGGAGAGCGGGCTCCATGTCACCCAGGCCACGCTCTCGCGTGATCTCGTCGAGCTCGACGCGGTGAAGGTGAGGGGGGTCTCCGGGGCCCTGGTCTACGCCGTGCCGGCCGAGGGGGGTGACCGACGACCCTCGGCACCCGGCGCCAGCGCCGCCGGCGCCCAGCGCCTCGCCCGCCTCTGCGGTGAGCTGCTGGTCACGGCCGAGGCGAGCGCCAACCTCGTCGTTCTCCGGACGCCGCCGGGTGCCGCTCAGTACCTCGCCAGTGCCTTCGACAAGACCGAGCTGCCCGACGTGCTCGGCACCATCGCCGGCGACGACACGGTCCTCGTGATCGGCCGCGACCCCTCCGGGGGAGACGAGCTCGCCCAGCGGTTCCTGGCGCTGGCCACCGACCACTCCGAACAGAAGGAACGTCCCACGTGAGCAAGGTCCTCACCTCCCTGCCGGTCGGCGAGCGCGTCGGCATCGCCTTCTCCGGCGGCCTCGACACCTCCGTGGCCGTCGCCTGGATGCGTGCCAAGGGAGCCATTCCCTGCACCTACACCGCCGACATCGGCCAGTACGACGAGCCCGATATCGACGGCGTACCCGAACGCGCCCTGCTCTACGGCGCCGAGATCTCACGGGCCGTCGACTGCCGCCGCACCCTCGTCGAGGAAGGACTCGCCGCCCTCGCCTGCGGCGCCTTCCACATCCGCTCCGGCGGCCGCGCCTACTTCAACACCACGCCGCTCGGCCGCGCCGTCACCGGCACCCTGCTGGTCCGGGCGATGCACGAGGACGGCGTCGACATCTGGGGCGACGGTTCCACGTTCAAGGGCAACGACATCGAGCGGTTCTACCGCTACGGCCTGCTCGCGAACCCCGACCTGCTCGTCTACAAGCCCTGGCTCGATGCCGACTTCGTGCAGGAGCTCGGCGGGCGGCACGAGATGAGCGCCTGGATGACTGCGCACGACCTGCCCTACCGCGACAGCCAGGAGAAGGCGTACTCCACCGACGCGAACATCTGGGGCGCCACCCACGAGGCCAAGGTCCTCGAGCACCTCGACACCTCACTCGAGGTCGTCGAGCCGATCATGGGTGTGAAGTTCTGGGACCCGGCGGTGCACATCGAGCCCGAGGACGTCAGCATCCGGTTCCACGAGGGTCGTCCGGTGGCCATCAACGGCAAGGAGTACGAGGATCCGGTCGACCTGGTCCACGAGGCCAACAACATCGGGGGTCGCCACGGCGTCGGCATGTCCGACCAGATCGAGAACCGGGTGATCGAGGCCAAGTCGCGCGGCATCTACGAAGCGCCCGGGATGGCGATCCTCTGGATCGCCTACGAGCGGCTGCTCAACGCCGTCCACAACGAGGACACGATCGCCAGCTACCACGCCGAGGGCCGTCGGCTCGGTCGGCTGCTCTACGAAGGCCGCTGGCTCGACCCGCAGGCGCTGATGCTGCGCGAGGCGATCCAGCGCTGGGTGGCCTCACTGGTCACCGGCGAGGTCACGCTGCGACTCCGCCGCGGCGAGGACTACACCGTTCTCCGCACCGACGGGGAGAACTTCTCCTACCACCCCGACAAGCTGTCCATGGAGCGCACCGACAACGCCGTCTTCGGACCGACCGACCGGATCGGTCAGCTCACGATGCGCAACCTCGACATCGCCGACTCGCGCTCCAAGCTCGAGGCCTATGCCGCCCAGCCGCAGGACCAGGGCCACGTACTCGTCGAACACGGCAACCTCTACGGCGCTCTCGAGCCCGGCGGAGCCGACCGCATCGCGCGCCGGGACGACGCCGACCAGCTCGACGACGAGGCGCTCGACCATGCCGCCATGGAGTTCGGCACCGACTGATGGGTGAGACCAACCAAGGCAAGCTCTGGGGCGGGCGCTTCTCCCAGGGCCCGTCGCCGGAGCTGGAGGCGCTGTCGCGATCGACCCACTTCGACTGGCGGCTCACGCCCTACGACCTCGCCGGCTCACGTGCACATGCCCACGCACTCCACCGCGCCGAGCTGCTCACCGACGCCGACCTGGCCGAGCTCGAACGCGGGCTCGACGTGCTGGGGGAGCGGTACGCCGCGGGCGACCTCCACCCGGACACCTCCGACGAGGACGTCCACGGCGCGCTCGAGCGGCTGCTGCTGGAGGAGGTCGGGCCTGAGGTGGGTGGGCGGCTGCGGGCCGGTCGGAGCCGCAACGACCAGATCGCCACGCTGCTCAAGGTGTTCCTGCGGGACCACGCCCGGGTGATCGCGCGACAGGCCCTCGACCTGGTGGACGCGCTGTCGTCCCAGGCGCGGGACCACCTCGACGTCATCATGCCGGGGCGGACCCACCTGCAGCACGCCCAGCCGGTCCTGCTGGCCCACCACCTCCTGGCGCACGCGTGGCCACTGGCGCGGGACGTCGACCGGCTGCGCGACTGGGACGACCGGGTGGCTGCGGACTCGCCGTACGGCTCGGGCGCCCTCGCGGGGCAGAGCCTCGGTCTGGACCCCCTGGGCGTCGCCGCCGAGCTCGGGTTCACCGGATCCAGCGCGAACTCGATCGACGGCACCGCCGCGCGCGACTTCGTCGCCGAGTTCGCCTTTGTCGCCGCCCAGATCGGTGTCGACGTCAGCCGCATCGCCGAGGAGGTCATTCTCTGGTCGACCCGGGAGTTCGCGTTCGTGACGCTGCACGACTCCTGGTCGACCGGCTCCAGCATCATGCCGCAGAAGAAGAACCCTGACATCGCCGAGCTCGCACGGGGGAAGGCCGGCCGCTTGATCGGCAACCTCAGTGGGCTGATGGCGACCCTGAAAGCGCTGCCACTCGCCTACAACCGCGACCTCCAGGAGGACAAGGAGCCGGTCTTCGACTCCGTCGACACCCTCGAGGTCCTGCTGCCGGCCTTCACCGGCCTGGTCGCCACTCTCGCGTTCGACGGAGCCCGTCTCGCCGAGCTCGCCCCTCAGGGGTTCTCCCTCGCGACCGACGTCGCGGAGTGGCTGGTGCGGGAGAACGTCCCCTTCCGGACCGCCCACGAGATCGCCGGCGCTTGCGTCCGCCGCTGCGAGGAGCGGGGGATCGAGCTGCACGAGCTCGACGACACCGCGCTGTCCGAGATCTCCCCGGCCCTGACTCCGGACGTGCGCTCGTTCCTCACGGCCGAAGGCTCGGTTGCCTCACGGCAGGACCGCGGTGGCACCGCGCCGGGCCGCGTCCGCGACCAGCTTGCCGAGCTGTCCGGGGTCGTCACCGCTCATCGGGAGTGGCTCGATGAGCGCTGACCTCGGATCCTTCCTGGAAAGGCCGGTGCTCGAGGTCGCCCCGCTGCTGCTGGGCGCCACCCTCCGCCACGGCGAGGTGGCCGTTCGACTGACCGAGGTCGAGGCCTACGACGGCGCGAACGACCCCGGATCACACGCGCATCGCGGACGCACCGCCCGGAACTCGGTGATGTTCGGTCCCGCCGGCCGTCTCTACGTCTACTTCACCTACGGGATGCACCACTGCTGCAACGTCGTGTGCGGTTCCGAGGGAGTTGCGGCTGCGGTGCTCCTGCGGGCGGGGGAGGTGGTCGACGGGATCGAGACGGCGCGACAGCGACGCCCGCGGTCTCCGGACCGGGACCTGGCCCGCGGACCCGCCCGACTGTGCCGCGCCCTCGAGATCGACCTCAGCCAGAACGGCGCTCGACTCGACACCCCGCCGCTCACGCTGGAGCCCGGGCCCGCCCCCGAGTCGGTCGACTCCGGACCTCGGGTCGGCCTGCGGCTGGCGTCGGACCGGGCCTGGCGGTTCTGGCTCCCCCAGGAGCCGACCGTGTCGCCCTACCGCAGCGCGGTTGTGCGCCCGCGCCGTCGTGTGACCGGCGACAATTCGAGTTGAGTACCTCCCCGTGGGAGCGCTATCGTGTGACCGACGCGCGTGACAGCGGCCCCAGACCTTGGCCACGAACCGGTCCCGGTGGATCTGTCCGTGCGTGGTGGTGAGGGTGGCCCCCAAGTTGACGGGGTCTGGCCGAACCGGTAAGTTTTCTTAGGTTGCCCCAGCGCCGGTCCGTGAGGATCTGTGTCGGGCGCGTCTGATTTTTGAGAACTCAACAGTGTGTTAATAGTCGATGAATTTTTTTGTATGCCCTGTTGATGATCCTTTTGGGTTGTTGATGGTTTGATGATGATTCTGGCTTTTTGCTGGGGTTTGTTGTCAGGGTTTGAA
>JBJMIQ010000003.1:0-3035 GCA_045806805.1 Nocardioides sp. | reverse complement strand
GTCCAGTTCCTCTGGCTGCCGATGGCGCACTCGTTCGGCAAGGTCCTCCTCTCGACCCAGCTGGCCTGTGGCTTCGCGACAGCGGTCGACGGCCGGGTCGACAAGAGCATCGACAACCTCGCGATCGTGAAGCCGACGTTCATGGGCGCCGCCCCGCGCATCTTCGAGAAGGCGCACGGCCGGATCGTCACCATGCAGCAGGCCGAGGGCGGCCTCAAGGAGAAGCTGTTCAACCAGGCCTTCGAGGTCGGGCTCAAGGTCGACCGGCTCAAGGTCGAGGGCAAGTCGGTGCCCCTGCTGCTGGGCGTCCAGCACGCGCTGTTCGACCGGCTCGTCTTCTCCAAGATCCGCGACCGCTTCGGCGGCCGGGTCCGCTTCTTCATCTCCGGCGCGGCCGCGCTCAACCGCGACATCGCCGAGTGGTTCCACGCGGCGGGCATCCTGATCCTGGAGGGCTACGGCCTGACCGAGACCTCGGCCGGCTCGTTCGTCAACCATCCGGACGGCTACAAGTACGGCAGTGTCGGCCAGGTGTTCCCCGGCAGCGAGGTCAAGCTCGGTGAGGGCGACGAGATCCTGATCAAGGGCCCCGGGGTCATGGACGGCTACCACAACCTGCCGGAGGAGACCGCCAAGACGCTCACCGAGGACGGCTGGCTGCGCACCGGCGACAAGGGAAGCCTCGATGACGAGGGCTTCCTGACCATCACCGGCCGGATCAAGGAGCTCTTCAAGACCTCCGGCGGCAAGTACATCGCGCCACCGGCCATCGAGTCGAAGTTCAAGGCCATCTGCCCCTACGCCAGCCAGTTCGTGGTGTTCGGCAACGAGCGCAACTTCTGCGTCGCGCTGATCACCCTCGACCCCGACGCCATGACCGGGTGGGCCGAGGAGAACGGGATGGCGGGCGCGTCGTACTCCGAGATTGTCAGCTCCGACCGAGTGCTCGAGATGGTGGGCGGCTACGTCGAGGAGCTCAACAGCAGGCTCAACCGCTGGGAGACGATCAAGAAGTGGGAGCTGCTCGACCACGACCTGTCGGTCGAGTCCGGCGAGCTCACCCCGTCGATGAAGGTCAAGCGCAACGTCGTCGAGGACAACTACAAGGACAAGATCGACGCGTTCTACGCCTGATCTCGGGAATCGTCACCCGCCCTCGGGATCCCAGGGGTCGCACCAGTCTCACGGCTCAGCCAATCCATGCACTTCCAAGGCATCGCAACGGCTGAGATGTGCCGGTTTCCCCGGTGAGCCGGGGAAGCCGACAAAACGCCCTCCACACGCCATCCCGACGCCGCCTCCTGACCAGGTGCAAGACTGGCCGGGTGCCGTCCGCTCTTCCCCCGGGTGACCCCGCACCCGCCGACGGTTCCCTGCCGGACACCGCGTTGGACGGCGTGGGCCGCCGGCCGTTCGGGGTCTACGTCCACGTGCCGTTCTGCACCGTTCGCTGCGGCTACTGCGACTTCAACACCTACACCGCCGAGGAGCTCGGCAACGCTCCGGGCGCCTCGAGGTGGACCTACGCGGGAGCCGCGATCACGGAGATCCGGCAGGCCCGTCGCGTGCTGGGCGACCACGACCTCCGGGTGTCGACGGTGTTCATCGGTGGTGGCACGCCGACCCTGCTGAAGGCCATCGACCTCGGCGCGATCCTCGCGGCCATCGCCTCGGAGTTCGGGCTCGAGGACGATGCGGAGATCACCACCGAGTCGAATCCCGACAGCGTGGCGCAGTGGGACCTCGAGGAGCTGCGGTCGGTCGGATTCAACCGGATCTCGTTCGGGATGCAGTCCGCCGTGCCGCACGTGCTGACCACCCTCGACCGCACGCACGACCCCCTCCGGGTGCCAGCGGTGGTCGACTGGGCGCGGGGGGCCGGCTTCGAGCAGGTGAGCCTGGACCTGATCTACGGCACTCCCGGCGAGACGCTCTCCGACTGGGAGGCCTCCCTCGACGCGGCGCTCGCCTGCAGGCCCGACCACATGTCGGCGTACTCCCTGATCGTCGAGGACGGAACCGCCTTGTCGCGACGGGTCCGCAGCGGCGAGTTGCCGATGCCCGACGATGACGACCTCGCCGACAAGTACGAGCTCGCCGACGAGAGATTCGAAGCGGCAGGGCTGTCGTGGTACGAGGTGTCGAACTGGGCCAGGGACGAGGCCAGCCGATGCCGCCACAACCTCCTCTACTGGACCGGCGGCGACTGGTGGGGTGTCGGGCCCGGCGCGCACTCACACGTCGGCGGCACGCGGTGGTGGAACGTCAAGCACCCGGCCGCGTACGCCGACCGGCTCCAGGCAGGCCTGAGCCCGGCGCACGCGCGGGAGGTGCTCGACCACGAGACCCGGCGCCTGGAGCGGATGTTGCTCGAGCTCAGACTGAGCGACGGCCTGGCCCTTGACGTGCTCGACGACGTCGGCCGCAAGGCGGTCCCGGACCTGGTGCTGCGCGGTCTGCTCGCGCCCAGCGGTACGGCGTCGGGGCGGGGCCGCAGGGTGACCCTCACGCGCACCGGCCGCCTGCTCGCGGATGCCGTGCTGCGCGATCTGGTGCCCTGACGGCTTGGGTCAGGAAACCATGCGGATCGTCAGTGGGTAGCGGTAGTCCTCGCCGTTGCTGGCCTTGACCGAGCCGATGATCGTGAAGATCAGCCAGAAGAGGCCGACCAGCGGCAGCAAGACGAAGCCGATCAGCACCAGCAGGAGAAGCCCTGAAATGAGGGCGTAGATCAGGATCGAGATTTGGAAGTTGAGCGACTCCACGGAGTGCCGGCGGATCCACGGCGACTCGTTGCCCTTGACCAGCAGCACCAGCAGCGGCCCGAGGAACGCGAGCGCCACGAAAGCCGCCACCAGCGAGCTCCAGTGTGCGGCGCCGCCCCAGGTGCGCTCGTCCGGCGTCAGCCCACCCGCCCCCGGCTGCGGGGCGTAGGGCGGCTGCTGGCCGTAGGGGTTCTGCGCCGGCGGTTGGCCGTAGGCCGGTTGGCCCGAAGTCGGCTCGCCGGGCAGCTCACCCTCGGGCTGTTCGGGAGG
>JBJMIQ010000002.1:0-7879 GCA_045806805.1 Nocardioides sp. | reverse complement strand
CGACGCAGGACGAGGCGGCCGCGGCGATCGCGGTCGGTCCGACCGGCTCCGCCGAGGCGCCCGCCGGCGTCCCGGTCTTCGCGTGGAAGGGCGAGACCCTGGAGGAGTACTGGTGGTGCACCCAGCAGATCCTCGACTGGCCGGCCAAGGACGGACAGAGCCAGCTGCCCAACATGATCCTCGACGACGGCGGTGACGCCACCCTCCTCGTGCACCTCGGTGTCGAGGCCGAGAAGAAGGGCGAGGCGCCCGACCCGGCGACCGCGGCGAGCCACGAGCAGAAGGTCATCTTCGACGTCCTCCAGGCCTCGCTCGCCGAGAGCACCGACCGCTGGACCCAGATCGCCGGCGAGATCAGGGGCGTGACCGAGGAGACCACCACCGGGGTCCACCGTCTCTACGAGATGATGAAGGAAGGGTCGCTGCTCTTCCCCGCCATCAACGTCAACGACTCGGTCACCAAGTCCAAGTTCGACAACAAGTACGGCTGCCGCCACTCCCTCATCGACGGCATCAACCGGGCCACCGACGTGCTCATCGGCGGCAAGGTCGCCGTCGTCTGCGGTTACGGCGACGTCGGCAAGGGCTGCGCGGAGTCGCTGCGTGGACAGGGCGCCCGGGTCATCGTCACCGAGATCGACCCGATCTGCGCGCTGCAGGCCGCGATGGACGGCTACCAGGTCTCGACCCTCGAGGACGTGCTCGACGTCGCCGACATCATCATCACGGCGACCGGCAACAAGGACGTCGTCACCGTCGACCAGATGAAGCGGATGAAGCACCAGGCGATCCTGGGCAACATCGGCCACTTCGACAACGAGATCGACATGGCGGGCCTCGAGACGCTTCCGGGCGTGGAGCGCAAGACCGTCAAGCCGCAGGTCGACGTGTGGACCTTCCCTGCCGAGGGCGAAGGTGCGGGCCGCTCGATCATCGTGCTCTCGGAGGGGCGCCTGATGAACCTCGGCAACGCCACCGGTCACCCCAGCTTCGTGATGTCCAACTCCTTCACCAACCAGGTGCTGGCGCAGGTGGAGCTGTTCACCAAGCCCGAGGCCTACCCGGTCGGCGTCTACGTGCTGCCCAAGCACCTCGACGAGGAGGTCGCCAGGCTGCACCTCGGCGCGCTCGGGGTCCGGCTGACCACCCTCACCGGTGACCAGGCCGCCTACCTCGGCATCCCTGTGGAGGGACCGTTCAAGCCGGATCAGTACCGCTACTGAGCCCGACCTGAGAGGCCGCAGCGGTCTCCACGCCGGCGGGAGACCGTCACGATGCGGTCGAACTGCGAAGGCTCACGGCTGAACCGACGTACGGCAACGGGTTTCCGCACCTCGGCTGGCAGACTTGACGCATGACCCAGCCATCCGAGGTCGCCACCAGAGGGCGCGTGCTCGTCGTCGACGACGACGCGTCCCTGGCGGAGATGCTCACGATCGTCCTCCGGCAGGAGGGCTTCGAGAGCCGCATGTGCACGCGCGGCAACGAGGCGATGGGTCACTTCCGGGAGTTCCGGCCTGACCTGGTGCTGCTCGACCTGATGCTGCCCGGCAAGGACGGCATCGACGTCTGCAAGGAGATCCGCTCCGAGTCCGGGGTCCCGATCGTGATGCTCACTGCCAAGGGAGACACGATCGACGTGGTCCTCGGCCTCGAGTCCGGGGCCGATGACTACGTCGTCAAGCCGTTCAAGCCCAAGGAGCTGATCGCGCGGATCCGGGCACGCGTACGCCGCTTCGACACCCCGGACAACGAGTCGTTGTCCATCGGCGACGTCAGCATCGACGTACCCGGGCACGCGGTCACCCGTGACGCGCAGCCGATCAATCTCACGCCCCTGGAGTTCGACCTCCTGGTGTGCCTGGCCCGCAAGCCCTGGCAGGTGTTCACCCGCGAGGTGCTGCTGGAGCAGGTGTGGGGCTACCGCCACGCGGCCGACACCCGGCTGGTCAATGTCCACGTCCAGCGCCTGCGCTCCAAGGTCGAGCACGACCCGGAGAACCCCGAGATCGTTGTCACGGTCCGCGGGGTCGGCTACAAGGCGGGAACGCCCTGAGCGGCATCGGAACGATTCGATGACCGGTCGCAGCATCCCGGCCGCCGCCCGGCGCGGACTCACCTTCTGGCGCCGGTCGATCCAGGCCCGCGTCGTGGCCAGCACGCTGCTCCTCTCCGCGGCCGTGGTCGGCGTGGTGGGCTGGTTCCTGCTGCAGCAGACCCGTGACGGGCTGCTCGATCAGCGGGTCGACGCGGTGGTGGCGGAGGCGAACAACGAGACCACTGAGGCGCGGGCTCGTCTGGCCGCCGCCCCCGGCACCGACATCGACCTCAGGGCCCAGCAGCAGGACCTGATCGAGCCGATCATCCAGCGGGGGGACACCCGCGGGTTCGACGTGGTGCTCTCCGGGCCGGCCGGGCAGGACCGGATCGCCGACGGCGGCTCCATGCTCACCCCGGGCCTCGACACCAGCAGCGTGCCCGCGTCGCTGGAGAACCACTTCTCCCGGCCGGCCGGCACCGCGTGGACCTACACCGAGATCCGCACCAGGGGCGCCAATGGCGAGCCGGCCCGCACCCGGCCCGGGGTGGTCGTGGGATCGCAGGTCGTGCTGCCGGCCAACGGTGAGACCTACACGCTCTACTACCTGTTCCCGCTCACCGCCGAGCAGGACACGCTGGCGCTCGTGGCACGAGCCCTGCTCACCGCGGCCGTCCTGCTGCTCCTGCTGGTTGCCGGCCTGACCTGGCTGGTCACCCGCCAGGTCGTCAGCCCGATCCGCCTGGCCCGACGGGTCGCCGAACGCCTGGCCGCCGGGCAGCTCCAGGAGCGGCTCCGGGTCTCCGGCGAGGACGACCTGGCCCGGCTGGCCACGTCGTTCAACCAGATGGCGACCAGCCTGCAACGCCAGATCCGTCAGCTCGAGGAGCTCAGCCGGGTCCAGCGCCGCTTCGTCTCCGACGTGTCCCACGAGCTGCGTACGCCGCTCACCACGGTGCGGATGGCCGGCGACGTCCTGCACGATGCCCGCCGCCAGTTCGACCCGGTGACCGCACGGGCGGCGGAGCTCTTGCAGACCGAGCTGGACCGGTTCGAGACACTGCTCGCCGACCTGCTCGAGATCAGTCGATTCGACGCCGGCGCCGCCATCCTCGAGACCGACGACGTCAACCTGGTCGACGTGGTGCACCGGGTGGTTGACCTGACCCGTCCGTTGGCCGAGCAGCGGGGCACCGAGGTCGTCGTACGGTCGCCGGGCCACCCGTGCCTGGCGGAGGCCGACGTACGCCGCGTGGAACGGATCGTCCGCAACCTCGTGACCAACGCCATCGACCACGCCGAGTCCGGAGACGTCGTGATCCAGGTGGCCGGCGACGACCACGCCGCGGCGATCGCGGTCCGCGACTACGGCGTCGGCCTGGCGTCCGGAGAGTCCGCGCTGGTGTTCAACCGGTTCTGGCGGGCCGACCCATCTCGTGCTCGTTCCAGCGGCGGAACCGGGCTTGGCCTTTCGATCGCCCTCGAGGACACCCACCTGCACGGGGGCTGGCTCCAGGCGTGGGGCCGACCGGGAGAGGGCGCACAGTTCCGGCTGACCCTGCCGCGGCGGGCCGGGGGGACGCTCCGGCAAAGTCCGCTGCCGCTGGCGCCCGAGGACGCCGGGGAGAAGGTCCGATGAGACAGGCCGCGAGGAGAGTCCTGCTGGGCGCGGCGACCGTGACGGCGCTGCTCGTCTCCGCCGGTTGCGTGCAGATGCCCGAGAGTGGTCCGGTGGAGGGCGTCGGGTCCGAAGGGCAGGCCGACGAGCCGCCCGGCGTGTTCATCGACCCGAAGCCACCGGCACCGGGAGCCAACCCCGCCGACATCGTCACCGGTTTCCTCGACGCCATGACCGCCACTCCGATCCAGACCAACGCAGCCAAGCAGTTCCTGACCTCCGACGCCCAGGCCGCCTGGAAGCCGGAGGCCGAGACGATCACCTACTCCGAGGCCTCTCCGCCGCGCGGCGGGCTGCGGGTCTCGGTCCGCCTGGGCGGGGCCCGCCACCTCGACGGCCGCGGCTCCTACCTGGGCGGGCTGCCAGCGGCGGACCGGTCGCTCACCTTCCCGATGGCCTCCGAGGACGGCGAGTGGCGGATCGCCCGGGCCCCGGACGCGCTGATCGTCCCGGACTCGTGGTTCGAGCAACGATTCCGGCAGGTGTCGCTGTACTTCTTCGACCCGAGCGCCCGGATCCTCGTGCCCGAGCCCGTGTTCGTCCCTCGCGGCGAGCAGTTGGCCACGGCCCTGACCAGCGCCCTGCTCCGGGGGCCCGGCCCGGCTCTCGACGGCATCTCGCGGAGCTTCATCCCGGAGGGCCTCAGCTTCGGACTGTCCGTGCCGGTCTCCGACGAGGGGGTCGCCGACCTGGCCCTGCGCGGGTACAACGGCCGACTCACGCCCGATGCCAGCGAGCAGATGCTCGCGCAGCTCGCCTGGACACTGCGCCAGGAGCCGACGATCCAGTTCCTGCGGGTGTCCGTGGGTGGTCAGCCGATCACGCTGCCCGATGGCGAGAGCCTCTTCGACGTCGACGAGCAGGGGGCCCGGTTCAACCCCACGGTGGTCGGGGCGAGCACGCTGCTCTACGGGCTCCGGGACGGTCGACTGGTCGCGGGCCCTCCTGACTCGCTTGACCCCGTCGACGGCCCGATGGGGGTCTCGCGGCTGGGGGTGCGCTCGGCGGCGGTCAACATCACCGCTGACCGGGTCGCCGGCGTGACGGCTGGGGGTGACGAGCTCCTGATGACGTCAGTCCGCAACCAGAGTGACCGGGTCGAGTCGGTCGTCAGTGGGGCTCGGGGGCTGCTCCAGCCCGCCTGGGACTTCAGCGACCGGGTGTGGATGGTCGACAACGGGCGCGGGGGCGCTCGCGTCTCCTACCTCTCCGGCGATCGGCCGGTCGGGGTCACGGTGCCCGGTGTCACCGGTCACCGGGTCTCCCACTTCACCGTGTCCCGGGACGGTTCGCGGTTCGTCGCCGTCGTACATCGGGCCGCGGGCGACCGGGTGATGGTGAGCCGGATCGTCCATGACGCCCAGGGCCGGGTGGTGCGGGTGGAGCGCGCCAATCACATCGCGTGGGAGGGTGACAACCGGCTCGCGGTTCGCGACCTCGGCTGGAGCTCGCCGACGTCGGTCGCGGTGCTGCACCGGTTTGCCCGGCAGCTGTTCCAGGTGCGGACCATCTCGGTGGACGGGTCTCCGCCGGGCCCGGACAGCCTCCTCACCACCATTCCCGGGCAGGTGACCGGCCTGGTCGCCTCACCCGTCCAGAGCGAGAGCCTGTTCGCGGTCACCAGGGCCGGTCTGCTCGACCTGACCCAGGACACACCCGCACCCGAGGTCGACCCCCAGGTCCGCAACCTCGACTACGTCGGCTGACGCGGTCAGGCGTCCACAGGAGCCCCCGCGACCCGTTGAGCACGGACCGGAGACCTGCTGCGATCGTCGGCATGCGCGACGTCTTCGCGGACCTGGTCCTGGGTGGGACGTGCGTCGGGTGCGGCCGACCCGGACAGCCCGTGTGCCGACCCTGCGCGCAGACGTTGCCGTCCTGCGCCCATCCCGCGTGGCCGAGTCCGGCTCCGTCGGGCATGGTCACCCCCTGGTCACCGGCGGCGTACGACGGTCTGGTCCGGTCGATGGTGGTGGCCCACAAGGAACGCCGCGTCCTCGCCCTGCGGCGGCCGCTCGCGGGACTTCTCGCCGCCGGAGTGGCGGCTGCGGTCCCGCTCGACGGGGCGGTGGTCCTGGTCCCGGTCCCGTCGCGGCCCGGCTCGGCTCGTGCCCGCGGCCACGACCCGACGGACGCCATCACCCGTGAGGCCGCCCGCCTGCTCCGCCGCCAGGGGTACGCCGCGCGACGGGTGCGCCTCCTCGTCCCGCGCGGGGGCGTGGCCGACCAGGCCGGCCTCGACGCGACCGCCCGCGCCACCAATCTCGCGGGGTCGATGTACTGCCCGACGGCTCGTCTGCGCCGGGTCGCGGGCCGTCGGCTGCGCGTCGTGGTGTGTGACGACGTACTGACGACCGGGGCCACCGCTCGCGAGGCGCAACGGGCCCTGGAGGCGGTCGGCCTGGAGGTGTCTGGGATCGCCACGGCCGCCGCGACCCGGCTGCGTCGGGCCCGCTAGTCCGCCGGTCGGGAATCTGCCCGCACCGCTTTCGCCGGGTCCCGACAGCAACTACCGTCGTGACATGGAGTCCGTTCGGGTCCGTGGTTGCGTCATCGGGACGCACTGGATCCCCAGGGCGTCCCCATGGCAAGCCGATGCCAGTCGCAGGCGAAACGGCCCACGTAACGGAGCCCCCCGGGGCTTCGGATCACGGTGCGGCTTAGTGGTAAGTCCTGCCTCGCCGCCACCGTCCTACACGGTGGTCCCGGAGGAGGTCGCAGAGCGACCGTCTCGAAGGGTGATGGGCGGGAGAAGGTCAGTAGTGGCACTCGAGCTGCGAGCACCTCAGCAGGCGATTGTGGGGTCGAAGACCAGGTCGGCCGGGCGGACTCCTGCACAACCTCAACCATCAAGGCCTCGACCAGTGACTGGATGAGGCCGAACGGATCACCGGAGGTTTCACATGGAAGTTGTGGTCACGGGACGTCACTGCGAGCTCTCTGACCGGTTCCGAAGTCACGTCACTGAGAAGTTGTCGCGGCTGGAGAAGCACGACCATCGGATCATCCGGGTGCAGGTGGAGGTCGAGTGCGAGCGCAACCCCCGTCAGCACGACCGCGCGGTGCGCGTCGAGCTGACCGCGTTCTCGAAGGGTCCCGTGATCCGCGCCGAGGCTGCGGCCGAGGAGAAGATGGGGGCCCTGGACCTGGCCCTCGACAAGATGGCGGCGCAGATGCGGCGTGCGGCCGATCGACGGCGTGTCCACCGTGGCCGACGGGCCCCGGTCTCGGTCGGCCAGGCCATGGCCGACGCCCCCGTGGACGGTCAGGTGGCCCGAGGGGGGCACGGCGACGAGGTGACGATCGACCGCAAGGTCGGCCCGATCAGCGTGACCGGTGACGGCCCGCTGGTGGTCCGGGAGAAGTCACACCATGCGACGCCGATGAACCTCGACCAGGCCCTCTACGAGATGGAGCTGGTCGGTCACGACTTCTACCTCTTCGTCGACAAGGAGAGCGAACGGCCCTCGGTGGTCTACCGGCGCCGCGGCTACGACTACGGCGTGATCTCGCTCGATCTGGGGGCGGCCGGCTGACGAAAAGTCACCGACGAGCGGGGAGGGGTGGTCCAGACGGGCCATCCCTCCCTGCCGACCGACCCAGTTAACGCGTCCCCAAACTCTTCCGGACGTGCCATGATGGCGCTTGTGGCGCAACGTACGGGGGAGCCCATTCGGGTACTAGTGGTCGATGACCAGGAACTGTTCCGTCGGGGACTGACGATGCTTTTGGCCGCAGAGCCGAGCCTCGAGGTCGTCGGCGAGGCAGGTGACGGAGTCGAGGGCACCACCCTCGCAGCCGGGGTGGCACCCGACGTGGTCCTCCTCGACGTGAGGATGCCGAAGCGATCCGGCATCGAGGCCTGTCGGGCCATCAAGGAAGCCGTCCCGTCCTCCAAGATCATCATGCTCACTGTCTCCGACGAGGAGGCCGACCTCTACGAGGCCGTCAAGAGCGGGGCGTCCGGCTACCTGCTCAAGGACTCCTCGATCGAGGAGGTCGCCCAGGCCGTCAAGGTCGTGGCCGAGGGGCAGTCCCTGATCAGCCCGTCGATGGCGGTCAAGCTGATCGACGAGTTCAAACAGATGTCGAGGCCCGAGCGCCAGCACGTCCCTGGGCTGCGGCTCACCGAACGCGAGCTCGAGGTCCTCCGGCTGGTGGCG
>JBJMIQ010000001.1:0-5379 GCA_045806805.1 Nocardioides sp. | reverse complement strand
GATCACCGCGTCGACGTAGCCGCGCTCGGCCGCGATGTAGGGGTTGGCGAGATGGTCCTCGTACTCGGTGATCAGCTCCGCCCGCTTCTCGTCGGGGTCCTTCGCCTCGGTGAGCTCGGAGCGGTAGAGGATGTTGACCGCTCCCTGGGCGCCCATGACCGCGATCTGCGCGGTGGGCCAGGCCAGGTTGATGTCGGCACCGAGGTGCTTGGAGCCCATCACGTCGTAGGCGCCGCCGTAGGCCTTGCGGGTGATGACGGTGACCAGCGGGACCGTGGCCTCCGCATAGGCGTAGATGAGCTTCGCGCCGCGGCGGATGATGCCGTTCCACTCCTGGTCGGTGCCCGGCAGGAAGCCGGGGACGTCGACGAAGGTGAGCACCGGGATGTTGAACGCGTCGCAGGTGCGCACGAAGCGGGCCGCCTTCTCCGAGGCGTCGATGTCGAGCGTGCCCGCGAACTGCATCGGCTGGTTGGCGACCACGCCCACGGGCGAGCCCTCGACCCGGCCGAAGCCGACGACGATGTTGGGCGCGAAGAGCGCCATCACCTCGAGGAAGTCCTCGTCGTCAACGACGGCATTGATGACCTCGTGCATGTCGTACGGCTGGTTCGGGGAGTCCGGGATGATCGCGTCGAGCGTGCGGTCGAGATCGGAGAACGCCAGGTCCGCCTCCTCGTCGTACGACGGCACCTCGTCGAGGTTGTTCTGGGGAAGGAACGAGAGCAGCGTCTTGACGTACTCGATCGCGTCTTCCTCGTCGTGCCCCATGTAGTGGGCGTTGCCGGACTTGGTGTTGTGGGTCCGAGCACCCCCGAGCTCCTCCATGGTCACGTCCTCGCCGGTGACCGTCTTGATGACGTCGGGTCCGGTGATGAACATGTTGGACGTGCCGTCGACCATCACGGTGAAGTCGGTGACCGCGGGGGAGTACACGTGTCCACCGGCACAGGAGCCCATGATCATCGAGATCTGGGGGATCACGCCGCTGGCGTGGACGTTGCGACGGAAGATCTCGCCGTAGAGCCCGAGTGAGACGACGCCCTCCTGGATCCGCGCCCCGGCCCCCTCGTTGATGCCGATGATCGGGCAGCCCGTCTTGATGGCCAGGTCCATCACCTTGGTGATCTTCTCGCCGTAGACCTCGCCCAGCGAGCCGCCGAACACGGTGAAGTCCTGGGAGAACACGCACACCTGCCGGCCGTCGATGGTGCCGTATCCGGTGACCACGCCGTCGCCATAGGGGCGCCTCTGCGCCAGGCCGAACGACGTCGAGCGGTGCCGGGCGAGCTCGTCGAGCTCTACGAACGAGCCTTCGTCGAAGAGCAGCTCGATGCGTTCCCGGGCGGTCTTGCGACCCTTGGCGTGCTGTTTCTCGACGGCCTTGGCCGAGCCGGCGTGGATCGCCTCGTCGAGCCGGCGGTCGAGGTCCTCGAGCTTGCCGGCCGTCGTGTGGATGTCGATGTCCTCGGGGACCTCGGTGCCCTCGCCGGGATCCTCGACCTGCTCCGCGGCGCTGGAATCTGCTGGACTCAACTGGCCTCCTCGTTGGCTCGTCGGCCAATCTAGTGCCCGTGACGGCTGCCGCCGACCCCCGCCCGCCTCTCGACCCCGAGGGTCTCGGCGCGCTGCACGCTGCGCTGGGGCGCGACCTGCGCGTGGAGGTGGTCGACACCGTCCCGTCCACCAACGCGGTGGTCGCCGACCGGGCACGCGCCGGCGCGCCACACGGGCTGGTGCTGGTGGCCGAGCACCAGACGGCGGGTCGCGGGCGCCTGGACCGCGCGTGGGAGACCCCCGCCCGGGCGGCACTGACCTTCTCCGTGCTGCTCCGGCCGCGGGTGCCGGCCTCTGAGTGGCCGTGGCTTCCCCTCCTGGCCGGGCACGCGCTTGCCATCGCGCTGCGGGAGGCCGAGGTGCCCGCCGGGCTGAAGTGGCCCAACGACGTGCTGGTCGGTGAGCGCAAGATCGCGGGCATCCTGCTGGAGCGGGTCGACTCCCACGACGGCGCGGCGGCCGTACTCGGCATCGGCCTCAACGTCAGCACCACCGAGGCGGAGCTGCCGGTCGACACCGCCACCTCCATCGCGCTGGCCACCGGCTCTGCCCCGGACCGCACCGAGCTGCTGGCACGGGTCCTGGGCCGCCTGGCCGACGAGTACGACGCGTGGCAGGCCGCGGAGGGGTCCACACGCACCGAGACGCTCCGCGCGGCCTACACCGAGGCGTGCGTGACCATCGGCCGGGAAGTGCGCGTGGAGCTGCCCGGCGGAGAGGTCCGCACGGGGACCGCGCGCGGCATCGACTCGGGTGGCCGGCTTGTCGTGGACGGCTTCGCCGTCGGCGCCGGAGACGTGGTCCACGTCCGGCGGGTCCCGTGACGCGATCAGTGCCATGATCGTCCTGTGGCCTTCCCCAGCAAGCTCCACCGACTCTCGGGTCACCGCAGCGACGATGGAACCTGAGTCAGGGACGGCACGGGATCGGCTCGAGCGGGCGATCCTCGGGGAGGAGCGGGTCTTCACCGCGCTCGAGGTGGCCGACGAGACCGGAGTCACCGTCGACGAGCTCCGCCGGCTCTGGCGGGCGCTCGGCTTTCCCGAGCACGGCCTCGAGGTCGCCTTCACCAAGGCGGATGCACAGGCCGTCTCGCGACTCAACGCAATCGTGGACACCGGCGTCATCGACTTCGACACGGCGGTCAACCTCACCCGTGCCGTGGGCCAGACGATGGCCCGGCTCTCCGACTGGGAGGTCGGGACCCTGGCGCACCGCGTGGAGGAGCTGGAGCTGGGCGACCAGGCCAGCGGCAGCAGGAGTGAGTCCGCGCTGCGGATGCTGCGTGAGATCAACCCGGGGTTCGAGGACCTGCTCATCTACGTCTGGCGGCGCCACCTCGCCGCGGCGGTGGCCCGCGTTGAGGCGCTCGGCGCCAACGAGGAGGACCTGCACACCGCCCGCGTCACGGTCGGCTTCGTCGACATCGTCGGCTTCACGACCCTGTCCAACCAGGTCGGCCAGGCGCGGCTGGGCGACATCGTGGAACTGTTCGAGTCCCGGTGTGCCGACGTCGTGGCCGGCAAGCGCGGACGGGTGATCAAGAGCATCGGGGACTCCGTCTTGTACGTGAACGACGACCCGATCCGCGCCTATGACACCGCCGAAGGCATCATCAACGTGGTCGGCCGCGACCCGCGGATGCCCGACGTACGGGTCGGCCTGGCCAGCGGCTCGGTCGTGATGCGGCTCGGCGACGTCTACGGCCCGCCGGTCAACATGGCCGCCAGGATGACCGCGGTGGCCCGCCGCAACCGGATCATCGTCGACGCGGAGACGGCCCGGCTGTTGCCGGTGGACCAGTTCGAGACCCGGTTGCTTCCGACCCGTCCGGTCCGGGGGTTCGGGCCGGTCGAGCCGGTCGCCGTCCGCCGGCACTAGCCGGAACCGCTGGGTCACGCCTCGCGATTTCCAACGTTTGTGCAAGGTCACCGCGTTTTACGTTTGGGTGACACCCCGGTTTTTACCGTAGGCACATGTTCAAGGTGCAGGACGTCGAGCTCGACCCCGAGACCCGCCGCGCGTGGCGCGGGGGTCGTGAGGTCGTCCTGTCGCGCAAGGAGTTCGATCTCGTCGAGGCGCTGATGGCGAACGCGGGCGACATCGTGACCCGCGACGAGCTGATGCGCACGGTCTGGCACACGAACTTCTGGACCTCGTCGAAGACCATCGACGTCCACCTGGGCTGGGTCCGGCGCAAGCTCGGTGACGACACCAGACGACCCACCCTGATCACCACGATCCGCGGCAAGGGACTCCGCTTCGAGGTCAACGGGCACAACAACTAGCCTTTCGGTGTGACCGCGCCCGCACCGACCCTCGCCGTCATCGGCGGCGGGCAGCTGGCCCGGATGATGGCGCAGCCCGCGATCGCACTGGGGCTGCCGCTGCGGCTGCTGGCCGAGGGCGAGGGCGTCTCGGCCGCACAGGTCATCCCGGACCATCTCGTGGGCGACTACCGCGACCTCGACACCCTGGTGAAGGCGACCGACGGTTGTGCCGTGGTGACCTTCGACCACGAGCACGTCCCGACCGGGCACCTGCACGCACTCGCGGATGCCGGTCTGGCCGTGCGTCCCGGGCCGGAGGCGCTTGTGCACGCCCAGGACAAGGCGGTCATGAGAAAGGCGATCGCGGGACTGGGGTTGCCCAACCCCCGATACAGCGCCGTCGGTTCCTTGCGGGAGATCGAGGCGTTCGGCTTCCCGTGCGTGCTGAAGCGGACTCGCGGTGGCTACGACGGCAAGGGCGTGTGGGTCGTGCGTTCCGCCGGGGAGTGCGAGGAGCCGCTGCGGGCGGCGGCGGCCTCCGGCGTGGAGCTTCTCGCCGAAGAGCTCGTCGACTTCCGTCGCGAGCTGTCCGCCCTCGTGGTGAGGTCACCGAGCGGCCAGGCCGCGGCCTACCCGGTCGTGCAGTCCACGCAGCGCGACGGCATCTGCCACGAGGTCGTCGCCCCGGCGCCCGGGCTGGACCCCGATCTTGCGAGCCGGGCGCAGGAGCTGGCGCTGCGGATCGCCGGCTCCCTCGGCGTCACCGGCGTCCTGGCCGTCGAGCTGTTCGAGACCGCGGACGGCCGCGTCCTGGTCAACGAGCTGGCGATGCGACCCCACAACACCGGTCACTGGACCCAGGACGGCGCCGTCACCTCCCAGTTCGAGAACCACCTCCGCGCGGTCATGGACCTGCCGCTCGGCTCGCCGGCGACCAGGGCCCCGTGGACCGTCATGGTCAACATCCTGGGGGGCTCGACCGACACCGGGCGGCTGTACGACGGATACCCGCACGCCCTGGCCCGCGACCCGTTCCTGCGGGTGCACCTCTACGGCAAGGAGCTGCGTCCCGGCCGCAAGGTGGGCCACGTCAACGCCTACGGCGACGACCTCGACGAGTGCCTCGAACGCGCCCGGCACGCCGCCGCATGGTTCCGTGGTGACCTTGGAGATGAGAGTGAGTAGACATGGCTGACCCCCGCGTCGGGATCGTGATGGGCTCCGACTCCGACTGGCCGGTGATGAAGGACGCGGCCGAGGCGCTGGAGGAGTTCCACGTCCCCCACGAGGCCGACGTGGTCTCCGCGCACCGGATGCCCGAGCAGATGCTGGAATACGGCCGCCAGGCCGCCGGCCGCGGGATTCAGGAGATCATCGCCGGCGCCGGGGGAGCGGCCCAGCAGCCGGGCAAGCTGGCCGCGGTGACGCCGCTGCCCGTGATCGGCGTACCCGTCCCGCTGAAGTACCTCGACGGCATGGACTCGCTGCTCTCGATCGTGCAGATGCCGGCGGGCGTCCCCGTGGCCACCGTCGGGGTCGGCAACGCGCGCAA